>NZ_SCOY01000025.1:0-65363 GCF_005503035.1 Rhodococcus sp. Q
CCGACATCGGCGCACCCGTCCCCGTGAACGCGGGCACGGCCACCCTCAACCACGCCTTCACCACCGTCGGCAACCACGACGTCACCGCCGTCTACAGCGGCGACGCCACCCACGGCCCGTCGACGTCGGCCGTGTCGTCCGTCGACGTGTCCGTCAAGGTCGTCGACAGCACGACCACGCTGAACGTTCCGGCGACGTCCACGATCGGACAGGCCGTCGATCTCACGGCGACCGTCGCCCCGGCGGACGCCACCGGCACCGTCCAGTTCAAGGACGGCGCCACCGACATCGGCGCACCCGTCCCCGTGAACGCGGGCACGGCCACCCTCAACCACGCCTTCACCACCGTCGGCAACCACGACGTCACCGCCGTCTACAGCGGCGACGCCACCCACAACCCGTCCACCTCTGCAGTCTCCGGCGTGGACGTGACGGTTGTCGGCACCACCACCGCTCTGAACGTCCCGGCCACCGCCGTCACCGGCGCGGCCGTCGACCTCGTCGCCTCGGTCGATCCGGCAGGCGCGACCGGAACAGTCGAGTTCAAGGACGGCGACACGGTTCTCGGCACCGCACCGGTCACGGACGGCACCGCCACCCTGAGCCACACGTTCACCACGGCGGGCAGCCACTCGATCACCGCCGCGTACTCGGGTGACGCGTCGAACGCTCCGTCCGCCTCGGCGGCATCGACCGTCGACGTCACTATCGCCGTCGTCGACACCACCACGACACTGAACGTCCCGGCGACCGCCAAGACCGGCACCGCCGTGGACCTCACCGCCACGGTCAACCCGGCCGAGGCCACCGGCACCGTCGAGTTCAAGGACGGCGACACGGTTCTCGGCACCGCACCGGTCAACGCCGGTGTCGCCACCCTGAACCACACCTTCACCACCGATGGCACCCACAGCATCACGGCCGCCTACAGCGGCGCTGAGGGATTCGCCACGAGTGTCTCCGCTCTCGGCACCGTCGACGTCTCCACCGACCCGGTGATCGTCGACACGACCACGACGCTGAACGTCACCGGCACCGCCGTCACCGGCACCGCCGTCGACCTCACCGCCACGGTCAACCCGGCCGAGGCCACCGGCACCGTCGAGTTCAAGGACGGCGACACGGTTCTCGGCACCGCACCGGTCACGGGCGGCACCGCCACCCTGGGCCACACGTTCACCACGGCGGGCAGCCATTCGATCACCGCCGCCTACAGCGGCGCTGAGGGCTTCGCCGGCTCCTCCAGCACGCCGAGCACCGTCTCGGTGACCGACCCGGCACCGGGCGACGTCGCGACCGTCACGACGGTCGAGGCACCCACGTCCGCCGCCACCGGCGACCCGGCCACCCTGACCGCCACGGTCAAGACCGACGCGGGCGCTCTCGTCACCGTGGGCACCGTCCGCTTCTTCGATGGCAACACCCCGATCGGTGACCCGATCGCCGTCGTCGACGGCAAGGCGGTCCTGACCCACACGTTCACCGCCACCGGTGCACATGCGTTAACCGCCGTCTACACCGGCGAGCCCGGATTCACCGGGTCCACGTCGGCGGTGTCCACGATCACCGTCGCCGACCCCGGAACCCCGGGCGGCTCCGGATCGGCCGGTTCTCTGGAGAACATCTTCGGTTCCTGATCGCAGGTAGCCAGCAGGACAGAGCGAATGCCCCTCACCCCAGGTGAGGGGCATTCGCCCTTTCCGGAAGGTGTGCGCACAACCCTCCCCCCAACCTGGACACGTGTCCTATGTTTACCGAATGACCACGGCACCTCCCCGGCTGAGCAGGCGAACGGTCACCGGATACTCCCTCGGATCCGTCGGCACCGGCGGATTCGCGACCCTCCCCGGCCTGGTTCTCGCGTACTACCTGACCGACACCCTGGCCGTGCCCGCGATCGCCGCGAGCGTGCTCGTGTTCGCACCCAAGGCTCTCGACGTGCTCATCAACCCGCTGATCGGCGCGCGTTCCGACGGCGACGCGGCCCGCACGGGCACCCGCAGGCGATTCCTGCTGCTCGGCGCACTCACGTTGCCGGTGTTCTTCGCGCTCACCTTCGCCGTTCCGTCCGGACTCTCCGCCGCGGCGTCGGGACTGTGGGTCGGCGCGGCATTCATCGCCGCCGCGATCGCGTTCGCACTGTTCCAGGTCCCCTACATCGCGCTGCCCGCCGAACTCACAGACGACTACCTCGAGCGGTCCCGCTTGATGTCGTGGCGGGTCGCCCTGCTCGGTGTCGCGATCCTGCTGTTCGGTGCGGGAGGCCCGGCGCTACGAGAGATCGGTGGCGGAGGCCGGACCGGATACCTCGTGATGGGCGTCGTCGCGGGCGCGATCCTCGGCCTCGGAATGCTCGCGGCGTGGTCGATCGCACCGCGAGGACGAGCACAGAGCTCGGTCGAAACCACGACGGCACACGGATTCTCCGACACGTTCGCCGCGGTACGGGCCAGCGCACCCTTCCGGGTGCTGCTCCTGACATTCGCACTTCAAGCACTGGCGACGGGCACCATGCTCGGCGCAGCGCAGTACGTCGCGACCTACCTGCTCGACTCCGAAGGCGCGGTGTCGGTGCTGTTCGCGGCCCTCGTCGGGCCCGCGGTCGCGGTGATGCCGCTGTGGATGCGACTCGTACGCAGCTGGGGCAAGCAGCGCACCTTCCTGCTCGCGTCGGCGCTGTTCCTCGCCTCGACGATCGCGCTGCTCGGCCTGCTGGTCGGCGCAGGCCCGTGGATCTATCCGGTCGTCGCCGTAGCCGGAATCGGCTACGCGGGCATGCAGATGCTGCCCATGTCGATGCTGCCCGACGTCATCACCGATCACGAGGAGCGGACCGGTGGCAGTGTGCGCGCGGGCGCGTTCAGCGGGGTCTGGACAGCCGCCGAGACCGCCGCGATGGCATTGGGGCCAGCGGTGGTCCTGTTGATCCTCGCCGCAACGGGATTCGTCTCGTCCTCGGGCGAGGACATCGTGGCGCAGTCCGACGCGGCACTGGCGGGCATCGCCGTAGCGTTCACCGCTGTCCCTGCGGTCCTCGTCACGGCCAGCATCGTCGTGCTCCGCAGATACCAGCTGGCAGCAGAAGATCGAAACAGGAGTCAGTGAGTCGCATGCAGTTCGAGCAGTCACCCCAGGACGTTCTCGCCCGTCTCGACGAACTGCGGGAGGCGGACGCCCCCACCTCCGGCGGACGTCTGCTGTCGTACGTCTACGACTCCGGCATCGCCGAGCTCGACGACCTCGCCGGGGCCGCCGCACGAAAAGCACAGCCGCTCAACGGCCTCGACCCCACCACCTTCCCGTCGGTGGCCGCCCTCGAACGCGATCTCGTCGCCCTCGCCCGGTCCGTTCTCGCCGACGGCGTGGACGGCGTCGTCGGATCGGTGACCAGCGGCGGCACCGAGAGCTGCATGCTCGCGGTGAAATCGGCGCGCGACTCGTGGCGCGCCGCGACGGGACGCGAGGACCGACCGACGTTGGTCATCGGATCGACTGCTCACGCCGCATTCATCAAGGCCGCGCACTATCTGGACCTGCGCCTGCGGGTACTGCCCGTCGACCCGGACACCTGCCGCCTCCGGCCGGACGACGTCGCCGCGGCACTCGACAACTCCGTTGCCCTGGTGGTCGCGTCCACCCCGTCGTATCCGCACGGCGCACTCGACCCGATCGCCGAGATCGCGGAAGTTTGTGCTGCGCAGGGTGTCCCGGTGCACGTCGACGGCTGCATCGGCGCCTGGGTGCTGCCGTGGTGGCCCGGCGCGGACACCCGACCGCTGTGGGATCTTCGGGTGCCCGGGGTCGCGAGCCTGTCCGTGGATCTACACAAGTACGGCTACGCCCCCAAGGGTGTGTCCGTGTTGCTGTACCGGGACCGGGACCGGCACCGCAGGCAGTGGTTCGCCACGAGCGCGTGGCCCGGGTACGCGGTGGTGAATCCGACCATGCTCGGGTCGCGCACCGTGATGCCGATCGCCGCCGGGTGGGCCGTGTCGAAGGCGTTGGGTAAGGACGGATTCGACGAGCTGACCGGGAGGATCGCGCGTTCCGCGGCACACCTGCGGGCCGTGATCGACGGCATCGACGGGCTCCGGATCGTCGGCGATCCGGTCGGGCCGCTGCTGGCGGTCGCGACGGACACCGCCGTCCCCGAGGATCGACGAGTCGACCCGCACCGGTGGGCGGACGCGGCGCGTGAGCTCGGGTGGGTGCTGCAGCCGCAGCCCGGCCGGACCCAGTCCGACGGAACGGTTCTGCCGCGCACCACGCACCTCACGCTGACGCCGGTGACGGAGGCCGTCGCCGACGACCTGGCCACCGCTGTGACCAAGGCTGCCGACGCCGTGCGCGGCATACCGGGCGCCGTGGCACCGGAGGATTTCGTCGCGGCTGCCGACCACATTCGCCCCGAGGACCTCACCAGCGAGAACTGTGCGGCGGTCCTCACGCTCGCCGGACTCGATCCGACGGCCGGCCTCGGCGGATCCATGGCCGATCTACTCGCCCTGATCGAGGCACTTCCGGAACCCGTCGCCGAACGGCTGCTGATCGAGTTCCTGGCCCGCTTCATGGAGTGAGACGGCGAGTGGCCGGCCCCGCGGGGCCGGCCACTCGCTCACACCACCGGATCAGGCAGCGCGGGCCTGCCACATCCAGTGCAGCTGCTCGAGTCGAGCGGTGAAACCGATGAGCAGGTCCTGCGTGACGGGGTCCGCCTTCTCCGTCGCCTCGATCCGCGCGCGCAGTCGCTCCACGACAGCGGCAAGGTTCGCCACGATCGCGTCGACGACATCGGTGTCGCTGGTCCAGCCGGCACCGAAGCCGGTGGTTCCGGCGTCGGATGCGACGGTCGCCGCGCGTCCGTCCGGACTGACACCGATCGCGGTGGCCCGCTCGGCAGCGGCGTCGGTGAAGTCGCGCGCGACCGTGACCAGTTCGTCGAGCGACTCGTGGACGGACAGGAAGTTACGTCCGATGACGTTCCAGTGCGCCTGCTTGGCGACGAGGCTCAGATCGATCAGATCGACGACGGTACCCTGCAGCGCGTCACCAGTGATCTGCTGCTGCCCGGCGTCGAGTGTGCTTGCGATGGGGCCCTTGGTCATTCTCTTCTCCTACTCTCGTCGAAGTTCGGTCGGCCGTGTCCGGCCGACGCTGTTCTTCGGTCCGCCTTGCGTTCCAAGGCGTTTCGGTTCGAATACATTCCGTCCCACTCGTGATACCCAACGAAACGAATCCGCATACATTGCGCCGCGAATCTCGTTCGGCCGAGTTTTGCGGCGGACACTGGGAGTGTCCGGTCGAACCGAGGGGGCCGTCATGGATTCCGTTGTTCTGTTCTTGCTGGCGTGCGCCGTCTACTGGTGGTCCAACTGGTGATCCGGGGCCTGCGCGCTGCGACACCGGTCGCAGCGGCCCCAGAACACCACCTCGGCCTCGTCGATCTCGAAGCCGTGCGACTGCGACGGCTCCAGGCACGGGGCGTGGCCGACGACGCAGTCGACGTCGACGACGCGGCCGCAGTCGCGGCACACCAGGTGGTGGTGGTTGTCACCGGTCCGCGCCTCGAACCGGGCCGGCGACCCGGCCGGTTCGATGCGGCGCAGGAGGCCCGCGTTGACGCACGCCTTGAGTACGTCGTACACGGCCTGGGTGGAGACGGAACCGAGTTCGGCGCGGACCTCCGCCGCCACCTCGTCTGCATCGGAATGCGGGTTCGCGGCCACCGCACCCAGGACGGCGAGTCGAGGCGCGGTGACGCGCAGTCCCACCGCACGCAACTGCGCGCGGGGGTCTGTGTGCGTACCGATTTCCTGCATGTCCCGAGTATCCCTGCCATTTCTGGAACAAGTCAAGAAAACCTCGGTGTGCCCCTTGCCACCCCGGAGCGGCGGACGAGTCAGGCGTCGAGCGCCGCGAGGGCCTTCGCCACACCTTCCCCGTATGCGGGGTCACACCGGGTGCAGTTGGCGATGTGACGTTGCACGATCTGCGGATCGACGCCGTGAATGTTGCGCGCGGTGTTGTCGAACAACGCCTGCTTCTGCTCGGCGTTCATCAGGTTGAACAGTGCCCGCGGCTGCGAGTAGTAGTCGTCGTCGTCCGCGCGGTAGTCGAAGTGGTCGGCGATGGCACCGACCGCTTGCGCCGGCTCCCGGTACTGCGGCTGCTCCTGCCACTTGCCGTACGAGTTCGGCTCGTAGTGCAGCGAGCTGCCCTGATTGCCGTCCACGCGCATCGCGCCGTCCCGGTGGAAGTTCGCCACCGGACAGCGGGGCGCATTGACAGGGATCTGGAAGTTGTTGACTCCCAATCGGTACCGCTGCGCGTCGCCGTAGGAGAACAGCCGTCCCTGCAACATCCGGTCGGGCGAGAAGCTGATGCCGGGCACCACGTGCGCCGGGTTGAACGCGGCCTGCTCGACCTCGGCGAAGTAGTTGTCGGGGTTGCGGTTGAGCTCCCATTCCCCAACCTCGATCAGTGGGTAGTCACCCTTCGGCCAGACCTTGGTCAGGTCGAACGGGTGGTACGGCACCGTCTGCGCGTCCGCTTCCGGCATGATCTGCACCATCAGCTTCCACTTCGGGAACTCACCGCGCTCGATCGCCTCGTACAGGTCACGCTGGTGACTCTCGCGGTCCTGACCGACGAGGTCAGCGGCCTCGGCGTCGGTGAGGTTCTCGATCCCCTGCTGACAGCGGTGGTGGAACTTGACCCAGTATCGCTCGCCGGCAGCGTTGATGAAACTGAAGGTGTGCGAACCGAATCCGTGCATGTTCCGGTACGAGGCCGGGAGCCCGCGGTCGCTCATCACGATCGTCACCTGGTGCAGCGCCTCGGGGAGGCTGGACCAGAAGTCCCAGTTGTTGTTCGCGCTGCGCATGTTCGTGCGCGGGTCGCGCTTGACCGCATGGTTGAGGTCGGGGAACTTGAGCGGGTCACGGAAGAAGAACACCGGAGTGTTGTTGCCGACGAGGTCCCAGTTGCCCTCCTCGGTGTAGAACTTCACCGCGAATCCGCGGATGTCGCGCTCGGCGTCGGCGGCTCCGCGCTCACCGGCCACCGTGGAGAAGCGGGCGAACAGGTCGGTCTTCTTGCCGACCTCGGAGAAGATCTTCGCGGAGGTGTACTTCGTGATGTCGTTCGTGACGGTGAACGTGCCGTACGCACCGGATCCCTTGGCGTGCATTCGCCTTTCCGGAATGACCTCCCGATCGAAGTGCGCGAGCTTCTCGAGGAACCAGACGTCCTGCAGCAGCTGCGGGCCGCGAGGTCCCGCAGTGGCGACGTTCTGGTTGTCGGGCACCGGCGCTCCGACCGCGGTGGTCAGGGTGGTGTCGGTGTTCTTCGGGTCGTTCATGGGTGATCCCTTCGCTTTCTCCACGCCGTCGGCGCGGTTCTCGTCCGGACCTCGGTTGAACTCGGCGGCGGCCGTGCCGTGGGGCTGTTCACGGCATGGGGACGAACTCGGCCACCGGGACAACCACAACACCTTTTCTGGAATTAGTCAAAATAACTCCGGCCCGGCGTGGCTCACCACACCGGGCCGGACACGACTCAGGGGGTGACGATCGCGAAGGCCGGGTCGGGCTCGTCGAGCACCGCCACGAGGCGCTTCAACGCTGCCGGATCGCCCGTGTACTCGATCCCGTCGAGGCCGCCACCGGCCAGGATCGCGAGCAACTGCGCCTTGGTGAGCGTCACGACCAGGTCGGACGACGCCTCGGATCTGGGGTCGGGAGTCTGAATCAGCGCACCGTTCGACAGCGCGAGCCTGATCGTGGTGTTCAGATCTGTGAAATTCCATGTGATGCACAGTGATTCACTGGCCGCGCGCACGCCGTCGACCCGGATCGCCAGGGTGTCGAAGAGCTGCTCGACGGTCAGCGCCGCGGCCATGCCTGCACCGAGATCGATGTCCGGCGGGGTGATCTCCCCCCGCAGTTCCTTGGCGCCGGTGAGGTAGAAGTTGCGCCAGGTCGGGTTCTCCGCGCCGAAACCGAGCCGGGTGTACACGTCGGCGAGGGCTTCCCTGGCGTCGGCGTTGTCCGGTTCGGCGAACACGGCGTGTTTGAGCAGTTCGGCGGCGAACCGCAGATCGCCACCGTCCGTGTACCCGCGGGCCTTCTCCAGAACAGCGGGGACGCCACCGAGGACGTCGACGTACCTGGTGGCGAGTTCCTGCGGCGGATGCTGCCACAGCGACGACGGATTGCCGTCGAACCATCCCATGTAGCGCTGGTAGATCGCCTTGACGTTGTGACTGACCGAGCCGTAGTAGCCGCGCGCGTGCCACGCCGCGTCCAACGTGGGCGGCAGCGTGAATTGCTCCGCGATCTCCGCACCGGTCAGGCCGACGTTGAGCATCCGGAGGGTCTGATCGTGCAGGTAGGCGTACAGGTCGCGCTGCTCGGACAGGAACCGGCGGATGTCGTCGCCACCCCAGGTCGGCCAGTGGTGCGAGGCGAACACGACGTCGGAATCGTCGACGAACAGTTCGATCATCTCGTCCAGGTACCGGGACCAGATGCGCGGGTCCCGCACGAGCGCGCCGCGCAAGGTCAGCAGATTGTGCAGGTTGTGCGTCGCGTTCTCGGCCGCGCACAGGGCCCGCTTCTCCGGAAAGTGGAAGTTCATCTCGGACGGCGCCTCGGTTCCGGGCGTGATCTGAAAGACGATCCGCACCCCGTCGACCGTCTCCTCCTGTCCGGTGTGGGTGATGTCGAGCGTGGGCGGAATCAGACCGAGCGAACCACCCGACACCGCGATGCCGAGCCCCAGCCCGACCTGGCCCTCGGGCCCGGCCTCGAGCGTGGCCCCGTACTGGTAGTTCGCTCGCCGGTTCATGGCCGTGCCCGCGTACACGTTCTCCGACACCGCCTCCGCGAGGAACCCTTCCGGCGCGATGATCGGAATGTCCCCGCGGCCATCGGGCAGCACCCCCATCACGCCCCCGAAGTGATCGCCGTGCGAATGGGTGTAGATCAGGCCGGTGACCGGCCGGTCACCCCGGTGCTCCCGGTACAGCGCGAGGCCGGCGGCCGCGCACTCGGCAGAGATCATCGGATCGATCACGATCACTCCGCTGTCCCCCTCGACCAGGGTCATGTTCGAGATGTCGAATCCGCGGATCTGATAGATGCCGTCGGTGACCTCGAACAACCCACTCCGGTAGCAGAGCTGGGCCTGCCGGAACAGACTGGGATTGACACTCTCCGGACACTCGCCACCGAGGAACCCGTACTTGCTGAGGTCGAACACGACGCGCCCCTCGACGTCCGTGATCGTCACCGGGTCCAGCGTGGCGATGAACCCCCGCCCTGCGTTGTCGAAATCCGTACGGTCCGAAAAGTCCAGGGCCATTGCCGATCAACTCCGTTTCGCATGGGGACACCGATCCGTCCCCATCGTGACCACGTCCCCAAGGCCCTGAATCATCCGTTTCGGGTGAATGGCACCCCGCCGAGGATTTGGGGTGCCGCGCGGCCCCGACGTCAGGTTGACTTGCCCTGTGAAGCCCACCAAGTTGTCGGTCGAGTTGGCCAAGGAAGCCCTCGAGGTCCGCAGGCAGTCGGCACACGGCTGGCTGCGCCGGACGACGGCGGGCCGGACCGTCGCCCGCGCCCTGCGCGGACTCGCCGAGATCGAACTCGCCGACCGTGCGATGACGCTCGCGGCGCAGGAGTTCATCTCCGTGCTGCCCGTCATCATCGCCGTCGGAACCGTCAGCAACCTCGACCTCGCCTCCGACACCCTGTCCTCCCAGCTCGGCATCGACCCCGGATCACTGACGTCCATCACCCGCACCACGGCCGACGCCGTCGAGGCGAGCCCACCGACCTTCGCGACCTTCGGTGTGATCGGCATCCTCATGGTCCTCATCAGCGGTACCTCCTTCGCTCGCGCACTGGGCCGCGTCTACGGCAGGGTCTGGGAGGTGCCCGTACTGTCCGTGCGCGGATGGTGGCGCTGGGTCGCCGTGGTCGTCGCCGTCGCCGCGGCCATCGCCCTCCTCGGTCGCGTCCGCCAATTCTCCACGGTCGAGTGGATCGGGCCACCGCTCGCCTTCACGGGTGAAGCACTCGTCTGGTTCGGACTCTGGATGGCCGTGCCGTACCTGCTGACGCAGGGACGGCTCGCCGGCCGCGTGCTGTGGGCGTCCGCCGCCCTGACCTCTGCGGGACTGACCGCCGTCGGCATCGGCGGTACCGTCTACCTCCCCATGGCAACGGCGTCGGCGCAGGCAAAGTTCGGCGAACTCGGCCTCGTGTTCACCGCGATCACCTGGCTCTTCATCCAGTCGTTCGTCGTCGTGGCAGCGACCGTCATCGTCAAGGCACTCGCACTCGACGAGGGGCCGATCGGACGGGCGCTCCGCGGTTCCGTCGCCGACGCCGTCGTCGAAGCGAACGACCGGGACCTTCCACAGGCCGAACACAGCGGCTAGCGTTTCGACCATGACCGACAGTCGGCAGCGGCTCGACCTCGGCGCCACCGTCACCGAGGCGCAGAGACTCCTCGACCACGGATCACCGGAGGAGGCGACCGCCCTGCTTGCCGGGGCCGCGGCATCCGCCCCGAATTCGGAACTCGAGCTCTGGCAGGGCCTGGCACTGCTCACCGAAGGGCTCACGCAGATCGCGCGGAACGATGCCGCGGCACCGACCACCCTGCGACGCGGCGCCGAACTGTTGGACGCGCACGAAGCGAGTCCGCCACATGCCCTCGACATCGGCGGTCTCGTCGGGTGGGCGCGGCACCTGGTCGCCGAACTCGGTGACGCCCCGGCCTACCCCGACGCTCCCCCGATCCCTCGGTTCCGCCTCCCCTGAACCACCCCTGATTCCTGAATGGCCCATTCATACAGTTGGACTGTATGAATGGGCCATTCAGGAATGGGGCGGGAAGATCAGCGGCGTCAGCCGACGAGCAGCTCCGCGATCTGGATGGTGTTCAGTGCGGCACCCTTGCGCAGGTTGTCACCGCACACGAACAGCGCGAGGCCACGGCCGCCGGGGACGCCCGGATCCTGCCGGATGCGACCGACGAGCGACGGGTCGCTGCCCGCGGCGGCGAGCGGAGTCGGGACCTCGACGAGTTCGACGCCGGGCGCGTCGGCGAGCAGTTCCTTCGCGCGCTCGACGGACAGCGGGTTGCCGAACTCGGCGTTGATGGACAACGAGTGTCCGGTGAAGACGGGCACGCGAACGCAGGTGCCGCTGACCAGCAGATCCGGAATCCCCAGGATCTTGCGGGACTCGTTGCGCAGCTTCTGGTCCTCGTCGGTCTCGCCGCTGCCGTCCTCGACGAGCGAACCGGCGAGCGGGATGACGTCGAACGCGATGGGGGCGACGTACTTGTTCGGTGCCGGGAACGAGACCGCGGAGCCGCTGTGCACGAGCTTCTCGGCGTCGTCGATGACCGCGCGCACCTGGGTGGCGAGCTCGTCGACACCGGCCAGGCCGCTGCCGGACACGGCCTGGTAGCTGGAGACGATCAGCCGCTGCAAGCCGGCCTCGTCGTGCAGCACCTTGAGCACCGGCATCGCGGCCATCGTGGTGCAGTTCGGGTTGGCGATGATGCCCTTCGGCGGGTTCTTCGCCTCCTCCGGGTTCACTTCGCTGACCACGAGGGGGACCTCGGGGTCCTTGCGCCACGCGGACGAGTTGTCGATGACGGTGGCACCGGCGGCGGCGAACCGCGGAGCCTGCGCGCGCGAGAGGGTGGCACCGGCGGAGAACAGCGCGATGTCGATGCCCTTGAGGTCCTCGTCGGACACCGCGGCGGCGTCCTCGACGACGATGTCCTCGCCACGGAACGGCAGGGTGGTTCCGGCCGAACGTGCGGATGCGAAGAACCGCACCTTGTCGGCGGGGAAGTTGCGCTGCTCGAGCAGGCCGCGCATGACGGCGCCGACCTGCCCGGTGGCGCCGACGACTGCAATGGTCAGTGCCATGGATCTACCGTCCCGTTCCTGCGTGGACGACGGCCTCTTCGTCGCCGCCCAGATCGAATGCCTTGTGGATCGCGCGAACCGCGTTGTCGAGGTCGGCGTCGTCGACGAGCACCGAGATCCGGATCTCCGAGGTGGAGATCAGGTCGATGTTGATGCCGGCTTCTGCGAGCGCCTCGCAGAAGGTCGCGGTCACGCCGGGGTGGCTCTTCATGCCCGCGCCGACGAGGGACACCTTGCCGATGCTCTCGTTGGAGAGAACCTCGGAGAACCCGATCTCGCCCTGGAGCTCGGTCAGCTTCTCCACCGCGGCGGGCAGATCGGTCTGCGGCAGTGTGAAGGTGATGTCGGTCTTGCCCGTCTCCACCTTCGAGATGTTCTGCAGGACCATGTCGATGTTGATCTCGGCGTCGGCGACGGCGCGGAAGACCTTGGCCGCGTATCCGGGCACGTCGGGCAGGCCGACGACGGTGACCTTGGCCTCGGAGCGGTCGTGCGCGACGCCGGTGAGGATGGCTTCTTCCACGGGAATGTCCTCCATCGATCCGGACACCATGGTGCCGGGCTTGGTGGTGTACGAGGAACGGACGTGCACGGGCACGTTGTAGCGACGGGCGTACTCGACGCAGCGCAGCATCAGGACCTTCGCCCCGCACGCCGCCATCTCGAGCATCTCCTCGAAGGAGACGGTGTCGAGGCGCTGGGCGTCGGAGACGATCCGCGGGTCGGCGGTGTAGATGCCGTCCACGTCGGTGTAGATCTCGCAGACGTCGGCCTTCAGTGCCGCGGCCAACGCGACAGCCGTGGTGTCGGAGCCACCGCGACCGAGGGTGGTGACGTCCTTGCTGTCCTGGCTGACGCCCTGGAACCCGGCGACCAGGACGATCGATCCGCGGTCGAGTGCGTCGCGGACGCGGCCCGGGGTGACGTCGATGATCTTGGCGTTGCCGTGCGCACCGGTCGTGATGACGCCTGCCTGCGACCCGGTGAACGAGCGGGCCTCCTCCCCGAGGGAGTGGATCGCCATCGCGACGAGCGAGTTGGAGATGCGCTCGCCCGAGGTCAGCAGCATGTCCATCTCGCGCGCGGGCGGACCGCCGGGGCACACCTGCTGCGCGAGGTCGAGCAACTCGTCGGTGGTGTCGCCCATCGCCGAAACGACAACGACGACGTCGTTGCCTGCGCGTTTCGTCTCAACGATCCGTTCGGCGACGCGTCGGATTCGCTCGGCGGACGCCACCGAGGATCCGCCGTACTTTTGCACGACGAGTGCCACGCCAATCAACCTCCGGATCTGGGATCTGGTTACGAAGTCCGATTGTCAACCTTACCGACGGTGGCCGGGCGACTTTCACCCAGCCGGGCATCGGCAATCCCGAGGACACTGCATGTTCATGTGACCACTGCCACGATGGTGCAATGACCTTCCCTCGGCGACTACGCCTGCAGCAGGTGCAGGAGCGTGCCTCGGTTTCCCCGCTGGAGCTGTTCTTCGACCTCGTGTTCGTATTCGCCTTGACTCGCGTCACCGATCTGATGGCGGACGACCCGAGTGGAACCAACCTGCTGCGCGGGGTTCTGGTCATGGCCGTCCTGTGGTGGTGCTGGGTCGGGTACTCCTGGCTGTGGAACCTGGTCCGTGCCGACGAGGGCGTCGCCCGGGTGGTGATGTTCGCCGCGATGGGCGCGGTGTTCATCGTGGCTCTCACCATCCCCGAGGCGTTCGACGACCTGCCCGGCGGCCTGTCCGGCCCGGTGGTGTTCGCACTCGGCTACTTCGTGGTGCGACTGCTGCACCTGCTGATGTTCTTCGTCATCAGCAGGGAGGACCCCCAACTACGCAGTCAGGTCGTCCGATTCGTGCCGAGCATGGTGGCCGGCACCGTCTGCCTGCTGATCGCGTCCCAGTTGACCGGCGCCGCCCAGACCGCGATGTGGTTCCTCGCCCTGGCAGGCGACTACCTCGGCACGTTGATCGGCGGCGCGGGGTGGCGGCTGCGGTCGGTGAGCCATTTCGCCGAACGGCACGGGCTGATCGTCATCATCGCGCTGGGTGAATCGATCACCTCGATCGGCATCGGGGTCGCGGCGCTGCCGATCTCGTGGGCGATCATCGTCGCGACACTGCTCGGGCTCGCCGTGTCGGCGCTGATGTGGTGGACGTACTTCGACGTCACGTCCCTTGCCGTCGAGCACGCCTTCGAGTCCGCGACGGGCACCCGGATGATCAAGATCGCCCAGCACTGCTACACCTACGCGCACATGCCGATGGTGGCGGGGATCGTGCTCATGTCGCTCGGGTTGAAGAAGGTGCTCTCGTACGTCGCGGACGGCAACCACCACCGTCTCACCGACCCGCTGTACGGCTGGCCGCTCGTTGCGCTGCTCGGCGGCGCCGCCTTGTTCCTGCTGGCGCTGGTCTACTTCAAGGCGTACCCGACCGGGTCGATCACCTACCCCAGGGTCGTCACAGCAGCCGTGCTGGTCGCGTTGATCCCCGTGCTCTGGCACACCCCCGCGCTCGCGACACTGGCGGTGCTCACCGCGGTGCTGGCCGCGATGATCGGATACGAGACGTGGCGGTTCGCCGACCCTCGCGACCAGATCCGGCACCGGGCTGACGCGAGCTGAACGATCGGGACCTGTCGGGCCCGTCCTCCACACTGACGTCGTGAGAGTCGTGCTGGCACCGGGCCCGGAACGCGTCGTCGTGATCCGCACCGACGACGCCGGCGCGGCCACCGCCGCGCCCGCGCTGTTCCCCGATGCGGCGGCCGCTGTCCGGGCGTTCGAACCCGAGCACCCGCGTTGGGTGTGGCCGGACACCGCCGCGATCTATCCGTCGGTGCTGCGGGCGGGACTGCGGGTGCAGCGGTGCCACGACCTCGCCCTGACCGGGGCACTGCTGCGCACCCGGGCCGGACTGGCTCCCGCTGCGGTGGCGGCGGCGCCCGCCGACGAGCGGCCCGCGTTGTTCGAGACCACCCCGGCCGCCGACCCGGACGCGGTACTCGCCGAGCACGCCGAGCAGGTGGCGCGGACGGGATCCGACGCCCGCCTGCGCCTGCTCGTCGCCGCGGAGTCGGCGGGCGGTCTCGCCGCAGCGGAGATGGGACACACCGGCATGCCGTTCTCGGCCGCCGCGCACAGGCGCCTGCTCGAAGAGGCACTGGGCCCACGGGTGCCCGCCGACGTCCTGCCCGCACGACTCCGGGAGGTCGCCGACGAGGTGAGCGCTGCCTTCGGGCGACGCGTGAACCCGGCGTCGCAGCCTGAGGTGGTCGCGGCATTCGCCCGGGACGGTGTCGAGTTGGCGTCGACGCGGGCCTGGCTGCTCCGCGACGTCGACCATCCCGCGGTCGCGCCGCTCCTGCGGTACCGCGATCTCGCCAAGCTGCACTCGGCGAACGGCTGGGCCTGGCTCGACGCCTGGGTCACCGGAGACCGCTTCCGGCCGGTGTACGTTCCGGGCGGCGTCGTGTCGGGTCGGTGGGCGAGCCGCGGCGGTGGCGCCCTGCAGATTCCCAAAGCGTTGCGTACCAGCGTGATCGCCGACCCCGACCACAGCTTCGTGATCGCCGACGCGGGCCAGCTCGAACCTCGAATCCTGGCCGCGATGTCCGGCGATCCGCTGATGGTCGCGGCGGCAGGCGCTGCCGACCTGTACGCGCCGGTCGCCGCCGAGGTCTTCGGCGGCGACCGCGCCAAGGCGAAGGTCGCGATCCTCGGCGTGCTCTATGGCGCCACCGCAGGCGAAGCACGATCCCTACTCACCTTGCTGCGCACACGTTTTCCAATGGCGGTCAGATATGTCGAGGACGCCGCCGGGGCAGGCGAGCGGGGCGAGGTGGTGCACTCCTGGCTGGGCCGCGCCTGCCCACCGCCCGGTGAACGCTGGTGGTCGGAGGGAGACGCACATGCCCGCGGCCGCTTCACCCGCAACTTCGTGGTGCAGGCCACCGCCGCCGAGTGGGCACTGTGCCTGCTCGCCGAGTTGCGGCGCCGGCTGGCCGGCACCGGGTCGGAACTGGTGTTCTTCCAGCACGACGAGGTGGTGGTGCACAGCCGCGATCCAGACGCCGCCGTCCGGCACGTTCTCGACGCGACCGCATCGGCAACCCGGTTGTTGTTCGGCGACACCGCCGTTCGATTCCCGATGGACGTCGCGGTGCGCGACTGCTACGCCGAGCCCGCTGCCGAGACCGGGACCGTGCCCTCGCGCCGGATCACGCGGGGCGTCGATCCGGTGAGCTGCCGGACAGCGCGTCCGAACTGACTCGAGCCGACGAACCCGCTGCGGCAAGCGACCTGGCCGATACTCAGGTGCGCATGCGTGGGGTCGACGAGCAGGTCGAGACCCCTCGCCACCCGACGCCGCCGGATCAACTCGTACACCGAGTGCTTCTCCCCCTCGAACAGCTTGTGCAGGTACCGAGAGCTGACATTGAGGGCCGATGCGACCCTGGCCACGGTCAACGTCGGATCGGTGAAGTTGTTCTCCACGAACTCGATTGCACGAGAGCGATTCAAATTCCCCGACGCGGCCGAGTCGGCGGCGCGACCGGACGCTGCGCGGATCAGGGCGACACAGAGGTCGACCACCGCGTGCTCGACGAGCGCCAACTCCGAGGATTCGCCCGCCCCGAGATCCGACTCCGCGAATTGGCCGAGAACACCGCGAAGCATTCGGGTGAGAGGGCCGTCCCCGACGACCGCACCCGCGAGGGCACCCGCATCGACGGACCGAGCGGCGAGCACGGCGCGCGGCAGGTACGCGAACAGATAGTCACCGCGTCCGGCAAGCGCGACGTCGAACGTCTCACCGAAATCGAGGAAGCCCAATTCGCCCGACCCGACACGCCAACAGGTCTGCTGCTGCTCGACGGTCACCTCACCGGACTGCACGACCACGACGGCGAGGAGCTCACTGTGCGGGTCGGCGAGCGACGCCGACGTCCGCGACGCCGACACCGCGGAGGTCCGCAACCGGTTGACCCGCACGGCTCCGATGTCGTTGGCGCGCAAGGTTGCTCGAAAACGGTGCGGGCGCGGAGCAGCCACCTGAGCTCCGACGGACAGCGTCACGAGACCTTCGGGGCCACTCAGCCGGACCCCGGTGCGCGAACCAGCTACTGCGGGGACACCGCTCCCCTCCATGTGCACCCCACCCTGCCGACGAGGACAACCACGACGGGCAGCAACCCTACGCGGGCGTCCCGCACCGCGACGGGGATTCGCTCACCACACGGGGGCGCCGTACCCGGCCCCGCCGTGAAGCAGACCGCGCAGCGCCGACGCCAGCCCGCGGACGTCCGCGAACCGGTCCGCGGAGGGCAGCGTCCCGGGGAATGCGACGTACAGGTGTCCTCCGGCACCCACACGCAGGCGACCCGGAGCGTCGAGATGGAGCACGCCACCGGAGCGGTGTGCGATCCGCATCGCGTCGGTCAGCGGTCGAGCGGACCGGGTCGCCTCGGAGCGCGTCGGAACGACCGACGCTGCCGTCGCCAGAGAACAACTCGACTGCCATTCGGCGACGACGACTCCGCCGGAGTCGGTGTCCACCATGTCGACGATCCGGGCCAGCGCAGGAGTGTTCACCCCGCACATCCACACTGTGCGAGCAAAGACCTCGTCGACGTCGACGGCACCACCCGCGTCGCAGGACAGGACCGTCAGACCGACGTCGCGGTCGGTGACGATGTCACGTCCGTGCCAGAACTCGAACTCCGCCCCGCCACCACAACAGTGCAGCAGTCGGTATCGACCCCCGACAACGCTGCCGGGCACCCGCCCGGCAGCCGATCGAAGCGCGGGCAGGCGCAGAGGAAAGGGTGGCCGAGCCACCACAGCGGACAGCCGTTCGGTGTCAGAGTGCATGCACCGACGTCCAGCCGCTCGACTGTGAGTCAACGCAGAGCATCACTGCATCCTCACGACAGCGACAGCCCCGTGCAACCCCTGTGTCTCCGGGCCGCGTCCCGACGCCACCGGCTCCGCCGAACCCGGCCGCGCGGACGTCGCAGGTAGCCGACCGGGCGCCGGCGCGCGGCGTCGCCGTCACGGGCACGAATCATCGATTCGCTGTGCGCGAATCGTTCCGTGCCCCGGACGGTTTCACTACCCGGTTCGTTGCGCGGCCAACATCTCCTCGAACGGCACCGGCTCGTCGAACGGGTCGGGTGCGACGGTTCGCGCCCGCCCGTCGACCACCGCGGCCAATTCCCGCGCGACGCGGTCGACCCTGGTGTCCAGTTCGCTGCCGGACTCGACGCCGCCCGCCCAGTCCTCGGACGCCGCGAACACCGCGGTCGGAACGACCGCGGCCCGCAGGTACGCGAACATCGGGCGAACCGCGTATTCGAGCGCGAGGGAGTGCCGGGCGCTGCCGCCCGTCGCGGCGATCACCGTCGGCATCGCGTCCAACGACCCGGGTTCGAGCACGTCGAAGAACGACTTGAACAGGCCGCTGAAGGTGGCGTTGAAGATCGGCGTCACCGCGATCAGCGCGTCGGCCCCCGTGACGGTGCCGATCACCTCCCGCAACGTCGGCGACGGGAATCCGGTGAGCATCGCGTTCACGACGTCGTGAGCGTGGTCGCGCAGGTCGATCACGCGAATCCCGGTGCCTGGCCCGAGTTCCCGAACCGCGGCGGCTGCCAGCCGGTCGGCCAGCAGCCGCGTCGACGACGGCTGCCCGAGGCCCGCCGACACGACGGCAACTGTCCGCGCCGTCACGACGTCGCCTCCAGTTTCCTGCCCGCGACCAGCGTCGCGTGGGTCGGGGCATCCGGGACGTGCGCGGGCCGCTTGGCGTCGAGTTCACGACGCAGCACCGGCACGACCTGCTCGCCGAGCAGGTCCAACTGTTCGAGGACCGTCTTGAGCGGCAGTCCGGCATGGTCCATCAGGAACAGCTGACGCTGGTAGTCGCCGAACGATTCGCGGAAGGTCAGGGTCCGGTCGATGACCTCCTGCGGGCTGCCGACGGTCAGCGGGGTCTGCTCGGTGAACTCCTCGAGCGACGGCCCGTGACCGTAGACGGGCGCGTTGTCGAAGTAGGGACGGAACTCGCGCACCGCGTCCTGGGAGTTCTTGCGCATGAACACCTGACCGCCGAGCCCGACGATCGCCTGGCCCGCGGAACCGTGCCCGTAGTGCTCGTAGCGTCGCCGGTACAGGTCGATCAGCCGCTGGAAGTGGTCGGTCGGCCAGAAGATGTGATTGGCGAAGAAGCCGTCACCGTAGTACGCGGCCTGCTCGGCGATCTCGGGACTGCGGATCGAACCGTGCCAGACGAACGGCGGCGTGCCGTCGAGCGGACGCGGAGTCGACGTGAATCCCTGCAGCGGCGTCCGGAACTTGCCCTGCCAGTCGACGACGTCCTCACGCCACAGCTTGTGCAGCAGCGCGTAGTTCTCGATGGCGAGCGGGATGCCCTGCCGAATGTCCTGCCCGAACCACGGGTACACGGGTCCGGTGTTACCGCGGCCCAGCATCAGGTCGACGCGGCCGTCGGCGAGGTGTTGGAGCATCGCGAAGTCCTCCGCGATCTTCACCGGATCGTTGGTGGTGATCAGCGTCGTGGAGGTGGACAGCACGATCTTCTCGGTGCTCGCCGCGATGTAGCCGAGCATCGTCGTCGGAGACGACGGAACAAACGGCGGGTTGTGGTGCTCGCCCGTCGCGAAGACGTCGAGACCCACCTCCTCGGCCTTCTTCGCGATCGCGACCATCGCCTTGATCCGCTCGCCCTCGGTCGGGGTGTACCCGGTCGTGGGATCGGTCGTGACGTCGCCGACGGTGAAGATTCCGAACTGCATGGCCGCCTCCTCCTGGCGCCTCCGGCGCTGGTGCGCGGTTTCGGTGTTCTGGACCCGGAAACCGCGCACCAGCACGAAGTGCCTGTACTTTAACATTCAATTAACTGAACGGAAGGGGCGACGGGAGTATTCCCCGCAGCTCAGCCGCGCGGGCGCAACCGGACGTTGGGGAGGATCGGCGCCGGAATCGTCTCGCCCCACTCCGACGGGAACGGCCCGAACCGGCTCGACGCCGGGTCACGCTGATCGTCGCGTTCCCGCTGCCAGTCCCCCCGGTACCCCGCGACCTCGTCGTGCGTGCGGCCGATGAAGTTCCACCACATGACGATCTGCTCCCCCAACGGCTCACCGCCGAGCACGACGACCCGGACCGGCCCGTCCGACGACGCCACCAACTCGGCACTCGGTGTCCCCACCGGCAGGTACACCAGCTGCCCGACCTTCGCGTCGACCCCCGATACCGACACCGCGCCGGTGTCGACCATGACACCGTGTTCGAACGTCCCGTCCAGCGCGACGTCGAGGCGTTGCCCCGGACGCAGCACGATCTCCGCACCGAGGAGCGGCGTGAACGTGCGGACCGGCGACGTCTGCCCGAACAGGCTGCCCAGGAACACCACCACCTCGGCGCCATCGACGTCGAGGACCGGCGGTGCGTGATGCTCGAACGCCGGTGCGGTGAAACGGTGTTCGTCCGGAAGCGCCACCCACAATTGGACGCCGTGCAGGACGTCGGTGTCGGGGGTGGAGAACTCCGAGTGCGCGATACCGGAGCCCGCGGTCATGAGGTTCACCTCGCGGGGCCTCACCATCGCATGCGCACCGGTGGTGTCGCGGTGCTCGATCTCCCCGCGGAACAGCCACGACACCGTCTGCAGTCCGGTGTGCGGATGACCGGCGACCCGCATCCCGCCGCTGTCGGCGACGTCGTCCGGCCCGTAGTGGTCGAGGAAGCACCAGGCGCCGATCAGGGTCCGGTCCCGCTGCGGCAGCGATCGCCGCACCGTCATCGCACGCGGCCCGCCGAGCGGGACCTCACGGAAGTCGAGCAGTCGTGGTGCGGTTCCGTCGCGGTTCTCGCAGACGACCTCGTCGGGCGTGGTCTCGAGATTGCTCATGCGTCGAACGTAACCCCCGGCGGACTCCTTACGGCACAGTGGATCCATGACCGATCACCAGAACCCGGCCGACACCGCTGTCCGTGACGCGGGCGACCGCTACGAGATCACCGTCGGGGGTGAGGTCGCGGGCCTCACGCAGTACCTCGACCACGACAACCAGCGAATCTTCTTCCACACCGAGGTCGACGACCGCTTCGCGGGCCAGGGCCTGGCGGGCATCCTCGTGCACGACGCGCTCGCGGCAACCATCGCCGCGGGTAGGCGCATCGTCCCGATCTGCCCGTACGTCGCGAAGTACCTGACGAAGCACCCCGAACTCGCCGACAGCGTCGACCCGGTGACAGCCGAAGCGGTCTCCGCGGTGCAGGCACGCTGACCGCTCGGCGGAGCGCGCCTCACCCCTCCCTCCGTCGATTCCGTGCGACGAAACGTAACCGTTTCGTTGCCTGACCCTCGCTCACCTGACGCGCCGCCGAGGTCTCGTCGCTATAGCCTTCGAAAACGCTGGTCCCTGCGGGTTCACCACGCAGGGAGACGTCGGTGTGTTCAGACTCCGGCGGGCCGTCAGCAGGGAGCGAGGCCAGGGATGACCGTCACGCAATGGAGCACCCGCCGGGCACGGGTGCCCACCTACGGCCGCGCGGTGATCCATCGCCGCCGACTCCACGACGCACTATCCGCGGTCGCAGCACCGGACCCCGACGCCCCGGGCACCGTCGCGATGCTCAGCGCACCCGTCGGCTCGGGCAAGACGATGCTGCTGGCCGACTGGGTCACCGAAACCGCTGCAACACAAGATGTCCCGACCATCGCCTGGCTCACCGTCCAGGAATCCGACAACGAACGCGGCGCCCTCGCTCCGGTGCTCACCGCACTCCGTGCCACCGACGACCCCGACGTCCTGGGCGCACTGTCGAAGTTCCCCGCGGATGCCGCCATCGAGGACCCGAGCGTCGTCGCGGAAGCGCTGAGCGCCGTGGACAAGCAGATCGTGATGGTCCTCGACGACGTGCACCTGCTCCGCGACCCGGACACCCTCGAGGCGTTGGGCTCGTTCCTGCGCTGGGCACCGCCCGCGCTGCGCACCGTGCTCGCCGGACGGTTCGAACCGCCGCTGGCGCTGCACCGGATGCGCCTCGACGGGCGTGTCCGCGACTTCCCGCCCCAGGAACTCGCTTTCACCGAAGACGAGGCAACCCAACTGTTCGCCGGCCACCAGCTGGCGCTCGACGACTCCGACCTGCACACGGTGTGGGAACGCACCCAGGGTTGGGCCGTCGGGTTGCGGCTGGCGGCGATCGTTCTCGGCCGTGCAACCGACCCCGCCGCAATCCTCGCGGATTTCGGCGGGGACCACCGAGTCGTCGCCGACTACCTGGTCGGCGAGGTCCTCGACCACCTCGAGCCCGCGGAACGCGCTTTCGTGGTCGAGTCGTCCATTCCCGACAGCTTCACCGTCGAACTCGCCGAGGAGCTGACCGGCAACTCCAACGCCGGTGCCATCCTCGACACCCTGGAACGCGAGAACTTTCCGCTCGAGCGGATCTCCGGGAGGCCCGGTTGGTATCGCTACCGACCCCTTCTGCGCGAGTACCTGCAGGCCGAGGTGAGTCGCCTCGGCAGGAAGGCGGTCACCGATCTCGAGAACGTCGCGGCACGGTGGTTCGCCCGGTCGGGTGCCGACGTCCGCGCACTCGAACACGCGCAGCATGCCGGTGACGACCGCGCGCTGCGGTCACTGATCGCCGGACTCGGACTCGGATCGGTCCTCCGTGGTCACGGGGACCGCGTCATCGACGTCCTCGACCACGCTCCTCCGTCGGTGCGGGCGGGGCGGTCGGCGCGGCTGGTCCGCGCCGCCGCCGAGTTGGCCAGGGGCAACGACGCCGCAGCCGCGTCGGTGCTCGGCACGGACGACGCAGGGACGAGCGCGGGGACATCGAACACGCAGTTGCTCGAACACACCCTGCGTCTTCGGTTGGCGCTGCGCACGGGCGGGATCGAGTCCGCTCTCACGCGCCTCCGCGACGATGCGGCGGGCAGGTCGGGCAACCCCGAGCTCGACTCCTTCACACTGCTCACCGCCGGTTCCGCCGAGCTGAGCCTCGGGCACCTCGACGGCGCGGCGCGTGAACTCGAGGCTGCCGCGGCCACCGCACGTTCAGCCGATCTGCCCGCCCTCCGGGTCCAAGCGCACGCCACTCTCGCCGCGGTCGCGGCATGCCGCTGCGCACTCACCGCGGCGGACCGGGAGGCCGCGACGGCGATCGAACTCGACGCGGCGGGCGTCGTGGGGCCGGACACCGACGTACGACTCGCGGCGCTGATCCGTGACTGGGTTCGGTACGTGCGAATGGATCCGGCACCCGCGTCGGTCGATCACGATCCCGCGCTCGCCGACCACCCCGATCCTGCGATCGCATCCATCGCGGCCTACGTCGAGGGCCTGGTGGATCGTACGGATGCGGCAACGCCACGGCAGCATGCCGGCGCCCTCCTCGACCTGCTGGAATCCGCCACCCGGCATCCGGTCCCGCCCGGCATTGTCGCGCTGTTCGCCCCGGGGGTCCAGCGTGCCCTGCTGGACGAGGGCCAGGACGCGAGGGTCGGACAGTTGTCGGTCCTGCTCGACCGCATACTCGGCCGGACCGGCGAAACGGCGCTGGTCACGGCAACCGTCGCACTGCGCCGCGGACGACTCGACCTCGCGAGCACCGAGCTCGCACCGGTGCTGAACGGAACACTGCGCTGCGTCGCGCCTCTCACGTCGATCCATGCGTGGCTGTTGGCAGCCACGATTGCGGATCGGCGGGACGACGACATCCACGCACGATCGGGATTGGCCGAGGCACTCGCTCTCGCCGAACCCGAGCGCATCACGCGACCGTTCTTCGACGGCGGGGCAAGAATCCGGTCACTGCTGGACCGCCACACAGGTCGCTTCGGAGTACAGGACGAATTCGCCGAACACGTCCGCCTGGCGATCCCGGTCACCGCTCCTGACCGGAGTCCGCCCCTCACCGCCCGAGAGCGGGAACTCCTGACGGAACTGCCGTCGTGGCGGACTGCCGAACAGATCGCCGCAGATCTGTTCGTCTCGGTGAACACCGTCAAGACCCACCTGCGTGGGATCTACCGCAAGCTGGGCGTGCGAACGCGGCAGGAGGCCATCGCCGAGGCCCGCAAACAGGGGCTGTTGTAGCTCGTTTCACCATCGACGGGTGAGGCGCATCACGCGACCGTCCGGAAGGCTGAAGCAATCCAGCCAGACGACACGGAGGTTCGGACGGTGACTCGTACCCCTCACGACCGGGTCCGCTACGAGTTCATCGTGCGCGGAGCCCTGTCGGAGCGGGCCATGGCTGCCTTTCCGGAACTGACAGCCACGGCCGCACCGATCGGGTTCACACAGTTGACCGGGACGGTGAGCGGAGATCAGGAACTACGCGCGATGCTCGCGAGGTTCGACGCGCTCGGCCTGACACTCGTGGAAATGCGGCAGGTACCCGACTCCGACGGCTAGTCCCCGAGAAGGGGCCCGCCGGTCCTATCCGACGGCGCCGCCGACGCGGCTGTCGTTGACCGAGCCGGTGATGTTCAGCCAGGAGTTCGGATCAACCGGGTTGTTGTCACCACCGCCGACGTTCCCTCCGAGTCCTGCGGTGTTCGCAGAGCCGGTGATGTTGATTCCGAGCGGCGCGCCTGCTTCGTCGACGGGAACGGAGCTGCCCGTTGCCTGCGGCTCTTCCTCGGTGACCGCGCCGGCCAGGTCCGCGTCGACAGCGTCGGTGAGGACCGCGTCGATCAGCTTGGCGCCGCCGAGCTCGGCGTCCGTCAGCGTGGCCTTCGTCAGGTTGGCGCCGGTGAGGTCGGCGCTCGACAGGTTCGCCTTCGAGAGGTTCGCTCCGGTGAAGTCCGCGCCCGTCGCATAGCCGAGGTAGAAGTTCACCTTCGACAGGTTCGCACCGACCAGCTTCGCGCCGGTGAGATCGGCACCGAGCAGGTTGGCACCCGCAAGGTTGGCGTGGGACAGATCCACGCCCGAAAGGTTCGCACCGACCAGGTTGGCACCCGCGCAGTCGGTGAACTCGGCCGCGGTGGGCGCCGAGACGATTGTGCATCCGCCGATGGTCGTGTCCGCGGACGCAAAGGGTGCCGCGAGCACCGCGCCGGCGAGCAGCAGGCCCGCTCCGAACGCAGTGGCGCCGACCTTGGCCGCAGTATGATTCCGTCGCTTGTTCAGCCCTACCGACATGTCGATCTCGCTTCCAGTGAAACCCCCGGTCAGAGGGCCGAATCCACTCTGACCGGCACACAGTAGCGAAACGGTCGAGTCTACGAGCGACTTTTGTGAAACAAGCGTCCGAGAACGACGACATGGCCGACAATCCCCCCTTGGGCTGTGCCGCCGCCCCCATGCGCACGTTCGGCCCACGGGTCGTGCGAGTAGACTGCTCGACATGCAGCGGGCGCTCCTTCTTCACCGCCGCGACGGGGTCTGATCCAGACCGGCACCTGTCGCGGGGTTTGATGCGCCGGTCGATTCCCCTCCTGGACTACCCGTCCCCACATTTCGGAGATTCGTCAATGTCACCCGCCGACGCTTTCACTTCCGGATCGCGCATCATCACGCCGCCGTCCAAGCCTGCGCCCGCCGACCAGCCTGCCTGGAACACGCAGAAGAACTCCTCCATGCCGACGTACCGCTACCGGTCGTTCGCGGAGGAGGTCGAGCAGGTCACCCTCCCCAATCGCACCTGGCCCGACAAGGTCATCGACCGCGCCCCGCAGTGGTGCGCCGTGGACCTGCGTGACGGCAACCAGGCCCTGATCGACCCCATGAGCCCGGCCCGCAAGCGCCGCATGTTCGACCTGCTGGTCCGCATGGGCTACAAGGAGATCGAGGTCGGCTTCCCGTCCGCCAGCCAGACCGATTTCGACTTCGTCCGCGAGATCATCGAGGACAACGCCATCCCCGACGACGTCACCATCCAGGTGCTGACGCAGTCACGGCCGGAGCTGATCACCCGCACCTTCGAGGCCTGCCACGGCGCGAAGAACGTGATCGTGCACTTCTACAACTCCACCTCGATCCTGCAGCGCCGCGTGGTCTTCCGCGCCGACAAGGACGCGATCAAGAAGATTGCGACCGACGCCGCCGCACTGGTTCTCGACGAGGCGAAGAAGTACCCCGACACCAACTGGCGCTGGGAGTACTCCCCCGAGTCGTACACCGGCACCGAGCTGTCGTACGCCAAGGAGGTGTGCGACGCGGTCACCGAGGTTCTCGGTGCGACCCCTGAGAACCCGGTCATCCTGAACCTGCCCGCGACCGTCGAGATGGCGACGCCGAACGTGTACGCCGACTCGATCGAGTGGATGCACCGGAACCTGGCCCGCCGCGACTCGGTGATCCTGTCACTGCACCCGCACAACGACCGCGGCACCGGTGTCGCGGCCGCGGAGCTGGGCTACCAGGCCGGCGCCGATCGCATCGAGGGCTGCCTGTTCGGCAACGGCGAGCGCACCGGAAACGTCTGCCTGGTCACCCTCGCGCTGAACATGTTCACCCGTGGTGTCGATCCGCAGATCGACTTCTCGAACATCGACGAGATCCGCCGCACCGTCGAGTACTGCAACCAGCTGCCCGTCCCGGAACGGCACCCGTACGGTGGCGACCTGGTCTACACCGCGTTCTCGGGTAGCCACCAGGACGCGATCAACAAGGGTCTCGACGACATGAAGTTCTCCGCGGACGCGCAGGACGCGGACGTCGACGACATCGTCTGGCAGGTTCCGTACCTGCCGATCGACCCGAAGGACGTCGGCCGCACGTACGAGGCGGTCATCCGCGTGAACTCGCAGTCCGGCAAGGGTGGCGTCGCGTACATCATGAAGGCCGACCACGGCCTGGTCCTGCCGCGCCGACTGCAGATGGAGTTCTCGCAGTCCGTGCAGAAGATCACCGACGGCGAGGGCGGCGAGGTCTCCCCCAAGGAGATGTGGGACGTCTTCCACGAGGAGTACCTGGCACCGGTCCTGCCGTTGGAGCGGATGCGGCAGAAGGTCACGGCGTCCGAGGTGGACGGCGGAACGGACTCCATCGCCGCGGTCGTGAAGGTGGACGGCAAGGAGCAGGAGATCTCCGGCTCCGGCAACGGCCCGCTGGCCGCGTTCGTCGACGCCCTCGGCACCATCGGCTTCGACGTCCGGGTCCTGGACTACAGCGAGCACGCGATGTCCGCGGGCGACGACGCACAGGCCGCCGCCTACGTCGAAGCCGCGGTGACGCTCCCCGACGGCACCAGCAAGGTCGTGTGGGGCGTCGGTATCGCCACGTCCATCACCACCGCGTCGCTGCGTGCGGTCGTCTCCGCCGTCAACCGCGCCCACTGACACACCGCACTCACTGACACAAAGGGTGAGGGGAACCCGTATCCGGTCCGACCGGGTACGGGTTCCCCTCACCTTTGTTCGTGGATCAGGACAGCAGCTTCGCCTTCGCCGAGGCGAACTCCTCGTCGCTGAGCACACCGGACTGGTGCAGCTCGCCGAGCTGCTTCAACTTCGCGATCAGCGGGTCCTCCTCCGCAGCCGGCGGTGCGGCCGCGGCCTGCTGAGCGGCGGCCTGCTGGGCGTACTGCTGCTGCTGATACGCCTGCTCCTGCGCCTGCTGATCGGAGTACGCCTGCTGTTCGGAGTACTTGCGTTGTGCCCGCCGGTCCATCGCGTTCGTCGTCGCACGCGCTGTGCCCGCGACGACCGCGGTCCGCGCGACCGTTCCGAGAAGTCCGGGGCGTCCGACGCGCCCTGCTCTGAAAACCATGTCCGTGTCCCTTCCTCTACAGTGCGGCTTCGACTGCGGCGACGACGACTTCGTGTGGGATCTGTACGTGCAGCACGAGCTCGCCCCCCGCGGCCCTCGCAGTCGACGTGAAGTTCCTGGCCCAGGTCTCCTCGTACACGATGATCGCGGCCGAGGTGCCCGGCTCGAGCGCGTCGCGCACGACGTCGAGGTCCTCGTCGCTGATCAGTGCCTTCGCCTCGATCGACAGGATCTCCAGGCCCACGTCCTGGAGGTCCTCGTCGACGTCGACCTGTCTGATGTTCCCTGCCTCGTCCTTGGCGAGGTAGACGAGGTCGAGCAGGGTCACATATCCCTTCGCCACCACGTCCTGCAATGCGGCCACGGTCGCCGGGTCGGCCTGTGCGCCAGGAAACGCCAGTACCACCAGTTCGACCGGCCCGATGTTCACCGTCTCTTCCATGCGTCCACCCTCACGCCGCTGGGCGATGTGCGCATCACCCGCTGCGGATGAGGCGGGATGCCCGCGGACACGCGATCCTCGTATCAACCCGATCCACCTCTGCGAAATGGAGCCGTCCGATGAACTCCGCTGTCGACACGTTCTGGGATTTCCTGTGGCTGATACTCATCACGTTCGCCTTCGTGGCGTACCTGATGCTGCTCTTCTCGATCATCGGCGACCTGTTCCGCGACCACAAGCTCTCGGGCTGGTGGAAGGCGGTGTGGGTGTTCTTCCTGATCTTCGTGCCATTCCTGACCGCGCTGATCTACCTGATCGCGCGCGGCAACGGGATGGCGCAGCGGTCGCTCGCCGCCGCGCAGACCATGAAGACCGAGCAGGACGCCTACATCAAATCGGTCGCAGGCAAGTCACCGGCCGATCAGATCGCCGACGCGAAAGCGCTACTCGACGCAGGAACCATCACGGAGGCCGAGTTCGCCTCGCTCAAGTCGAAGGCACTCGGCTAGTAGGTCCCCCACTGCGGCCCGCTCCTGCCGGAGCGGGCCGCAGTCGTGTGTTCAGGCGAGGGCAGCCGCGGTGGCCCGGAAGGCGGCGAGAACCGCGGCGACCGCGGGACGCTGCGCCGCGGCGGGGCGGGTGGCGAGTTCGTAGGTTCGGGCGGCCCGCACGCCTGCGAGTCGCGCGCTGACCAGCCCGCGCTGCAACGACACATGGCGTGGCATCAGCGCGACGCCGTGGCCCGCGAGCACGAGCTCCTCGATGACGCGGAAGTCATTGATGCGCTGCACGACTCGCGGCCGAACCCCGGTTGCGGCGGCAACCGATTCGAGTACGTCGTCGACGGGGAATCCGCCGCGGACGCTGATCCAGCTCTCGTCCGCGAGTTCGTCGAGCGCGACGGAGGATCGGCCGGCGTAGGGGTGGTCGGACGGCATCACGAGGTCGATGGGTTCGCGCATGAGTGTTTCGATCCGCACCCGCGGGGACACGAGGGTCGGGGCCCGTTCGTCACGGTGGGTGAGGACCACGTCGAAGTCGGCGAGAAGGTGCGGCACGGCGGTGGCGGGTTCGTCGACGTCGGTGGCGTCGACGATCGTTCCGCCCGCCGCGGCGCGGGCGATCACACCGGGAAGCAGCAGAGCTGCTCCGGACGGGAAGAGCGCCACCCGCACCCGTCCGCGCGGCGAGCCGGCGTAGGACGCCATCTCGGCGGCGGCCCGGTCGAGTGCAGCGAGGACGTCGTCGGCGCGGAGCACGAGGGCGTGGCCCGCGTCGGTGAGCCGCAGGCGCCTGCCGTCCGGCTCGAGCAGCGGGACACCCGCCTCGCGGGCGAGGATCTTCAGTTGCTGTGAGACGGCGGACGGCGTGAGGGAGAGCGCTGCGGCGGTGGCGGCGACGGTGCCGCGGTCGGCCAGTTCCCTCAGCACCCGCAACCGCTCCGCATCCATGTAGAAAATTTACATCAATCGTCCACTTATATTCGATTGTGCTGATGGTTTGCCGACGCAACGATAAACGGCATGACGAACCGCGACCGCCTCCTCGGGATCACCGTCGCGCTGCTGTGGGGGCTGAACTTCCTGGCCATTCGCGCCGGCCTCGACCGGTTCCCGCCGTTCTTCTTCGTGGCACTGCGCTTCCTGGTCATCGCCGTCCCGGTCGTCCTGTTCGTGCCGCGCCCGAACGTCCCACTGCGCTGGCTCCTGCTGTACGGCACGGGCTTCGGGGTGCTGCAGTTCACGTTCCTGTTCTGGGCGATGAGCACCGGGATGCCGACCGGGCTCGCGTCGCTGGTGCTGCAGGCGTCCGCACCGATGACGGTGCTGCTGGGAGCACTGTTCCTCCACGAACGGGTGAGCCGGCGTCAGGTGGTCGGAATCGTCGTCGCCGTCGGCGGCATGGTCGCGATCGGCTGGGACCGGTTCGCGCACGCAAGCCTGCTGCCGCTGCTGCTGACCCTGTGCGGCGCGTTCGGGTGGGCGCTCGGCAACATCGGCAGCAAGCAGGCCAGGACCGACTCCCCGATGCGGCTGATGCTGTGGATGACGGTCGTGCCGCCGCTGCCGATGCTCGCCCTGTCCGCGGCGATCGAGGGCCCGACCGCGGGGTGGTCTGCGCTCGGATCCTCGTTCGACGCCGACGGCCTGCCCGCGCTCGCCGGACTGGTGTACATCGTCGTCCTCGGCACGATCGTCGGGTCGGGCCTGTGGACCGGGCTGATGAGCCGTTACCCCGCGTCGACGGTCGCGCCGTTCTCGCTCCTCGTGCCGGTCGTCGGGATCGCCGCGTCCTGGCTGGTCCTCGGCGAACAACCGACCGTGGCCGCACTGTGTGGCGGCGTGGTCGTCGTCGGCGGCTGCCTGTACGGACTGACGCGTCCACGCGCCACGGACCCGACACCGACTGTGTCCCTGCCCACCCCCGTACCTGCACGAGTCTGACCTCGGCACCGGGTGTGGAAAACTGCGCGCGTGGCAACTAGCACTCGATTCTCCGCGCGCGGAAGGCTCGCCCTCCGCGTCGCCGCGCTGGCGTCCTGGGCGTCGAAGAAGGCCGGACGCGGTAACGGCTCGATGATCGGCGGGCTGATCGCCCTGAAGATCGACCCGACCGTCATGACGCAGCTGGGACAGGGCAAGCGAACGGTGCTGGTCACCGGCACCAACGGCAAGTCGACGACGACCCGGATGACCGCCGCCGCGCTCGCGACGATCGGCACCGTCGCGACGCAGCCCGACGGCGCGAACATGGACGCGGGCATCGTCTCCGCCCTCAGTGTCGGGGTGGACGCCGAACTCGCGGCGATCGAGGTCGACGAGCTGCACACCCCCCACGTCTCGGACGCACTGAACCCGGCGGCGATCGTGCTGCTGAACCTCAGCCGCGACCAGCTGGACCGGGTCGGCGAGATCAACATGATCGAGCGCAGGCTTCGCGCTGGACTCGCCGCCCACGCGGATGCGGTGGTCGTCGCTAACTGCGACGACGTCCTGGTCTCGTCCGCCGCCTACGACAATCCGAACGTCGTCTGGGTCGCGGCGGGCGCGGGCTGGGCGAACGACGCCACCAGTTGCCCGCGCAGCGGTGAACCGATCGTGTGGGACGCCGACGGGAACTGGCGCAGCACGGGTACCGACTTCGCCCGTCCGACGCCGGACTGGTGGGTGGACGACGAGAACCTGTACGGCCCTGACGGCCTGGTGCTGCCGATGACGTTGACGCTGCCCGGCCGCGCGAACCGCGGGAACGCGGCGCAGGCGGTGGCCGCTGCCGTCGCGCTCGGCGCCGACCCGAAGGCCGCGATCGCCGCCGCCGAAGGGGTCCGCGAGATCGCCGGTCGCTACGCGTCCGTCCAGGTGGGCGCGCACTCGCTGCGGATGCTGCTCGCCAAGAACCCGGCGGGATGGCAGGAGGCGCTGTCGATGATCGACCACTCCGTCGACGGCCTCGTCATCGCGGTGAACGGTCAGGTGCCCGACGGCGAGGATCTGTCGTGGCTGTGGGACGTTCGGTTCGAGCACTTCGAGGGCGTCAAGGTCGTCGCGGCAGGCGAGCGCGCCACCGACCTCGCGGTCCGGCTCACCTATGCCGGAGTCGAACACACTCTGGAGCCGAATCCGTTGCGCGCCATCGCGTCCTGTCCTGAGGGGCGGGTCGAGGTGCTGGCGAACTACACGGCGTTCCGGGATCTGAACACCGCGATCGCGAGGAGGTCCGAGAATGTCTGAGTCGACCGTGCGGATCGGGCTGGTGCTCCCCGATGTCATGGGCACCTACGGCGACAGCGGCAATGCACTGATCCTGCGGCAGCGTCTACGGATGCGCGGGATCGACGCCGAGATCGTCGAGATCACCCTCTCCGATCCGGTTCCGGATTCCCTCGACGTGTACACCCTTGGTGGAGCGGAGGATTCGGCGCAGCGACTGGCGACCCGCCACCTGCAGCGCTACCCGGGTCTGCAGAAGGCCGCCGAGCGCGGCGCACCCGTCCTCGCGATCTGCGCCGCGATCCAGGTGCTCGGGCACTGGTACGAGACGTCGGCGGGCGAACGCGTCGACGGTGTCTCGATGCTCGACGTCACCACGTCCCCGCAGCAGACCCGCTCCATCGGCGAGGTCATCACCCGGCCACTGATCGACGGTCTCACCCAGCCGCTCACCGGGTTCGAGAACCACCGCGGCGGAACGGCTCTCGGATCCGACGCTCGTGCGCTCGGGAAGGTCACCCACGGCGTCGGCAACGGTGTCGGCGACGGACACGAAGGTGTCGTGCAGGGATCGGTCATCAGCACCTACATGCACGGCCCCGTGCTCGCCCGAAACCCGGAGCTCGCGGACCTACTGCTGGCGCGCGCCATGGATGTCGACACACTGCCACCCCTCGAACTGGCCGAGGTGGAGCGGCTGCGAAAGGAACGGCTCGCCGTCGGGCGCTGAATGCGACCACCCGCTGCGGGATCTGTTCGACCGACCTCGCAGCCTGTCGCTTCCCCTCCCGACGGGTGTAGCTTCCGAAGTACACACCCACCCCGGGAGGGGACATGGCGAACGCTGCACCCTGGCCTGCGATCCACGCCGAACGCGCGGCGCTGGCGGAGGATCTCGCCGCACTCACCGACGACCAATGGTCCACACCGTCCCTGTGCACACAGTGGTCGGTGTGGGAGGTCCTCGGACATCTGACCGCGACCGCGAAGATGACGCCGTACAAGTTCGTGAGCGGAATGGTCGGGACGGGCCTGCGATTCGCGGTCTTCGCGGCGAAGAACGTGGCAGCCGAGACCCGTGGCACACCGGCCGACACCCTCGCCGAGTTCCGGTCCGTGCTCACCGCGACGACGAGCCCGCCGGGGCCGGTGGACTCGTGGCTGGGGGAAACCCTCGTCCACGCCGAGGACATCCGCCGTCCACTCGGCATCGAGCACGACTACCCCATGGACGCACTGGTACGCGTCGCGGACTTCTACAAGGGCTCGAACCTGTTGATCGGCACGAAGAATCGGATCGCGGGTCTGTCCCTGCGGGCGACGGACACTGCGTGGACGATCGGTGCCGGCCCCGAGGTCGCCGGGCCCATGTTGGATCTCGTGATGGCCATGACGGGCCGCGCGGCTGGACTCGACGGCCTCACCGGCGACGGCGTGGACAGTCTCCGGGAACGGATCTGACGGTCAACGACCGCACCCGACTCGAACAGGTGCCCGGAAACCGGTGAGCGCGACACCCGACTGCGAACGGGCCCAGACAGGGGTTCGGCCGGGAACGTAGCGATGAATCGCGTTCTCGGCCGGATCTCTGCTTTTCGAGGTCTGTCGAACCATTACCAATTCACTTTTCCTCGATCCGCACTACCGACGGTACGCCGCCCCACTGCCACTGGCAATAGTCGTGAACTGGCGATTCTCCCGGTCCGATCACGCCCGGGAACCCGCTCGTCAGCACTCGTCCGGCGCCGGCTCGCCCCGCAGTCGCGCGTCCACCCAGTCGAATGCGCCCGGGTTGCCGGTGATCTCGCCGATGATGTGCTCACCTGGCACCTGGCGGTACACGGTTGGCACACCGAGCCCGCACTGTTCGGCGTACAGGTTCTGCGTGCCGAGCGCCGGAATCCAGAACTCCTGACCACCGTTGTAGATGTACAGCGGCGTACCCGACGGCCGGTCCGCCATCTTCATCTCCGCGAAAATTCCCTGCGCCACAGGCGAACTCAGCACCTGTTTGATGTTGGCCAGTGCCTCGACGGGAACACCTGGGACACCGGCGAGCGCCAGTGTCGTCACGCACGCGTTACGGAGACCGGATGTCCCGAGTCGTTCACCCAGATCGTTCATCAGGGGGAGAATCTCGGTCTGCTGCCGCGCGACACCGAGGACCGCGGCCATGAACAGGCCTCCGGCCAGGTTGCCGTTCATCGTGCGGCCCAGCATGTCGTAGTCGGCGGGCACCCCGCCGATCGCGGCACCGAGGATGTCGCTTTCGAGTTCGGGCGCGTACTCGTCGAGCAGCTTGACCGCACCGCTGGTGGCGATCGCACCGCCGGAGTAGCCCATCATCGCGAGCTTGGAGGACCCGAACTCGGCCGGGTACAGATTCCGCATCCCGCGGATCGTGTCGAGGATCGCGTGCCCGGCGACGAACGGCTCGCCGTACGCCATCTGCGGGCCCTCGTGGTCCGGGATGAGGACGGCGTACCCGCGCTCCTCCGCCTTCGTAGTGACGGGACGCACCAGTTCGAACGGGTTCGTGGACGGGGTGATGCCGTGCGCGAGGGTGTGCGACGGCGTGCAGTCGCGGCCGAGTCCGTTGATCGGCACGTTGTTGACCAGTACGGGGCGGGGGCCGGGCCCGTCCCACGGCGTGGCCGGGACCACCAGCGTCGCGGTCGCGAACGACGGTCCGCCGTGTGAGTCGGTGGTCTTGACCTTGAACTGCCGCACCTCGCGGACCGGGCCGCGGAGGAACTGGACGGCGACGGCAGTCACGTCGCGGACCTCGATGATCTGGCCGTTCGCCATCCCCGGCAGGCCCGGCGGGAAGTCGTCGAAGAACGGCTCCCCGATCGGGGACGGCAGGATCGCCCGCCACAGTGCGTCGAGGTCCGGGTACGGCGGATTCGGCGCGGGCACGATTGCGTCGACCAGCGGTGGCAGCACGGACCCCAGCGGCGACCGGGCCACCGACGCGGTGCCGAGCGAGCCGGTGATGAGCGTGGTGCCGTTGAGCGGCTCGCCGTCCGAGCCGGTGCCGTCGGTCAACGAACCGGTGCCGACGGACCCCTCGCCGCCGGCACTGCCACTGGACTGCGCCGCGGCCGTGGCGCCTACGCCACCGACCACGACCGTCACCGCGAGCGCGGCGACACACATTCGAACCCAGAAACCCCCGTGCTGGATGCGCATTGCGGCACGCTAACACCGGCGGGCACTGTCAGCGACGAAGCCGGAGCGCCGGATTGCGTGTCGACACTTAGGATTTCGAACTTACGACGACGGCAGTACGGCCGCTTTGTCCGAATCCGAACGGATCTGGCGTCTGGATCGAGTGGTGTGGCGCCCGGGTGGGCGTGAATCCCAGGGCCGCGTTGTTGACATCGGACATGACAACCAACCTGATCGCCGACGACCGCGCGGCGGCCCCGACCCGACGCGCCTGGCCCGCGTTGGCGACGATGTTCCTGGGCAGCTTCGCCCTGGTCACCGCCGAGTTCCTGCCGCCCGGCGTGCTCACCCTCGTCGCCACCCAACTCGGTGTCACCGAGGGCGTGATCGGGCTGTCGGTCAGCGTCACCGCGCTCACCGCGCTGGTGGCCGCACTCGGGATGGGCTCACTGTTCCCCCGGCTGGACCGGCGCACCCTCCTGGTCGCACTGACCGTCGCGGCCGTGGCCTCGAACATCCTGGTCGCGGTCGCGCCGAACATCGCGGTGCTGATGCTGGCGCGACTGCTGCTCGGCCTGGCGATCGGCGGCTACTGGTCGATGGCGCTGGTGATCGTCACCCAACTGGTGCCCGCCGACCGCGTCGGGAAGGCGATGATGATCGTCAATGCGGGCACCACACTCGCGACCGTGGCCGGGGTGCCCCTCGGAGTACTCCTGGGCACGTTCGCCGGCTGGCGCGTCGTCTTCGCCGTCGCCGCGATCCTCACGCTCGCCGCGGCCGTCGCGGTCCGACTGACTCTGCCGCCGATCGCGCCCGCCGCAGGAGTCGGGTGGACGGCGATGGGACGCGCGCTCCGATCGCCGGGGGTGACGCTCGGACTGATCGGGTTCGTGGCCGTCATCGCCGGACACTTCACCGGCTTCACGTACATTCGGCCCGCGCTCGCCGAGCTGCTCGGCGCCGGTCCGGAATCGGTCGCGATCCTGCTGGCCCTGTTCGGCGCCGGGGGCGTCGTCGGCAACTTCGTCCTCGGCAGCCTCGCCGACCGGTGGCTGCAGCCGCTGCTGGTGGCCGTGCCCGGAGCGATCGGACTGTCCGTGCTGGCGGTCGCGGTGTCCGCCGGGGTGCCCGCCCCCGGGTATCTCGCGGTCCTCGTCTGGGGCGCGGCGTTCGGCGGACTGCTGAACCTCGCCCAGGTCTGGGTGACGCGAGTGCTGCCGGACCGGGTGGAGGCGGGGAGCGGGCTCCTCGTCGCCTGCTTCCAGACCGCGATCATCCTCGGCTCCGCGGTCGGTGGGCGCGGGGTGGACGAACTCGGAGTGGGAGTGACCTACGTGGTCGCCGCGGTGGTCACGGTGGCGGGCGGACTGCTCGTCCGGGTCACCCTCGGCCGCGCTGACGCTGCCACTCGGACGGCGTGACCCCGGTGTGCCTGCGGAACGCCCGGCCGAAAGCGGTGTCGGAACCGTAGCCGAGCCGGTGTGCGACCGCGGCGACCGAGACATCCCTCCACGCCAGCATCCGCTGCGCCTGTTCGATTCTGACAGCGGACAGGTAGCGGCCCGGAGGTTGTCCGGTCGCCGCGGTGAACCGGGCAGCGAACCCGGACCTGGACGCGAGCGCCACACGGGCGAGCGCTTCCACGGTCCACTCCCGGCCCGGTTCGGCGTGGATCGCCGCGACGGCACGTGCCAGTCCGGGGTCGTCCACTCGCAGCAGCCACCGGTTCGGCGCACATCCGCGGGCATGCCACGACGACACCGCGATCGATGCGATCAGGGTGGCGACGCGGTCGCGGAGAACGCCGTGTGGGTGACCATCGCCCTCGACCAGGTTCCGCAACAGTGTGTGCGCCGTCGGCTCGTGCTCGGCGAACTCGGTGAGGATCACCCGGCGGGGCAGGGCGTCCAGCGCACCCGAGGTGCCGGCCGGGACCATCCGCACGCGCAGGATCGTCGCCTCCGACAGCGCCCGCATCGTGTGGCCGTGACCGTGCGGCACGAAGAGGAAGTCACCCGGCGCCAGGTCCTGCGGATCACCCAGGTCCTCGACACGGACCAACCCGTCCACGACCAGCGCGGCACTCGACTCGCCGTCCTCGACTCGCCGACTCCGGCAGGCCTCGAGGCGCACGACCTCCCCTGTCGCGCATCGCCACCGCAACCCGGCGAGCACGTCGTCGACACCGAGTGCCCGAGTTCCGACAGGTGCGGAATCGACTGTCATGCGGCTCCTTTCGCGACAGTCCCGGACAACGACAGGCACACCCGCGATATTCCCCGCCCGGTACGCGTACGGCCGCGGCCCCGAATCGGGGACGCGGCCGTACGGCGGACTGTGCCGGGTGGTCAGGAGACCGTCACCGGCTCCTTGCGCTCGGCGGGCACCACGCTCGTGATCACCTCGGGCGCGATCTCCTCGACTGCCTCGTCGTCCGACGCAGTCGGTTCCGCGATGTGCTGCGGCTCCTGCGCGTAGTGGAAGTGCGGGCGACGGTGCCCGAGGAACGACCCCATCCACGACATCACGGCGACGTAGCGGTTGCGGAAGCCCACCAGGTACACCATGTGCACTGCCAGCCACAGGACCCAGGCGATGAAGCCGGTCAGTTCGATGCTCTTGACCTTCGTCACCGCACGGAACCGGTTGATGATGGCCATGCTGCCCTTGTCACGGAACTTGAAGGGGGTCCCGCGCTTGGTCTTGCCGAGGATGGTGCGGGCGACGTGGCGTCCACCCTGCATCGCGACCGGCGACTGACCGGGCAGATTGTTCAGCGAGGTCATGTCGCCGACGGCGAAGATGTCGGCGCGGCCACCGACGGTGAGGTCGGGGTTGACGAGCAGTCGACCGGCGCGGTCGGTGTCGCACCCGGTCTGCTCGGCGAGGACCGCGGCGAAGTCGTTGGCCTGCACGCCCGCCGACCAGATGACGGTCTCGGCGGTACGCCGGATGCCCTCGGTTTCGCCATGCGCCTTGAGGGTGGCGCCGTGCGCGTCGATGTCGGTGACGAGGGTGTTGAGCACGACCTCGACGCCCGCCTTCTCCAGCGAGGTCTTGGTGTACTCGCTGAGCTTGCCGCCGTACGCGGGCATCGCGACGCCCGCACCCTCGACGAGGGTGACGGTGACGTCACCGGCGGTGATGCCGCGGATCGACTGCTCGAAGTAGCGTCCGGCGAGTTCCTTGATCTGGCCCGCGAGCTCGACGCCCGTCGCGCCCGCGCCGATCACGATGAAGCTCAGCAGGTTCTTGGCGCGCTCGGCGTCGGAGGTCGTGTGCGCCTCCTCGAAGCACCGCACGATCTGGTCCCGCAGCCGCTTCGCGTCGTTGACGGTCTTCAGCGCGTAGGTGACCTTGGCGAACTCGTCGCGGCCGAAGTAGGACTGACGGGCACCGGTCGCGGCGACGAGCGTGTCGTAGCCGATGGTGTGGCGCTGGCCTGCGGCCTCGTACACCAGCTCCTTGGCCTCGGCGTCGACGCCGACGACCCGGCCGAGCCGGACATCCGCCTTCGGGTAGTCCTTGAGGATCGCGCGCACCGACGGGGCGATCTCGCCTGCCGAGAGGACGCCGGTCGCCACCTGGTACAGCAGGGGCTGGAAGAGGTGTTCGGTGGTCTCGGAGATCAGCACGAAGGGCCTACCGGCCTTGGCCAGCTTCTTCGCCGTCGCGAGGGCTCCGAATCCGGACCCCACGATGACGGTTTCTGTGTGGTCCTTGTCGACCTCGGCGGCCACTGCCTCACCCACGGTTTCCTCCTGCTGAATCGCCATTGAATCAGTTATGAGAGCAACGCTAAGTAGTTCCGAGTCGGTTCCGCCATGTAACCGTGATATACGGCAGACAGTTATCTCGATTGCTCATAAGTAAGATCGTCTGGTGGACTTCCGTCAATTGCGCTACTTCCTCGCAGTGAGCGAGGAACTGAGCTTCAGTCGCGCGGCCGAGAAGTGCTTCATCTCCCAATCCGCGATCAGCCACCAGATCGCGAAGCTCGAACAAGAACTGGGAACAACCCTGTTCGACCGGTCGACCCGCGTCGTGAAACCGACCGCGGCCGGATTACGCCTGGTCCCGATCGCGCAGGAGGTGCAGCACCTCGAAGTCCGGGCGCTCGCCGTCGCGAAGGAACCGCGCAACCGCATCCGGATCTGCGCGAACATGAGCTTCGCGCCGCAAAGCCTCGACGCGATTGCCCGCGTCCGCGGCCGCTACCCCGACCTGGACATCGAATTCGTCATCAAGAGCTTCGCGGACCGGATCGACGCCGTCGCGTCGGGCGACGCCGATCTCGCCCTGATCCGCGGCGACCTGGACCGGCCGGGTCTCGAAACGGTGGAGCTCGGCATCGAGGACCTCCTGGTCGTGACCTCGAGCCAGCACCCTCAGTCCGCCTTCTCCACCGTCGATCTCGGCGACCTCGCCCACTACCCGCTGCTGCTACCGCCGCGAAGCAGCCAGGTCCTGATCCACAGCGTCGTCGAAGACGCGTTCGTCGAGGTCGGGCGGCGGGTTCAACTGGGACCGCCGATCGCCCGCGACCACACCGCGACGCTCGACGTCATCACCAACCCGCGGGCGTGGACGGTGCTGTTCGCCTCCACGGTCAGCGCCAACGCGCCGCGGCCCGGGCTGCGCGTGATGCGGGAGGCGAACAACCGGCTGCGGGTGCCCGTGTGCGGCGTCGTCCGCAACGGCGCGACCGAGTCGGCCGCGCTGTCGTTCCTGGTGAACGCGCTGCGCCTCGCCATGGACCCGACGACCCCGCCCGCACCGCCGCCCGATCCCGAATCGGACGGCCCCTGAGCCGGCACCGAGCCCCGGGCAGGCGTCACATGGTGCGGCGGCCCGACAGCGCCCGACCCAGGGTGAGCTCGTCCGCGAACTCGAGGTCGCCGCCCATCGGCAGACCGGACGCCAGCCGAGTGACCGTCAGCCCCGGGAAGTCGCGCAGCATCCGCACCAGGTACGTGGCCGTGGCCTCGCCCTCCGTGTTCGGGTCGGTCGCGATGATGACCTCCGCGACGTCGACGCCGTCCTCCTGGTTCCCGATGCGCGCCAACAACTCCCGGATACGCAATTGATCCGGCCCGATGCCGCTGAGCGGGTCGAGCGCGCCACCGAGCACGTGGTACCGCCCCCGGAACTCGCGCGTCCGCTCCACGGCCTGGACGTCCTTCGGCTCCTCCACCACACAGATGACGGTGCGGTCGCGGCGGTCGTCGGAGCAGATCCGGCACCGTTCCTTGTCGGACACCGTGCCGCACACGACACAGAACTGCACGCCGTCACGGATCCGCTGCAACGCGTTCTGCAGTCGCTCGATCTCCGGCGGTTCGACACCGAGCAGGTGGAAGGCGATCCGCTGCGCACTCTTCGGGCCGACCCCCGGCAGTTTGCCGAGTTCGTCGATCAGATCCTGAACCGGACCCTCGTACACTCCTCGCCTCGCCTAGAACGGGAGGCCGGGCATGCCACCCGCGAGCGGACCGAGCTTCCCCGCCGCGATTTCCTGGGCCTTGCTCGACGCGTCCGCGATCGCGCCGATCACCAGATCCTGCAGGGTCTCGACGTCCTCGGGATCGACGACCTTGGGATCGATCGCCAGCGCCACGACCTCACCGGTGCCCTTGACGGTCGCGGTCACGAGCCCGCCACCGGCCTGACCGGTGACCTCGGTCTGGGCGATCTCGGCCTGCGCCGCCATCAGCTGCTGCTGCATCTGCTGAGCCTGCGCGAGAAGCTGCTGCATATCGGGTTGTCCACCGGGCTGCACGTTGTGGTCCTTTCTGCGTGTTTACACGCCAGCGTAGACGCACCCGGCTACGGTGAGCGCGTGCAAGCGACGTCCCGGCCTCGCGGTCCGAGCGCCGCAACCCTCGCCCGTAACCTCGGGCGCGCCGTCGCGTGCGGAGGCGCGATCGTGTTCACGCTCTCCGCCTGCACCATCCCCACCGACGACGTGGTCACCGCGGCCGAACCCGCCGCACCCGCGCCTCGCATCGGGTCCGAACGCGGAGCCACCGGCACCGCGGGCAACCGGGCCCTCGTCGGTAAGACCGTCTTCCTGGACCCCGGACACAGTGGGTCGCACGACGCGGCGATCACCGCGCAGGTCCCCACCGGTCGCGGCGGCACCAAGGACTGCCAGACCACGGGCACGTCCACCGCGACCGGCTATCCCGAGCACACCTTCACCTGGCAGGTCGCCGGGCTGATGCGCACCGAACTCGAGTTCCGGGGCGCCCGGGTCGAGATGAGCCGGCCGGACGACACCTCGGTCGGCAGTTGCGTCGACGAGCGCGCCGCAACCGCGAACGCGTCCGGGGCCGACGCCGTCGTCGCGATCCACGCCGACGGCGCAGACACCGACGACCAGGGATTCCATGTCAGCTATTCCGCGCCACCGCTGAACGACGTGCAGGCAGGCGCGTCCGTCGAGTTCGCCGAGACGATGCGCGACGCGCTCGTCGACCGCGGACTGGTACCGGCGACCTACATCGGTGACGACGGACTGCTGCCGCGCTCCGACCTGGCCGGACTGAATCTGTCCCAGCGGCCATCGATCCTCGTCGAACTCGGAAACATGCGCAATCCACTGGAAGCAGTGCAGATGACCGACGATGCCGGGCGCGAACGCTACGCACTCGCCGTGGTGCACGGCATCGCCGAGTATCTCGGGGGGAGTTAGGCCAGTTCGCGCGCGAGATTCGCGAGAACAGCAGCCTGGATCTTCTTCAGACCCAGCGGCGCGAAGATCTTCTCGAAGAATCCGCCGATGCCGCCCGCGCCCGTCCACGTCGTGGTCGTCGTCACCGTGGAACCGGACCCGTTCGGGGTCACCGTCCAGGTGGTCACCATGCTGGAGTTGGCGTCGGTCTCGGTGACGGTGTCGCCCGCGACGGTGATCGTGGCCTTCACGTGGCGGGTCCGCTTCTCCGTCGCCTTGAGCGACCAGGCCACGACGGTGCCCGCCCCCTGACCGCCTTCGATCACCGAGTAGTCGTAGTAGTGCTCGCTCAGGATCCGAGGACGCACTGTCTGGTAGTCCGCAACCGCGGCGAGCGCCGCCTCGGGGGCCGCTCCGACGTCGACCGAACTGCTGGCGCTGACCTGTCCCACGTGCTCTCCTCATCACTGCGGGCGACCGACCGCCGCCCTCGAATGCACTCCATCGTGCCCGTACCGCGACAGTCGCGGCCAGCCCCGCCGGAGCCCCTGTGCGCCGTATCACAGCGCGCGACCACGGCATCCGTACGCGTGAGCGCGACTCGCCGGGCGCCTTCGTGCGCGCATCTGTCGCCTCGACGGCAACCAAGGGATAGTTTCGGAGGGTGGCAGCCACGTCGAGTGCATTCCGCAGGCGATCGACCACACCGCGCGAAACCGGGCCACAGGCCCATCGCGTGGGGGTCGAGCGACTTCTCGCGAGCTATCGCGCCATCCCACCGAATGCGACGGTGCGCCTCGCGAAGAAGACATCCAACCTGTTCCGGGCGCGCAGCGCGACCGACGTCCCCGGGCTCGACGTGAGCGGGCTGACCGACGTGATCTCCGTCGACCCGCACAGCCGCACGGCCGACGTCGCGGGCATGTGCACCTATGAGGACCTCGTCGCGGCGACGCTCCCGTACGGCCTGGCACCCCTGGTGGTTCCGCAGCTGAAGACCATCACCCTCGGCGGCGCCGTCACCGGACTCGGTATCGAATCCACGTCGTTCCGCAACGGTCTTCCCCACGAGTCGGTTCTGGAGATCGACGTCCTCACCGGCAGCGGCGAGATCGTCACCGCGACACCCGACGGCGACCACGCCGACCTGTTCTTCGCATTCCCCAACTCCTACGGCACGCTCGGCTACTCCACCCGTATCCGAATCCGGCTCGAACCCGTCAAACCGTATGTGGCGCTGCGTCACCTGCGGTTCGACGACCTCGAATCGCTGCAGTCCACGATGGACGAGATCACCCGGACGCGGACGTACGACGGCATCGACGTCCACTACCTCGACGGGGTCGTCTTCTCGGCGAACGAGTCGTACCTGACGCTCGGAGTGCAGACCGACGCCCCCGGCCCCGTGTCGGATTACACCGACATGGACGTTTACTACCGGTCCATCCAGCACGAGTCGGTGAATCATCCGAAGGTCGACCGCCTCACCATCCACGACTACCTGTGGCGGTGGGACACCGACTGGTTCTGGTGCTCGCGCGCCTTCGGAACGCAGAACCCGAAGATCCGGCGCTGGTGGCCGAAGCGCTACCGCCGCAGCAGTTTCTACTGGAAGCTCATCGCACTCGACCGGAAGTACGACATCGGCGACCGTCTCGAGAAGCGCAAGGGCCTGCCTGCGCGCGAACGCGTCGTCCAGGACGTCGAGGTGCCGATCGAGCGCACCGCCGACTTCGTCGACTGGTTCCTTCGGGAAGTGCCCATCGAGCCGATCTGGTTGTGCCCGTTGCGACTCCGTGAGCCCGCACCCGCCAACGCCGCAGCCGACCGGCCGTGGCCGCTGTACCCCCTCGAACCGAAACGCACCTACGTCAACATCGGATTCTGGTCGTCGGTGCCGATCGTCGCCGGGCAGCCGGAGGGCGCCATGAACCGGCTCATCGAGCGCACCGTCACCGACTTCGACGGACACAAGTCCCTCTACTCCGACTCCTACTACGCGAAGGACGAGTTCACCGCCCTCTACGGCGGCGAACGCTACGACGAACTGAAAACGAAGTACGACCCGGAATCGCGTCTCCACGACCTGTATTCGAAGGCGGTGCAACGTCAATGACCACGTTCAAGGATCCGAAGCCAACACTCGCGTCGGCCGGCCCCAAACTGTCCATCGCGGAGATCCTCGAGATCGTCGTCGGGAAGGACCTCCCCGTCCGGTTCACCGCATACGACGGCAGCTCGCTGGGCTCGCCCGACGCACGGTTCCACCTGCACCTGCGCTCACCGCGCGGCACCACGTACCTGGTGACCGCCCCCGGTGACCTCGGGCTCGCCCGCGCATACATCTCCGGCGACCTCGAGATCTTCGGGAGCCATCCCGGAAACCCGTACGAGGTGCTCCGAGTTCTCGGCGAACACCTGCACTTCAGTCGGCCCTCCGCGCGAGAGCTCGCCCAGATCACCCGCTCCCTCGGCTGGGACGTGCTCAAGCCCGTCGCTCCCCCGCCCCAGGAGTCGCTGCCGCGGTGGCGACGCATCGCCGAAGGCCTGCGGCACTCCAAGACCCGCGACGCCGAGTCGATCCACCACCACTACGACGTCTCGAACGCCTTCTACGAGAAAGTGCTCGGGCCGTCCATGACGTACACCTGCGCCGCGTACGAGTCGGAGGACCAGTCACTCGAGGACGCGCAGGACAACAAGTACCGGCTCGTCTTCGAGAAGCTGAACCTCAAGGAAGGCGACCGCCTTCTCGACATCGGTTGCGGCTGGGGCGGAATGGTCCGCTACGCGGCGCGACGCGGCGTCAAGACGATCGGCGTCACACTGTCCGCGGAGCAGGCCGAGTGGGCGCAGAAGGCCATCGTCGACGAAGGGCTGTCCGGCGTCGCGGAGGTGCGGCATTCCGACTACCGCGACATCACCGAAACCGGGTTCGACGCGGTGTCGTCGATCGGTCTCACGGAGCACATCGGGGTGCACAACTATCCGTCGTACTTCGAGTTCATCAAGTCGAAACTGCGTGACGGCGGCATCCTGTTGAACCACTGCATCACCCGCCCCGACAACAAGCACCACGCCCGCGCAGGCGGATTCATCGACCGGTACGTCTTCCCCGACGGTGAACTCACCGGTTCCGGCCGGATCATCACCGAGATCCAGGACGTCGGACTTGAGGTCCGCCACGAGGAGAACCTGAGGGAGTCGTACGCGCTGACCCTGGCCGGTTGGTGCCGCAACCTCGAGGTCAACTGGGACGACTGCGTCGCCGAGGTCGGCGAGGGCACCGCGAAGGTGTGGGGCCTCTACATGGCAGGCTCCCAACTCGGATTCGAACGCAACACCGTTCAGCTGCACCAGGTTCTGGCCGTCAAGCTCGACGATCGGGGCCGCGCCGACCTCCCCCTCCGCCCCTGGTGGCGGGCGTAGCCGCTCCCCCGACACACGACGAAGGTGCCCGCCGCTCGCATCGCGCGAACGGCAGGCACCTTCCTTCGGTCACAGGACGAAGCTGCCGATCAGCTGTCCGATCTGCCGAATGTCGACCTTGCCCTTGAACTCGAGCCGAACCTTTCCCAGCCCGCTGAACCACATCTCCAGCTCCGCATCGCGATCGAACGCTCCCGCCGTCTCGATGCTCCACGACTGAATCTTGCTGTAGGGCAATGAGGTGTAGTCGCGCTTCTTGCCTGCCATGCCCTGCACGTTGATCGCGATGAACCGCTTGTTGGTGAACACGACACTGTCGCGCATTCCCCTGAAGGCGAGGTGTATCTGCTCACCCTCGACGAGAAGCGGAGCGATCTCTGCTTGCAGGTCGGCCGGATTGATGGGACCGAGCTTGGCGTACGCGGCGTTCTCGAAATCGATCACACGACAACGCTAGCCGTCGGCGCCAGGCGGCGCCACGACAAACGTCCCCCGGAAACGCCGAAGGTGCCTGCCGCTCGGTCGAAACCACGCGACAGGCACCTTCGGTCGGTGCGGTTCTAGCCCTTCAGCGAAGCGGGCGGGGTGAAGCGCTCACCGTACTTCGCGGCGAGCTCCTCGGCGCGCGCGACGAAGCCGGCGACGCCGCCCGGGTAGCCCGTGACGAACTGGCTGACGCCACCCGTCCACGCCGGGTAGCCGATGCCCATGATCGAGCCGATGTTGGCGTCGGCCGTGGACGTCAGGACGCCCTCGTCGAAGCACTTGACCGTCTCGATCGCCTCGATGAACAGCATGCGATCGATCAGGTCCTGGATCGGCGGGGTCGCCGATCCGGAGTTGAACTGCTCCCGCAGGCCCTGCCACAGGCCGGCGCGCTTGCCGTCCTCGTAGTTGTAGAAGCCCGCGCCGCCGAGGCGGCCCTTGCGGTCGTTGCCCTCGACGAGGAAGTTGATGACGTCACCGGCCGGGTCGGCGGGCAGGGTCTTGCCCTCGGCGATCGCCGCAGCCTTCGTCTCGGCACGGATCTTCTGCATCAGCGTCAGGTTCAGCTCGTCCGACAGCTGCAGCGGCGCCGCCGGGTAACCGGCCTGCATACCCGCCTGCTCGACGGTCGCCGGCTCGATGCCCTCCGAAACCATCGCGATGGCCTCGTTGACGAACGTGCCGATGACGCGCGAGGTGAAGAAGCCACGCGAGTCGTTGACGACGATCGGGGTCTTGCGGATGGCGAGCACGTAGTCGAAGACCCGGGCGAGAGCCTCGTCGGAGGTCTTCTCACCGCGGATGATCTCCACCAGCGGCATCTTGTCGACGGGCGAGAAGAAGTGGATGCCGATGAAGTCCTCGGGGCGGTTGACCCCGGTCGCGAGACCGGTGATCGGCAGCGTGGAGGTGTTGGAACCGAGCAGCGCGTCGGCGTCGACGACGTCCTCGATCTCCTGGAACACCTTCTGCTTGAGCTCGACCGACTCGAACACGGCCTCGATGACGAAGTCGACGCCCGCGAAGTCGGCGGCGTCCGCGCTCGGGGTGATCCGGTCGAGGAGAGCCTTCGACTTCTCCTCCGTGGTCTTCCCACGGGAGAGTGCCTTGGCCTCGATCTTCTCCGAGTAGTTCTTGCCACGCTCGGCAGCCTCGAGGGACACGTCCTTGAGGACGACCTCGAAGCCTGCCTTCGCCGAGACGTAGGCGATGCCTGCGCCCATCATGCCGGCGCCGAGCACGCCGACCTTCTTGATCTCACGCTTCGGCACGTCCTTGGGACGCGAACCGCCACCGTTGATGGTCTGCAGGTCGAAGAAGAACGCCTGGATCATATTCTTCGCGACGGTGCCGGTGACCAGCGAGGTGAAGTAGCGGGACTCGATCTTCAGCGCATTGTCGACGTCGACCTGGCTGCCCTCGACCGCGGCCGCGAGAATCGCGCGCGGTGCGGGCATGTTGGCGCCCTTGAGCTGCTTGCGCAGGTTCGCCGGGATCGCAGGCAGGTTCGCCGCGAACGCCGGGGTGGCCGGGGTGCCACCGGGGATCTTGTAGCCCTTCACGTCCCACGGCTGCACGTTCTTGTCCGGGTTCGCCTTGATCCACGCCTTCGCGGCGGGCACGAGCTCCTCGACCGAGGACACGACCTCGTCGACGAGGCCGACCTTCTGCGCCTCCACCGGCCCGCGCTGCTGACCCTGCAGCAGCATCTGGGTCAGCGCGGTCATCAGGCCGAACATGCGGACCGTGCGGACGACGCCGCCGCCGCCGGGCAGCAGACCGAGGGTGACCTCGGGCAGACCGATCTTCACGCCCCGGACGTCCGCAGCGATGCGGTGGTGCGTGGCGAGCGCGATCTCCAGGCCGCCGCCGAGCGCAGCACCGTTGATGCAGGTGACGACCGGCTTGCCGAGGGTCTCGAGGCGACGCAGGTCCGCCTTGAGAGCGAGGCTGTGGTTGTAGATGTACTCGGCGTCCTCGGGACCCGACTTGATCATGTTCTTGAGGTCGCCACCGGCGAAGAAGGTCTTCTTCCCCGAGGTGAGAACGACACCGGTGATGGAGTCCTTCTCCGCGTGCAGCCGGTCGACGGTCTCCTTCATCGAGGAGATGTACCGGTCGTTCATGGTGTTCGCGCCCTGGTTCGGGTCGTCGATGGTGAGCACGACGATGCCGTCGGCGTCCTGCTCCCAGTTGATGATGTTCTGATCGCTCACAGTGCTGTCTCTCCTGATTGTCCGGTGAGCGTCAGACGCGCTCGATGATGGTGGCCACGCCCATGCCGCCGCCGATGCACAGCGTGACGAGTGCGTAGCGGGCGCCTCGCCGCTCGAGCTCGTCGACCATGGTTCCGGTGATCATCGCGCCGGTCGCACCCAGCGGGTGACCCATCGCGATCGCGCCACCGTTGACGTTGAGCTTCTCGTCCGGGATCTTCAGATCCTTCTGGAACTTCATCGCGACGGACGCGAAGGCCTCGTTGATCTCGAACAGGTCGATGTCGTCGACCGTGAGTCCGGCCTGGGCGAGCACCTTGTGCGCCGCCGGGGTGGGGCCGGTGAGCATGATCGTCGAATCGGCGCCGGAGGTGGCGGTCGCGACGACGCGAGCCCGCGGCGTCAGACCCATCTCCTGGCCGGCCCGCTCGGAACCGACCAGCACCAGCGCGGCACCGTCGACGATGCCCGAGCTGTTGCCGCCGTGGTGGACGTGGTTGATCTTCTCGACCCAGTGGTACTTCTGCAGCGCGACGGCGTCGAAGCCGCCCATCTCACCGAGACCCGCGAACGACGGAGCCAGCTTGCCCAGCGCGTCGACGGAGGTGCCGGGACGCATGTGCTCGTCGTTGTCGAGGACGGTGATGCCGTTGATGTCCTTGACCGGGACGACGGACTTGGCGAAGTAGCCGCCCGCCCACGCCTTGGCCGCCAGCTCCTGCGAGCGGACCGCGTACGCGTCGACATCCTCGCGGGAGAAGCCCTCCATCGTGGCGATCAGGTCGGCACCGATGCCCTGCGGCACCAGGTAGGTGTCGAAGTTGGTGGCCGGGTCGAGCATCCAGGCGCCGCCGTCCGAGCCCATCTTCACGCGGGACATCGACTCGACACCACCGGCGATGACCATCTCGTCCCAGCCGGAACGCACCTTCTGCGCGGCCATGTTCACGGCCTCGAGGCCGGAGGCGCAGAAGCGGTTGATCTGGACGCCGCCGACCGTCTCGGGCAGGCCGGCAACCGTCACCGCGGTGCGGGCGATGTCGGCGCCCTGGTCGCCGAGAGGCGACACGACACCGAGGATCACATCGGAGATCCGATCCTCGTCGAGATCGGGGAACCGCACCCGCAGCTCGTCGATCAGTCCGGTGACCAGGTCGATCGGCTTCACCGAGTGGAGCGACCCGTTGTTCTTGCCCTTGCCACGTGGAGTTCGGATGGCTTCATAGATGAAGGCCTCTGTGGTCACGGTGTTCCTTCCTGTGCACGGCTGCGCCGCGTGCGAGCGGTTCATCTTCGGATCCGGTGTGCGTGCCGATCGCCGTGCGACGATCGCCGGCAGACACCCCCAGTCACCGTAACCATAGAACCCGTGTCATTTTTGGATCTAGGACCGAAGCGAGCGAGGTCCGTGACCATTGCGATCAGGCCGAGTCCCCGAGCACCACCGCGATCAGGCCGAGTCCCCGAGCAGCACCGCGATCAGGCCGAGTCCCCGAGCAGCACGATCAGCCGAGTCCCGCCTCCCGCGCCCGCACGATCGCCGCCGACCGATCCGGGACACCCAGCTTGGTGAGGATGTTCGACGTGTGATTGCGGACGGTCTTCGGGCTGAGCACCAGACGCCGCGAAATGGTGGCAGTGTCGTGACCGGCGGCGACGAGGTCGAGGATCTCCCGTTCGCGGTCCGTCAGCTCGGGAAACACCGCGGGCGTCAACCCCCGCGGCGACGCCAGGAAACCCATCGCCCGCTCCGCGACCGCCGCGCCGAGAAACAGGTCACCGTGCGCAACCGCGCGCAGCGCCCGCTCCACCTCCTCCGGTCCCGCGCCCTTGACCAGGTAACCGCGGGCACCGGCCCGGACCGACGCGAGTAGGGCGTCGTCGCCCTCGTGCATCGTCACCATCAGCACCCGGACCGAGGGCAGGCGAGCGAGCAGGTCACGGGTCGCCTCGATCCCCGATCCGTCGCCGAGTTCGATGTCCATCAGGACGACGTCGACGTCGGCGGTCACAGCAGCGGCTGCCTCGGCCGCCGAACTGGCCTCCGCCACCACCCGAATTCCGTCGAGAGTGGACAGCAGTGCGACCATCCCGAGCCGGAACACGGGATGGTCGTCGACGACGGCAACACGGATATCGGTCATGATTCGGCCAACGGTAGCCGGGCGGTCACCCGGGTACCGCCGGGAGGAGGTGAGTCGATGACGAGAGTGCCGCCCAGTTCGCTCGCTCGCTCCAGCATCGACCGGGTTCCCACTCCCCCCGTGTGGCCTGCGGCGAATCCCGCACCCCGGTCGAGCACGATGACGGTGAGCTCGGACACCGCTGAACCATCTGAGGCACAGACCACTTCGACCCGACAACCGTCGGCGCCGCTGTGCCTGCGCGCATTCGACACCGCCTCGACCGCGATACCGTACGCAGCGGCCCCGGCAGCCAGGTCCAGGGTCGCGGGGACGTCGGCGTGCACGTCGAGGACGAAGCCGGCGCGGGCATGCTGGGCGGCGAGTTCGTGGAGTGCCGCAGCGAGACCCAACTCGTCGAGGATCGGCGGAAAGAGCGTGCGCGACAACGACCGGACGCCATCCACCTGATGGTCGAGTTGCTGCTGCAGGGACTCCAGCAGTCGCGCCGCGGCGTCGGGGTCGACCGCGATCAGGTTCCGCACTCCCTGCAACCCGAGCCTGATTCCCGCGAGTGACGGACCGAGACCGTCGTGCAACTCGCGCCGGATCACGCGCCGCTCCTCCAGCCGCACCGTCGACAACCGGTCCCGCGCCGCGTCGAGTTCGCGGGACGCCTGCACGAGCATCAGCCCCGTCGCGACCACCGAACCCAACTCCGACAACGATTTCCGGGCCCGAGAGTCCAGCGACACCCCGGGTGGCGCGGTCGCGGCGATGACGCCGACGGGCGCACCGCGATGCACCAGGTCGACGCTCGTCGCCTCCCCTGACGGGACCCCGTACCGGACTGCGGGTTCCGCCTCGCCGGTGCGCCACACCGTCACCGACTCCAGCCGCAACGCCACCGCGACACCCGCCGCGAGCTCGGTCATCAGCTCCTCCGGTTTCCGCGCGGACGCGAAGCGGCCCCCGAGGTCGCGGACGGCCCGGGCCGGGTCGGACCCCGCCCCGTAGACGAGGTCGTGCACACGTTGCTGCAGCCACGATCGGACCGGGACGACGGCCACCGCGACGGCTCCGGCCGCAACCGCCTGTGCGAGAACGGAATCCGATGTCGGCAGGAGACGGGCGAGTGCAGTGGCGACCACCACATACAAGGCGATGAGGCCGACCGTCAGCGTGCCGGCGAGAACAGCCCGGCTGACGGCGAGGTCGAGACCCCACATCCGTTGCCGCAGCACCGCGACGAGCATCGCCGCCGGGTAGAAGGCCTGAACGGCGAGGTGCACGAGCGGGTTGACCATCCACAGCCACGGCCACGACTCGGGCAGCGCCAGAGGCACGAACGAGAGCGCCATCAGCGCGGTGCCGACGGTCAGCCAGCCGAGGCCGACACGTTCGTCGACAGGTCCGGTCCGGTGGCGTCGCCACACGTCGGCCGCGGTGACCAGGCCCATGCCCGCGACCGGGGCCACGAGCCACAGCGTCGTCGTGTCGGTCCAGGTGCGCGCGACGAAGAACCAGACGGTGGTCGCGACGCCTGCGACGAGTCCGGTGCGGGCGATCGCGTCGAGAGGCTGGTCGCGAATCAGCCACGGCACCACGAGGAACAGAGCGAGCGTCCCGGGAATCCAGGCGGTGTTCTGCAGTGGCTCGATCGCGGCGACACCCGGCAGCCCGGGGCGGACCGCCGCCAACTGCGTGTAGGCGTAGCTGAAGGCGGCGAGGCCGATCCCGACCGCCCCGAGCCCCAGGATGACGGGTACGGGATGGACGCGGCGGGCCAGCACGACCCCCGCGACCGTCCCGTACACCGCCGCGCCGACGACGTCGACGAGGAAGAACAGCTGGTTGGCGTCCAGCGTCGGATCGGCGGCGAGGAACAGCACCACCGACGACACCGCCAGCAACCAGGCCGTGACGGCGAGCGCGACAGCGGGTACCGGCGCGCCGCCACCCACCGACCCCTCGAGTCGTTCGCTCACCCGTCACTCCTTCCCGCGACCCCGCCGCCCGTGCGCCCTTTTCGTGGTTCCAGCCACCACGAAGGCACACAAGCCGAAGGCCTCATTGTCGGTCAGACCGCCTGCTTGCGTCCGCTGACCCACAGACCGATCGCGCAGACGAGAACCCAGACGGGGCCGGTGAACCCGGCCATGTACTGCAGCGGCGACATCCCGAACAGTGCGGTGAGCCCGCCGAGGACGACACTCACCCAGCCGAGCCAGCGAGGGACCGCCCCATGTCGCAGCGACGCCGCCGCAACCGCCAACGCACTGACACCCGCCGCCGCCCACAGCCACGGGATCGTGCCCAGCCAGTGCGCCGCCACGACGGCGAACTCGGGGACCATCTGGTCCCGCTCGGACAGCCCGAACACCAGCTCGGTCGTCAGGCCGGTGCCGAGGAGGCAGACCGCCGACGTCACCACCAGGCCACCCGCCGCGACCCCGGGAAGCACACTCCCCCGCTCCAACCGGTCGGTGAGCAGACGCGCCAATCCGGCCGCGAACACCAGCAACGCCAAGGCCGCGATCGCGAACCCGAAGTGTTCGACCAGGATCGTCGTTCGCTGGTCGGTGAGCCGCTCCGCGATAGCGACCGGGTTCCCGGCGATCCCCTCGTCGTACACCGCGGTGACGCCGCCGCTCGCCTGAATTCCGACGACGCCCGCGACGCCTGCGAGGACACCCGCCGCGGTCCACCCGACGCGCCGCGCCGCGGGGACGGCAGCCGCGGTGGATTCGGTTTCCGTGGAACTGCTGATCGTCATCTGGTTCCTCCTTCACTGCCCCGCCCGTACGGGATCGACTGCAGTTCAGGATGTGGCGCCCGATGTCCCGGCCACCAGGGTCCGGTGACCCGGGCACCCGGGAAGAATTCGGGTCAGTCCAGTGAATTCGGGTCACTCCAGTGGCGAGAGCAGGAACTCGCACCAGGATTCGACCTGGTCGGCGGCGCCAGGGCGGACGGCGAGCGGCGCCCTGCCGGACCTCGCGATCGGCGGGGAGATCGCGGGAAGGCCCGGCAGCGGCACCAGACGAACTTCGAGTGGCGCGTAGCCGTCAGCGCTGACCACGACCTTCAGATGCTCCTCTGGGTCGCCTGCCGTGACGTCGAAGGAGCCGCGATCGCACGCGATCGCCGTTCCGTCCGGTGCAGTCGACCCCACGAGATCGACACCGTCGTCGGCCATCGCGCCGCCGTCGGCCTCGGCCGGATGCCACCAGTCGAGTGTGGCGCCGGGGACCGGCTCACCGCCGCGGGTTCGAACGACGCCGACGACGCGTAGCGTCGCCAAACTCGGTTCCGCTGCGTCGTCGGGCGAGATGAGCAGCGTCAGGTTCGCGTGGTCCGCGGGCTCGTCGTCGCGGCACTCGTCGAGGCGGTGCAACCGCATGGTCACCCACTCCCTCGTCGTGTCGCCACCTGGCCCAAGTTCGTGCCCGGAAGACTACGGCCCCGGAAGGCTGCTGAACAGCCCCCAGGTCGGCGATCCGTCGTGCTCGGCCCCGATCCGGATCACGCACCCGTCCCGCCACCGACATCCTGTGACGACTGCTGACGTTCACCCGATGAAAGGCCTTCCAACCAGTTCGCTTGAGCAACGATGCCAGAAATGGTCGTCGACGAGGAGATGACGCGCCGATGTCCGAACGTCCTTGATTCGGGAAACGAAGATCGTCGCAGCATGTGCCCGGCACACGGACGCCCTCCGCGGTTGGCCGGTCGGTTCGCCTCCGAAACGAGACCGACCGCCCTATCGTGAGCGTGACATACGTCACGGCAATGCAAAGGGGTCGCACAATGCGCACCGGGGAGAACACCGTTTGGCACTGGGATGTCAGCCTCCGCGCACACCTGGTCTCCGGGTTCGCGCACGCGGTGGTCAAGCCGCTGTTCACGATCTGGCCTGCCACCGACGCGGGCATCCGCGTGCTCGCCGACCTGGAAACCTTCGTCGACCGACTCCCCGCGCCTCCCCGCACCCGCGTGGAGCCCCTGAACCTCGGCGGAGTGCCCTGCGAGCGGATCACCCACAATCACGTCGCGACCGACGACCTCTCGGACGCCACCATCCTGTATCTCCACGGCGGCGGCTTCGTCTTCTGCGGACGCGGCACCCACCGCAGCCTCTGCGGACTCATGTCGGCGAAGGCCGGTGTTCCGGTCGTGTCCGTCGAATACCGCCAGCTACCCGACGGCGGGATCGGCACGTCGATCGCCGACGCGATGGCCGCATACCGGGCCCTGCTCGACGACTGTCCCGACCCGACGAAGGTCATCGTCGCGGGCGACTCGGCCGGCGGCTACCTCGCCATGAAGGTCGCCGAGCTGGCGGTGGCCCAGGGACTTCACCGACCGGCCGCGGTGATCGGATACTCGCCGCTGCTCAATCTGCACCTCGAACGCCACGATCCCCAGTTCATGCGCAAGGACGCATACCTTCCGATGCGCAAGGTCGCCCAGCTCAAGGACCGCTGGCTCGGTGGACCCGACCGCATCCCAGGAGCCGAGTCCCCCGTCGACGCCGATCCCGCCCTGTTTCCACCGGTGTTCCTCGCCTGCGCGGAGTACGAGCTGATGCGACCCGACGTCGAACTCCTCACCGATCGCCTCGAACGTGCCGGACGGACCGTCGAGACGCACCTTTGGAGCGGCCAGATCCACGCCTTCCCCGTCCTCGCGACAGTGCTACGCGAGAGCAGCGAACTCATCTCTCTCAGTGTGGATTTCGCGCGACGCAACGTCGCGTCCAGGCGCCTCCGCTCGGCCTGAGCAGACCGCCGACGCCCGCACCGTCAGCCGTCGATCGGCTTGGCCCCGAGGATGTCCGCGAGCAGTTCGAGCGCGACCTCGTCGGGGTCCCGCCGGACGGAAGGATCCGCGGGCTCGGCGGCCTCCGCCATCATTTCCTCTTCGTCCTCGGCGGTCACCGAGTCCGGAGTGGGCGGATCGAAGTCCATCGGCCCCGGATCGTGCGGGTAGTCCGGTTCGTCGGGCGGCGGAATGTCGTCGACGGGGGGACGCGAAGCGGGTTCGGGACGAGACTCCGGGGCTGACGCAGGCGCCGCCTGCGCCTGACTTGGCCGTGAGAACCTGGGAGCAGCAGTAGGTTTCGACTGCTGCGGACGCGTGGCTGCGCGCGCAGGTGCAGGTTCGTCCGCAGACCCCACCTGGCAGTCGACCGACCAGTCCACGCCGAACACATCGTGCAGCGCCTGCCGGATGACCTCGGCGTTTCGGGGCTCCGCCAGCCGCTTGGCCAGGGGCGCCGACGCGTGCACGAGCACCAGACGGCCGTCACCCACCCCGCGCACCGATGCGCCGGACAGCATCACCTCGACGGTGCGGCTTCGATCACGGACCTTCGCCCGGACCTCCGACCACGCCGCCCGCACCGCTGCGGCATCGGGCTCGTTGGCAGCCGCAGCCACCGCGGGCTCGGGCGCCGGGGGCGCTTCAGCTTCGGGCGCCGGGGGCGCTGTGGGCTCGAGCGCCGGGGGCGCTTCAGGTTCAGGCACCGGGGGCGCTGTGGGCTCGAGAGGCACGGAGACGGCGCTCTCGGAAATCAGCTGCGGCGCAACGTCGTTTGCCTCGTCCGCATCCGCACTCTCGGACGCGACGGACTCCGCAACAACGGGCGCCTCGGGCACCGCTGCGTCCACCGACGGCACATCCACCGGAACCTCGGGTTCGGCCGCCGCAGGCTCGGGCGTCACCACCGCCGCGGGCTCGGGCGTCACCACCGTCGCGGGCTCGGGCGACACGACCGCCGCGGGCTCGGGCGTCACCACAGGGTGGACCTCGGGCGTCGCCGCCGCGGCTTCGGGGGTCGGCGCGTTCGACACCGCAGGCACCGGGGCGGCAGGTTCCGCCGCTACCACGGCATCGTCCGCCTGCTTTCGCTGCGACGGGCGCTGGAACCGCGGTGCCGGACCGTCCGGTGCGGGAGCCGAAGGCGCGGCCGACGGGACCGCGGCAGCGGCCGGGACGTGGGCACCGGCGGCGACCACGCCACCCTGCTCGAGCCGTTCGAGGCGTTGCAGGACGGCGGACTCGGCATCGGATGCGGCGGGCAGCAGCATCCGCGCGCAGATCACTTCGAGCAGCAACCGCGGAGCCGTAGCGCCTCGCATCTCGCCCAGACCGGCGTGCAGGAGTTCCGCATAGCGGGCCAGCGTGGCAGGGCCGATGCGCTCCGCCTGCTCCCGCATCCGTTCGAGCACGTCACCGGGTGCGTCGACGAGCCCACGCTCACCCGCGTCGGGGACCGCGCGCATCAGGATCAGGTCGCGGAGCCGTTCCAGCAGATCGACGGCGAAACGGCGCGGGTCGTGGCCGGCGTCCATCACCTTGTCGACGGTGCCGAACAGGGCTGCCCCGTCGCCGACGGCAAGCGCGTCGACAGCCTCGTCGATCAACGCGACATCGGTGACGCCGAGGAGTGAGAGTGCGCGCGGGTACGTCACGCCCTCGTCGCCCGCCCCGGCGAGGAGCTGGTCGAGCACGCTGAGCGAGTCGCGAGGCGAGCCCCCGCCCGCCCGGATGACCAGCGGATACACCGCGTCCTGCACCGAGACCTGCTCCTGCACGCAGATCTTCTCCAGGAGCCCGCGCATCGTGTTCGGCGCGAGCAACCGGAAGGGGTAGTGGTGGGTGCGCGACCGAATCGTCGGCAGCACCTTCTCCGGCTCGGTGGTCGCGAACACGAAGATCAGGTGCTCCGGCGGTTCCTCCACGATCTTGAGCAGGGCGTTGAAGCCCTGCGTGGTGACCATGTGCGCCTCGTCCACGATGAAAATCCGGTAGCGCGACTCGGCGGGCGCGTAGAAAGCGCGGTCGCGCAACTCGCGGGTGTCGTCGACGCCGCCGTGGCTCGCGGCGTCGAGCTCGATCACGTCGAGGTTGCCCGGACCACCCGGACCGAGGGCGACGCAGGAGTGGCACGTCCCGCACGGAGTCGAGGTGGGCCCCTGCACGCAGTTGAGCGAGCGGGCGAGGATGCGCGCGGAGGACGTCTTACCGCAGCCACGCGGACCGGAGAACAGGTACGCGTGGTTGATGCGTCCGGCGTCGAGGGCGGTGCTCAGGGGCTCGGTGACGTGCTCCTGCCCGACCACCTCCGCGAAGGTCGCCGGTCGGTACTTCCGGTAGAGGGCCACGCCGTGAGGGTACCGGCGAGCACCGACATCGGGCCCGTCCCCCGCCGGGCGCCCGCCTGCGTCCGCTCCCTGTCGTGGGCGTGAACGGATCGTTCGGGCCCTTCCCAGGGCGTGAACGATCCGTTCACGCCACCCCGGCGCTCACGAACTTCCGGCGTGTGAGAAAGGCGAAACAATCACGCAACACCACTGCAGTGCCGGTGAAACCCGAGCAGACCATCGTCGCTTGCGGTATACGAGCGAGCCACCGACAGGAGCACAACGTGAACGCGATCGACACCGGCGACACCGCCTGGTTGCTGGCGAGTACCGCACTGGTCCTGTTGATGACGCCGGGTCTGGCGCTGTTCTACGGCGGCATGGTCAGGTCCAAGGGCGTGCTCAACATGATCATGATGAGTTTCGTCGCGATCGCGCTGGTCACGGTCGTGTGGCTGGTCGTCGGGTACACCCTCGTCTTCGGCGACGACATCGGCGGCGGGCTCCTCGGTGGACTCGAACACATCGGGATGGCGGGCATCGGCCCCGACACCGTCCACGGCACCGTCCCCGAGCTGCTGTTCGCCACGTTCCAGCTCACCTTCGCGATCCTCACAGCTGCCCTGATCAGCGGTGCGATCGCGGACCGCGCCAAGTTCTCGTCGTGGATGGTGTTCGTCCCCGTGTGGACCCTGCTCGTGTACGTCCCCGTCGCGCACTGGGTGTGGGGCCCGGACGGCTGGATCGCCGCCTTCGGCGCCCTCGACTACGCGGGCGGTCTCGTCGTCGAGATCGTGTCCGGTGCGTCCGGCCTGGCGCTCGCCCTGGTGCTCGGCAAGCGGATCGGGTTCGGCACCGAGCCGATGCGCCCGCACAACCTGCCGCTCGTCCTGCTCGGCGTCGGACTGCTGTGGTTCGGCTGGTTCGGCTTCAACGCCGGATCCGCGCTCGGCGCCAACGGCACCGCGGCGGCCGTCTTCGTCAACACCCTCGTCGCAGGCTGCACCGGCATGCTCGGCTGGATGGTCGTCGAGCAGCGCCGCGACGGCCACCCGACCACCTTCGGCGCCGCGTCCGGCGTCGTCGCGGGTCTGGTCGCGATCACCCCGTCGTGCGGGTGGGTCACCGTCCTCGGTGCCGCGGTCGTCGGTCTGCTCGCCGGTGTCGTCTGCTCGTTCGCCGTCGGCTGGAAGTTCCGCTTCGGATACGACGACTCCCTCGACGTCGTCGGCGTGCACCTCGTCGGCGGCATCGTCGGCACCCTCGCCATCGGCCTGCTCGCCGCCCAGATCATGACGAACGGGGCCGAAGGCCTGCTGTACGGCGGCGGACTCACCCAACTCGGCAAGCAGGCGCTGTGCGTCGTCGTGGTCGGCGGATACGCGTTCGGCGTCACCTATCTGCTCGGCAAAATGATCGACCGGACGTTCGGATTCCGCGTCACCGCCGACGAAGAGGCCGGAGGCATCGACCTCGCGCTGCACGCCGAGTCCGCCTACGAGCATGCCGTCCTCGCCCACGGCAATCCCGCATCGCACGGACCCTTCGGCGGCCACACGGGCCTGTTCCCGCCGCACCGCGACGAGGACAGGCAGCGCCGCGATCCCGACAGCGACGATTCCACCGCACCCGGCAAGGCGTAGCTGTGGGTTAACCGACGCCGGTCCGCTACCATCCGCGGGGGTCCGGTCCCGGATCCCGCACACCCCGCAGCCAGGACCGACGATGACCACGACACTCACCGCCGCCGACCCGATCCCGGACGACGCCGCGCCGGCTCCCGAACAGCTCGGGCCCCCACACCGATTCGCGGCACTGCACCCGGTCGGGCTCAGCGTCGCACTGCTCTTCTTCGTGTGGTCGATGACGCCGTCGCTCCTGCCTCGGGTCTGGTATCTGCAGGCCGTCGCGACCGGCATCAGCGTCGCGATCGGCTATGGGCTCGGGTGCGCCGCGGCGTGGGTGGTCCGCAGGTGCGGTGTGTCCCCGAACTTCTCGGATCGGACCCGACGCATCGGCTGGTGGTCGCTGGCCGCGGTCGCCGCCGTCACCGTCCCGACCTTCCTGATTCTCGGTTCGTGGTGGCAGCAGATCGTCCGCGACCTCGCCGGTGTCGAGCGCATCAATCGCGCCAACTACCTGCTGATCCTCGTGCTGTCCCTGGCCGTCGCCGTCCTCCTTCTCGCCGCCGCGCGCGGCATCCGGCGCGGTACCCGAGCCCTCACCCGCGTCGGCTCGCGGTACGTCCCCGCGCCGATCGCTCGGCTCGTCGCCGTCGCGCTCGTTGTCGTCGTCGGCATCTTCGCCGTGAACGGTCTGGTGTACCGGGGGCTGATCGGCCTGGCGAACCAGTCCGCTGCTGCCGCCGACCAGAGCACCGCGGACGGAGTGAAGCAGCCGCAGACACCGGAGCGCTCCGGATCGCCCGCGTCCGCGCAGCCCTGGGACACCCTCGGCCGGGAAGGCCGGACCTTCGTCGCGGGCGGGCCGACCGCCGAGCAGATCACCAGCGTCACAGGGCGTCCCGCACTCACGCCGATCCGCGTGTACGCGGGTCGCGAATCCGCCGACAACGTGGACGACGCCGCCGATCTCGTGGTCGCGGAACTCGAACGCACCGGGGCATTCGACCGGTCCGTCGTCGCGGTCGCGACGACCACCGGACGCGGCTGGGTCAATGCCCGCGTCGCGTCCGCCCTCGAGTACACCACCGGCGGCGACTCCGCGATCGCGGCGATGCAGTACTCCTTCCTGCCGAGCGCACTGTCGTTCATCGCCGACCGCGAGACCCCGCCCCAGGCCGGGCGGGCACTCTTCGAGGCGGTCGAGAGGGCACTGGCGGAACGCCCGGAAGAGTCCCGCCCGAAGCTCGTCACGTTCGGGGAGAGCCTCGGATCATTCGGTGGTCAGGGCGCTTTCAGCGGCGCCCCGGACATGCTGGCCCGCACGGACGGCGCGCTGTGGGTCGGTACCCCGAACTTCGCCCCGCAGTGGTCGTATCTGACCGCACACCGCGACTCCGGTTCGTTCGAACGGCTTCCCGTGATCGACGGTGGCGAGAACGTGCGATTCGTGGCGTCGGCAGCCGACCTCGAGTTGGCTGGTGCCCCCTGGGGCGATCCGCGAATCGTCTACTGGCAGCACGCATCCGACCCGATCACCTGGTGGTCGTTCGACCTGCTGCTGAACAAGCCGGACTGGCTGCGCGAACCGCTCGGCGACGACGTCGACCCCGGCATGAGATGGATCCCGTTCGTGACGTTCTGGCAGGTCACCCTGGACATGGTGTTCTCCGCCGATGTCCCGCCCGGTCACGGACACACCTTCGGGGCCGATGCCGCCGACATGTGGGCCGCGATCCTGCAGCCCGAGGGCTGGACCGCCGACGACACCGCCCGCGTGCACACCGTCATCCGGGACGGGCTGCCCGAGTAGTCGACTCGCGGGCGTAGCTACGCCTTCGCCGCCTTCGCCGCAGCCTTGGCGGCCTTCTTGAACTCGCGGACCTCGGCGAGCGTCTGGTCGTCGACGACGTCCGCGATGGACCGCCGCGACCCGTCCTCGCCGTACGCGCCTGCCGCCTCGCGCCAGCCGGGGACCTCAACCCCGATCTGTTTCCCCAGCAGCGCGAGGAAGATTCGCGCCTTCTGGTCGCCGTACCCGGGCAGCGCCTTGAGGCGCTTGAGCACCTCCTTGCCGTCCGGGTCGCCCTCCGTCCAGATGGCCGTGGGGTCGCCGTCGTAGTGCTCGACGAGGAACCGGCACAGGTCCTGAACACGCTTGCCCATCGATCCGGGGAACCGGTGCACCGCGGGCGGTGTCGCACAGATGGCCAGGAACGCCTCCTCGTCCATCTCCGCGATCGTGTGAACGTCGAGGCCGCCAAGCCGCTCGTCGAGCTTGCGGGGTCCCGCGAATGCCACCTCCATCGGGATCTGCTGATCGAGCAGCATCCCGATCAGCAGGGCGAGCGGATTCGATGCGAGCAGGGCGTCGGCGTCGGGATCTCCAGCGAGGTGCAGCGTGAGGGACATGCCCTCGATTCTCGCACCGCCGCCGCGAGAAGGCCCGATGCTTCGCCCGAGTACGCCGGGCCGCCCGGAACAATTGGGCAACCTCGACCGTTGACAGTCGGTACGCCGTACGGAAAAGGGGAACGCATGACGACACCGCACGAGGAATTCGACCGACAGCTCCAGGTCCTGACCGACCTCGGCTACCCGGCCCTGACCGGGCTGAGCCCGACGGACTTCACCGCTGCCCTGCAACCGCTACGTGACCTGACGTCGAGCGCACCCGCGGAGCAGGGCGAGGACCACATCCCGTTCGTGCTCGTCGTCGCGCGGACCGCGACCGGAACGCCGATCGACGCCCACACCGCGATGGGCCACACCGCGCTCGGCAGCCATCGCGGCTTCTCCGACATCGATGCCGACGACCTCGCCCGGTTCCGGCCCGTCGAATCCGTGACGATCCCCGGCGGCCTCGGCTACCTCCTGCACGACATCGACACCGGCAGCGCGTACCTCAACGTGACGCCCGCCGACGCGGCGGCCTCGCTCACGGCACGGGGTCGCACCGGACTGACCGTCGCAGAGGGAATCGCCCTGATTACCGCCCGCCCCGACATGCTGCGCAAGAACAAGTGCTTCTCACTGCTCGCGTCGCGGTGCGGCGACAAACGCGTACCCGCACTGTGGATCAGCCAGCGCAGGCCGAAGCTCGGCTGGTGCTGGAACGGAAACCCGCACACATGGCTCGGATCCGCCTCCGCGGGCGCCCGCGTGGAGCCCTGACCCCGGGACGGTCAGGCGTCGCCCAGTGCTGCCTCGGTCGCGGCGAGCAGCACGCAGGTGGCGACGCCGTCCATCGCGGTCTCCAGATCCGCGAGTGACGGGAAGCTGGGCGCGAGCCGGATGTTGGTGTCGTCCGGGTCCGTGGAGTACGGGAACGCGGACCCGGCCGCCGTCAACGCGATACCGGCGTCCTTCGCCAACGCGATGACCCGCTTCGCGGTACCGGGCACGACGTCGAGGCTGATGAAGTAGCCGCCCTTGGGCTCGGTCCACGACGCGATCTTCGACGGACCGAGGCGGTCCTCGAGGATCCGCAGCACCGCGGCGAACTTCGGCGCCAGGATGTCGCGGTGCTTGGCCATGTGGGCGCGGACACCGTCGGCGTCACCGAAGAAACGCAGGTGACGAAGCTGGTTGACCTTGTCCGGTCCGATGCTCTTCTTGCCGAGATGCTTCTGGTACCAGGCCAGGTTCGCGTCTGAGCCACCGAAGAAGCTGACGCCTGCGCCGGCGAACGTGATCTTCGACGTCGACGCGAACACGTACGGACGGTTCGGGTTTCCGGCCTCCGCAGCCATCCCGAGCACGTCGTACGCGGGCGCGAACTCCTCGGTCAGCGGGTGCACCGCGTAGGCGTTGTCCCAGAAGAGACGGAAGTCGGGGGCGGCGGTCGGCATCGACACGAGGGCGCGCACGACATGCTCCGAGTACACGGCGCCCGTCGGGTTCGCGTACGTCGGCACGACCCACATGCCCTTGATCTGGGGATCCTCCGCGACGAGGTGTGCGATCGCGTCGACGTCCGGCCCGTCGGGGCGGATCGGGACCGGGATCATCTCGATGCCGAACGACTCGGTGATCGCGAAGTGCCGGTCGTAGCCCGGTGCGGGGCACAGGAACTTGACCTTCTCCTCACGGGACCACGGCCGCGGCGAATCGGCGTTCCCGTGCAGCAGGGAGAACACGACCAGGTCGTGCATGATCTCGAGGCTCGCGTTGTTGCCCGCGAGCAGGTTCGCGACGGGGATGTTCAGCAGCTCGCCGAAGATCGCGCGCAGTTCGGGGAGTCCGGCCAATCCGCCGTAGTTGCGGACGTCGGTTCCGCTGCCGTCGCGGTGATCTCCCTCACCAGGCAGGGACAGCAGTGCCTCCGACAGGTCCAGCTGCTCGGGCGCCGGCTTGCCTCGCGTCAGGTCCAGGGTCAGCTTCTCGGCCTTGAGCTGCGCGTACTTCTCGGACTGCTGCTCGTGCTCGGAACGGAGTTCCTCGTGGCTCATCAACCCAAGTTGGGTTTGGGTAGGCATCCCGAACAGACCTTTCACACCGAAGCGGCGAGGACGGAACTCGAAAAATAAGGGGACCCCGCGCACCCGGCAGAGCCCATTGACCCTTGCTGCCTTCCGGCCCTGGGGGAGTTCACAGGATGCGCGCCGCGCGGGATCCAGTGCCGAGTGTAGCGATCCCTTCGGCGACAGTCACAACCGGGCGTCCACCACCCCCCGTTTTCGTACTTGGGTGGGTGAGCCGGTATGCTCGCCCACGGAGGATTCGCCTAGTGGCCTATGGCGCTCGCCTGGAACGCGGGTTGGGTTAACGCCCTCAGGGGTTCAAATCCCCTATCCTCCGCCACACGATGGCCCCCGATCTTCGGATCGGGGGCCATCGTCGTTTCCGGTGCGGTACCGCGACACCGGGACGATCGCGGCGCAGGATGAGGTCATGACCGACACCTCCGCAGTCGCCGACCGGTACCGCCGCCTCGCCAACCACCTCGCCGACACCGTTGCCGCGGTTCCCGCCGACCGGTGGGACTCGACATCGCCGTGCGAGGGGTGGACGGCCCGCGACGTGCTCCAGCACGTGATCGACGTGCAGTCCATGCCGTTGACCCCCGTCGGACTGTCCCTGCCGCCTGCACCCGCTGTCGACGACGACCCACTGGGTGCGTGGACCGCGACGCGTGACGCGGTCCAGGCCATCCTGGACGATCCGCGGCGCGCGAACCTCGAGTACGACAGCAGCATGGGCCGCACCACCGCCGCGGCCACCTTCGACGCGTTCATCTGCTTCGACCTGGCGATCCACCGGTGGGACATCGCGCGCGCCACGGGTGCCGACGAGACGATCCCCGCGGAGGAACTCACCGCGGCCGCAGCACTCGCGGACCGGATGGGCGAGATGATCCGCTCGTCCGGCGTCTGCGGCCCGGTCGTCGAGGTCCCGGCGGACGCCGACGAGCAGACACGGGTGCTCGGACGGCTCGGTCGGCGCGCCTGAGCGATCGTCGAGTGCGCACCAGGTGCGCACTCGCGCAGTGGCTAGGGTGAGCGGCATGGGTGACGGCGGCGCGGGACGGTTCGCGCCGAGCCCGTCCGGTGACCTCCACCTGGGGAACCTGCGCACCGCGCTGCTGGCATGGTTGTTCGCCCGCTCCACCGGCCGCGCGTTCCTGATGCGCGTCGAGGATCTCGACCGGGTCCGGCCCGGCGCCGAGGAGCGGCAACTCGCCGACCTCGCCGCGATCGGCCTCGACTGGGACGGCGAGGTCGTGCACCAGTCACAACGCCTCCCCGGATACGCCGCCGCACTCGACACCCTCGTCGCCGCGGGCCGGACATACGAATGCTTCTGCACCAGAAGGGAAATCCAGGAGGCGGCCACCGCACCGCACGGCCCGGACGGCCACTACCCGGGCACGTGCCGGGACCTGACGGACGAGCAGCGGCAGGCGAAGCGGGACTCGGGGCGTCCGCCCGCGATCCGACTGCGCGCCGACGTCACCGACTTCACCGTGGACGACCTCCTGCACGGCCGGTACACCGGACTCGTCGACGACGTGGTGTTGCGCCGCGGCGACGGGGTGCCCGCCTACAACCTCGCGGTCGTCGTCGACGACGCGGCGCAGGGCGTCGACCAGGTCGTGCGCGGCGACGACCTACTCGGATCGGCACCGCGGCAGGCGTACCTCGCGTCACTCCTCGGACTCCCCGTTCCCGTCTACGCGCACGTGCCGCTCGCGCTGAACTCCGGCGGTGCGCGTCTGGCGAAACGCGACGGGGCCGTCACCCTCGCCGATCAGGCCGACCTCGGCCGCGACCGGGACACCGTCCGCGGCATCCTCGCCGCGTCGTTGGGGCTGGCCGCACCGGGCGAGGCGCCCTCGACAGCCGAGCTGCTGCACCGATTCGACCCCGCGTCGCTCCCGCGCGTCCCCTGGGTGTTCGTCGGCGCGTGAGCCCCGGTGGAACGGACCGTCCGACACGGCCCGCTTCGCCCTGAAATCGTCGTGTGTTCGACGTAGGGTCGGCCCGTCACAGTTATCCCGCACTGGCAGTCACGACATCCGCACGACGAAGGTGAAGCACGTGAGCGAGAACCCGCCGCCCGGAACGCCGGACCCACAGCGCCCGCAGAATCCCCCGCAGCCGCCCCCGGTCCCCGGT
>NZ_SCOY01000026.1:0-64935 GCF_005503035.1 Rhodococcus sp. Q
GACCGCACCCCCCTGGCGTCGGCCCACCTCCTCCCAAAGGGGAGCGCAACGCATAACCTGCTGAATCCATAGATTCTATTGCTCACGAAATGAACGGTTGGTTCGATTGTGCAGAAGGTCACAACAACCTGCCTGGTTCGAGCCGGCCAGGTCCCGGCCGCTTAGGCGGGCATCTGGGTGACCTGGGGGCCGCGCCCGTGAGCACGGCCCCGGGGGTCACTGCGCCACCAGCGCCATCGCCTCGTCGCGGCGCGAGTGCTGGTCGTCTTCGACGACGTTCTCGGAAGTGTCCGGCAGGGGCGGGATCTTGAATCCTGCGTTCAGCGCGGCTTCCTCGGCTTTCCGGTAGCGGCGCATGGCGGTGCTGGGCGCTTTTGCGTCGGTCTTCTTGGCGATGGCCGCGAACGACAGCCCCCTGACAATCTTCAAGCGCGCGGTTTCACGGACCTCGTCGTCGAGTTCGGGTGCCTGGTCGATGAACCGGAGCAGTGCCTCGACGGTCTGCTCCGGCCCCTCCCCCAAGTCGACATCCTCAGCAACCGCGCTTGGCGCTGCAACGGGCACAATGGCGTTGCGCACCTCAGTCTCGACCGGTGCCGGGTCCGCAATGGCGTTGCGCAACTCGGTCTCGGCCAGTGCGGGGTCCGCACCATGCGCCAGAACCTGGGCAACGGCGACGCTATCGTTCGTGGGCATCATCGACTCACGGGTGTCGATCGGCCGACCGATGACTGCGTCGCCGGCCGGGGATGAGGCGGGCTCGAAGTCGTCGAGCACCTCGTCAGAGGTGATGCCAACCGTGTTGCGTGGCATTCCCGCAACGCCAGCGGAAGCGTCCGCGACGGCAGCGTCCTGCTCGCGCCGCACCCTCGCCCGCACCATCACCAGGTGTGTCACAGCGAGCGTCACCACCGGCGGCACGATACCGACACCGAGTGCGATGAACGGGTGGACCTTCCCGGGCGGAAGCAGAATGTGTGCCGCGTTCCCTGCGATCGACACCGCGGCCGCCGCGATGAGCAATCGCCATGCGTATCGCTTCGCGGGGTGCTCGCCGAAGGTGAACACCGACCGGGTCGCCACGAGGATCAGTCCGTCGACGATCAGCGGCCATGCTGCGGCCTGCCAGTGTCCGAGGCCAGCGCGGAGCGCGAGGTCGGCCAGCGCCGTGTAGGAGATCCACAGGCCGATCGCGGCGAGCGCGTAGGTGATGAGGGCGTCGAACACTGGCACCTTGGCCCCGCCAGACACGGTGGGGTGGGAGCCGGTCGGCGCCGAGGTTTCGGGCTTGGGGGTCCGCTTGACCAGGCGGCGCTTGGGCGGGCCAGCGAACGGAATGCGGTCGGCGTTGCGACTAAGGTCGTTCATGATCGGGGCTTTCCTTTCAGGGTGTTCCCGGTCGTCGAGGCCCCTGCCGGCGCAACGGTGGGGGCCTCCCTTGTCTGTTAGTCGTCGGCGAGAGGCCGACCAGGGGACAACGGGGCGTCCTCCCCCGCGAACGAGGCGTGATTGTTGTGGAGTGCAGCCCGTCGCTGAGTCTCGGCGGCGAGGGCCTTCTCCACGAAGTGCGACCAGTTTCGGTCGGATTCGACTGTGCGGGTGGCCCGGAATGCGAGCCGAGCCTGCGTCAGTACGTCCGGCGAAACGTAGGTCGTCATCGGCTTGTTGCTCTGCTTCTTCTCGGCCTGCTGCGGCTCAGTTGCCCCCGCGGCGGGCTGTTGCGGCTCCGTTGCAGCGTTGCGGTTCTTCGCCCGCAACGCCGACAGATCGCCGGTCACAGGCCGCGCACCACCGGTCGATCGGCGTGGCAAGCCGGTGATGGCACGCTGCGGCTCACTCACGATGCGGCCTCCTCTGTCTCCGCCGCAGTGATCCGGCGGACTACTTCCTCGGCTACCCCCACCAGGTCGTCGGCAACGGATGCTGAAGACTGGGGCGCGAGGTTCTGCGCTTCGGCGTCGCCTCGCAACACCTCGTACCACTTCGGACCGTTGCGCACGAACTCGTCGAGTTCGTGCACGAGCAGTCCACGCTCACGGGTTGCTTGAGCCGTAGCCTCGGAGTGCCGGACAGTCTTGTCGAATACCACGTCGATGCTGCCTCCGAATGCCTCCGCAATGGCGTTGCGGGCTCGCTTCTGGACAGTCGTCGCGGACGTTCCGACACCGGTCAGCACAACTCCGAGCAGGTCAAGTTCCTTGTTGTCGTCAATTACCGCGTTGAGTCGGCTCACAACCGCCGCCATGCCTTTGCGACTCGACGCATCTGTCTTGACCGGGATCAGCAACCAGCGCGCCGCAGCTGCCGCCGCGGTCTGCAACGTCTCATCCCCGGGCGGGCAGTCGAGCAAGATCATGTCGTACTGCTCCGCAATGGGCGCTAGTGCCATTGCGAGCGAGAGTCGTGCCCCAACAGGGTCTTTCGAAGAACGCGAGGTCAAAGCGGCGGTGGCAGTCTCGAGATGCGCGCCGCCGGCCGCAACGTCGAGGTTGGGTCGAACGTCCCGCAGGGGCGAGAGAGGCTCGCCGAACGCCAACGCCTGCGCGAGGTTGCGGCCTTCGTCGTCTACGTCGGTGCCGGTGTAGCCAAGATCCTCCGCGAGGTTGCCCTGCGGGTCGAGGTCGACGATCAATACCTTGTACTCGGACGCGGCCAGCAGGCCACCGATATTGGCGGCGAGCGTCGTCTTGAACACTCCCCCCTTGCCGTTGGTGACGGCAATGACCCGGCGCAATACCTCGGCATTGCGACGAGGGGATGCTGTTGTGCGGGCGCTCATCATCTCTCACTCCTTCCCGACGTGGTCGCTTTCAATGCTGGCATTAACAGCAATAGATGTGTTGCGGCTTCCTCCGGCTGGCATTGCCGGCGTTGCTGGCAATGCCAGCATTGGGCCGAGGTTACCAGCAATCCCCGCAATGCAAGCATTACTTGCACCGTGTCGGCCCGGAGCCTTGGGCAGCATTGCTTGCATTACTTTAGTGCCCGGTTGCAGCCGTATTGCGCAACGCTCGCAATGGTCCGCGCAACGCACGCACAACCGCAACCTGCCTGCAATGCAGGCAATGACAGTAAAGAACCGTCGGCGAGCTCGCGTCCAAGGACTCCGCAACCGCAGTGCATAGGGACGCGATTCGCTGGCAATGCCAGCAATACAAGCACTACCGGCACCTGGCGCGATGGCCAGCCCGGCACCGCGAGCGTCGGGGCGACGAGTGGAGACCGTCGACGGCGAGGATGTGCCCGCGGGCTTCCAGGCGACGCGCAAGCCAAAGTTCCCTCGGCAGACGGGGACTGCGACACGCCCACCAAAGTTAGTGTCCGACGTTCTTCGTGTGGGGAGATGTACTGTCGCCCCACACGAAAACGAGTTCGGGGGACGAAGGAGGGGAGTGCATGACCGAGCAGACCCAGCGTCGAGTGATGGCACCGCACATCAGGCCGAACGGTCGCCTCAACCCACGGAGTAACACCGCGATCTCGCCGAGGAGGTCCGTGCGGTTGCCCGACGTCATGGATGCCGAACTGGAGGCACTGGCGCAGCAAACCGGACTCACCGTCTCGAAGCTCATTCGTGAGGCAGTTGGCAGCTATCTCACCGAATTCGGCTCGTTGAAGGCGAGCTAGCTCCAGAAATGCCAAAACCCCCCGGGTGCGAACCGAGGGGTTGCGGCAAAACAAAAGATCAGACACACACCCGAAAAGTGTGGCATCGAACCTTACCGCCTCTGATGCTACAGGGTGCTTGAGCACCTGCCTACTTGGTTCGGGTGTGTGTCGGTCGTCCACATCTGAGAGGACCATCGATGACCGCCGCAACGGCCGCGAACCGTGACAGCACGACAGCCGAGGCATCCGATCGCTTCGTGAAGGTCGACTGGCAAATCGCTCGCACCTACAATCTGAGCCCGCAGGCGGGATGGCTGTACACCATCCTCCGCAGCTACGCCGACTGGGAGACCGGGGAGGCATTCGCCCGGAAGTCGACCCTCGCAAAGCGCCTCCAGTACAAGCAGGGTCGCACCCTCGACAAGTACCTCGCCGAACTGTGCTCAGCCGGCTTGCTCACCATCCGCAAGCGCTTCCGCGACCCTCACAACTGGGGGGATGTGGTACTCGACAAGGCCGACGCGACGCACACCGAACAGACGAGCAACCTCTACCGGGTCAACCTGAGGCCGTCGCGGGTGGCGATCGCCCAGGAGGTAGACGATCGCACCAGCCCGAGCGAAGTCATGCCGAAGGAGCGCACCCGGGGGGTGCGCTCGAACGCACACGAACTAGAACCTTCCCCTCCTTCTCTTTCAAAGACCTCCGAAAAGATCTCGGCCGACACGGTCGCCCGGTTCGTCGCTGATGTGGAGAAGTCGGAGGAGACGAAGCATCGAGCAGGGGAGGCCACACCGTCGCCGCGGCCGTTGCATCCGCAGTGGGAGCCGAACAACGCGAACCGTGCGGTCGCGCTGGAGTACGGGGTCGATGTGGACCACGCCGCCGAGGTATTCGTCGAGACGATGAACTCCGGGACTCCGAAGCGGAGGCGTTGCTGGGGCGCTGCGTTCTCACGCTTCATCCGAGAGGTCGCCGAGGCTCGTACCAGCACGTTCGGGATCAGCGAGGAAACTCTGGTGGGAAAGGCTGTCGACGCCGCGATCGCCAGCATCCGAGCCGCGCAGGGCGCCGCTCACGCTACGAACGAGTCGGCCACTGGCCTCACTGCTGCGGGCGCCGCAAGTAAGGTTGAAACCGCCGCTAACCGGCCCAAACTCCAACGACGATCAGCGGGCACGGCAACCGGCCCCGCGACCCTCAATCGGGGTGTCGAGGCCCGTACCCGCCACCTGGACACCATTATGAGTGTGCTGCACACAGCCGGGATCGTCGGCGCAAGTGTTAGGGCTCGGGCTGGTCAACTACTCGACAGCGGGACACCGTTCTACAAGGTCGCTGACGCGCTCAGGACCGAACTGCCAGATCCCGATCGCCCGGCTTTGAGCGCCTAACACCCGCGAGCAGGCTGGAGGGGGACGGCATGGACGACAGCTCTGCAAGATGGGTAGGGGAGCAGTTGCGTTACCCGCAACGACTTCCGCGCACATCACGACTGGTGGACTGGACGCGGGTTCCCTCTGCGATGCAACGTCGACTCGAAGAACTGGCCAGGGAAAACGGCGGCTCTGTCGACTACAGCGATCTGCCCCGACAGCGATGGTTGCGAGGCGATTCCGCAACCTTCACCGCCAGTGAGCGACAGCTCATCGACGCCGCCATGACGGCCTTGCAGTGGCCGGCGACCGTCGATTGCGACGAGACCCGACTACTGACTGTGGTCGAGGGGATCATCGACCGGATCGCCGCCCACCCCGCGTGGGAGTCGCCTGTGGTCGGTGCGCGATCGGTGATCGCCCTCCATATGGAGCTGCACGCGTACGCCGCAGCCGTGCACGAGCTGCTCACGCTCCGGGGCAGCACTCCTGCGCCACCCCCGCACTCGGACGGCACGTCCTACGCCCACCAAGAGTGGAGTCGTCGACAGGCGGCATTCGGGCACAGTCGCGCCGCTCTGGTCAACCGTGCCGCAGCTCTACGCGCGATCGAAACCAGACTCGACACGGTGCACCGGCTCACAGAGGATCTGCGAACCACCGCCGACCTCGCAGCCGACGCGCACCGCATCGACAGCCTGTATCAGCACATCGCCGCCAGTGATCTCACTGTCGCTTCCGCCCGCAGCACGTCAGATGCCCTCGAAGATGCCGCGGCTGACCTGCGCGAACAACTCGGCTACCTCGAGGGAACCCACCGCACCACCTGACCACTCGCACCGACAACCACCATCAAGGAGACCCAGATGTTCAAGCGCCTCACCCGCCGCAAACGTGGCCGCGCGCCCCTTCCTGCCGGAGGACTGGTCAGCGCAACGGCATCAAGCGCAGCCGCTACTTCCGAGGCGGAAGCTGCTGAACGTCGAGCCAAGGAACTCGCCGACGAATGGGCGGCACTCGACGAGGCCACCCAGGAGGACATGATCGCCGCTGCGAAGGAGCTGCAAGAGGTTCACGACGAGTACAAGATCGAGTTCGTCCGCAGGTGCTATCGCGGTGAGCAGCCCGACGCAGGCGGCGGATGGCGCACAGCCGACGAGCTGCGGGCGGAGGCGGCGATGATCCGGTCCGCGTTCGTGGGCCGTGACCCGCAGCCTCTGGAACCGATCGAACCCAGCCGCATTGATCGAACATAGTTTCGATTTTGTGGGGTACGATCATCGTAGCCGCTAGGTCGAGTGACGGAGGGAAGCTGTCGCTGCGACCTAGCGGCTAAGTCAGTCCAGGGGTGGCGGACCTGACTCGGGATTCGAACACTCGGTGTCCGAATGGCAATGTTCCAGCCTGTACTACGATGCAGGTGTGATGACCGGATACGCGAGGGTCGAGCAGGGCCAGGACGAGGACGAACAGCGAACCAAGCTGGTCGCGCTGGGAGCCGCGCGCGATCACCTGTTCATCGATGTCGGACTCACCGGCACCCGCCGCGACCTACCCCACCGCGCTGCCATGCTCGCAGCGCTGGCGCCCGGCGACACTGTGATCGTCACCGGCGCCGAACGGCTCGCACGCTCGGCAGCCGAACTCGGCAAGGTCGCAGCGACGATGCGCGAACGCCACGCCCGACTCAACATCGCGGGCACCGTCTACGACCCCAACTCCGAGGGCGGCCGAGTCGCCTTCGACCTGCTCGTCGGCCTGTTCCCCGCGTTCGAGGCCGGCATCTACGAACTGCGCCTGGCCGGCCCGAGGGAGAAGGCCAAGGCTGCGGGCCGCTACCCCGGCGGCAAGTCCAAGATCACCGACGCCCAACGACGACAGATCTACGACCTCCACGAAGCGGGGGAGGTGTCCGTCGCCGAGTTGCAGAAGCGGTTCGACCTCAGCCGCTCCAGCGTCTACGCCCAACTCCAGATCGAGCGCACTCGCCGTGCGCAGAAGACCCCGACGACGTAGCCCCATGCGTCACGGTCTGACGATGGTGACCTTGTCGCGGGTTTTGATCGGAGCACCCTCCGGTCCTGCGATGTAGGACGAAATCCACTTCGGGTGGTGCCGTTCCTCGCTGGGGTACCAGTGCCGCCGCCAGTGCCCGCGGACGACCCACCGGTTCGAGTAGACGCGGGTCGGCGCCTGGTCCGCGTCGTCGCGGCTCCGTGCTGTCCGCGGCCGGTAGGTCACGTACGTCACCGTTGACGGGCGGCGGCGAGCACCTGGCGCCTTCCCGCCGGCGACCTCAGTCGTTTCCACCAAACCCGGCCCCTGCCTGAGCATGTGGGTGAACGAGATGAAGACTTCGAGGATCTTGGCGGGAGTCCACCCGGTGTAGATCTCGCGTTCGTCGGGCTTGTCGTCGGCTGACACTTTCAGCGAGAACCCGCCCGTCATACGCAAGCACGGAACCTCGTCGCTGTCCGGCGGACTCAGCTCCGCCTCCGCAGTCAGGAACGGCAGGTACACGTGATTGATGAACCGGAAGCCCGACCCGGCCTGGAGTGCGCCGTCGTGGCCGATGAATTCCTGCACACCTCGCGCGCGGACCAGCTGCACCTCCAGCACGAGGTCGTTGAGACGCCACAGCAACATGAGCGAGGTCTCCGCATGGGCGAGATATGCGACACCCGAAGGCGAAGGGAGGTCGTGCACTCTCACGCTGACCTCGGCCGACGTCTCGCTGCCAGCAAGAACTAGAGCCGTCATTTCCTCCGAGGCGTAGTACGCATGACGGTCGGTGGTCGCGCCAGCGGTGCACCGATACGCGCAGTACATCGCTTTCATGAGCCCTTCTTCGACGAAGCCCTGCGACGGGTCGTTCGCCGCGGCGAACCCGAAGTAGTTCTCCCGGTGCACGAGTAGCGCCTCGGGTGAAAGACCCGAGAGCTGGCACCATCTCGACAGATACGGGCCAACGGCCCGGGTCCGGCGAAACGCGTCGAGTTCAGGAACCACCTGCGCGTACCGGTCGAGGTGCTCGACGACCGGTGCTGCGGCCGCATCCAGGGCATCGAGCAGCAGCGGCATCTGTGCAGGCCGCAGATTCGATAGCGCCATGTGAGCGCGTTGACGGACCGCGCGGTCCTGGAGGAACTGGTCCCCGGGAGCGGTCTTCTTCGGTGCACTGCGATCAGATGATGAGTTGCGGCGCTTGCTCTTTCCCAATGTTCCCCCTGGTTTTTGTCTTGGGCAGGCGGCACCCCGTCGGCCGCGCGCTCGCGACTTTAGCCGGGCTCGCCGACATCGACTGTGGTCACCGAGCCTCTCTTACAGCGACACGTACTCGCGGATCTTGCCGCGCACATGCGGGCGGTGATCTCCGAGACGGATTCCCAGGGTTGGGAATTGGGTCGCGATCTGGAGGTCGGTGAGGGGAGCGCTCACCGCAACGTCGGCGTAGCCACGATCGTCGTCCTTGCCCCACCTGTTCTCGTCGGGGTCTACAGCTCGGACCCGGACCACGACACCGTCGGCGACATAGATCATCGCCCGCAGGCGGCGCCTGCGGTCGGCGGCGATGTTCCACCATTTGCGGTCGGCGTCGATCTGCTGGCTTTCTGGCGCCCCGGTCTCGCCGTAGCGCCGGTTGCCGTCGGGGTCGATCTTGGGGTGGGTGTTGCGATAGACCACTAGTGCGCAGTCCCCACCGGTGCCGTAGGCGTGGAGCTGCCGGTAGAGGGTCGCCCGACCGACCTTGAAGGCCGCGGCGATCTCGTCGACGGTGTACTTGCCGGAGTCGTACATACGCTGCGCCTGATCGAGCTGGATCTGACTCAAAGCCGGGGGGCGGCCACCGACGCGGCCGCGCGCCCGGGCCGCGGCGAGTCCGTCGCGGGTGCCCTCGACGATCATCTCGCGGTCGTACTCGGCGAGCGCCGCCAGAAAGTGGAACACCAGACGCCCGCCAGGGGTGGAGGTGTCGATGCCCTGCTCGAGGACCACGAAGTCGACGTCGTGCTCACCGAACCAGCGCACGAGCTCAAGCAGATGCTGCTGTGACCGGCCGATGCGTTTGAGTCGGGTCACTACCACTTCGTCGCCGGCACGAAGCTTGGCCAGCATGAGATCCAGCTGCGGCCGCGAGGCGAGCTTGCCCGAGATCTTGTCGACGAACAGATGTTCCTCGTCGACCCCGGCCGCGAGGAGGGCGTCGATCTGATGATCCGGGTTCTGATCGCGGGTCGAAACCCGCGCATAGCCGAACTTCGCCACTGATGAGTCTCCTAACTATGGAATCGACCTATTTGAGACGTTGATTTCAAGATCAAGTTTCGAGACTCACGCTACCTGCGGAGACACCTCGCGCTGTCAGTTTCAGAAGTCGCCTGCACGGATGTCAGCAGTGGTGTGCACGGGATGCGGACGTGGCGGTCGCGGTAACGACCGATTCTGCGACACCGTCGCGTGAGACGGTCGTCCCTCAGGCGCCGGCAGCCCCGCCGGGCGCCCGCGAGGGGGTCGACCAGTTCGTCTCACCCGAATCGACCGATTGTGTTACCAATTCGTGATGTGTCTCAGAAACGTGTTTCACGCTCTGTGGTGCCCGCTGGCAGGTGTCGGACGTTTCTGAGACGGTCTTGCCCGTGAACGCAATTCTGGGCTACGTGAGGGTGTCGACCACCGATCAGTCCGTCGATCTACAGACGGACGCGCTGAGGGCGATCGGCTGTTTTCGGATCTGGGAAGAGACAGCCTCCGGTGCCCGCCGAGACCGGCCCGAGCTCGAGAAGGTTCTTGACGCGCTGAGGCCGGGTGACCAGATCGCGGTGTGGAAGCTCGATCGGCTCGGTCGATCACTGAGCCACCTGATCGAGACCGTCCGCCGGATCGAGGATGCCGGCGCTTCTCTCCGCAGCATCTCCGACGGCATCGACACATCGACCCCGAACGGCCGCTTCACCTTCCACGTGTTCGGTGCGCTCGCGGAGTTCGAACGAGAACTGGTCAGGGAACGCACACTCGCCGGACTGGCGGCCGCCCGCGCGCGGGGGAGGATCGGCGGCCAGCCACCGAAGGTCACACCTGAGAAGGCCCGACAGGTCAAACGGATGCTCGAAGACGGCACTCCCAAGGCTGAGATTGCCAAGGTCCTCGGTTTCAGTCGTGCCACTCTCTACCGCTACATCAACATGCACATGGCGGACCAGCGCCGAACCGTGCACGGCACTTCTGACACGCAAACGTCGGAAGCCGTCAGCACACGCCGCAAAACGCAAGGTGACAGTGCAGTCGACTTCTGAAACTGACACGCGCGCCAATGGGTCGCAAAAACGATCGTTTAAGAGATCCATTGGGGCCGGTGGTCCGGGCGGTGGAGTGCTGACGGGTGCAGCGCGGTCAGTATTGCGGTATCCGCCGAGTACCGCGATACTGGCCCGATGCATCCTCCACTGAACCCGGCCAACATCGCCGCGCGCCGCCAGGACGCTCGACATCTCGTCGAGCACCTCCGCTTCCTCGAGGACAACGTCGTTGGGTCAGCGCTGGTGAAGGACGCCCTTCTGGGCGGCCTCAGCCAGTCGGAGACAGCGAAGCTCCTCGGGATGAGTAAGCGGACGGTGAACCAACACGCCCGCACCCCCTACACGCGGTATGCGATGGCGCGAGACAGTCGCGCCGCAGAACGCGCGCGGTTCGACGACGCGTTCTTGGCGTACGTCTGGGGATCGGAGGACGCAGCACGCAGGGCCGTCGAGCGATCCAACCAGTACGACCGCGAACGGCTCCACATCGGCAAGGAACCTGAGGTCGGCGAATGTTGAGAGGTTCGCTACAGGAGTGACGCAGTCGCATCCCCCGACACGGCGCTGAACGCCATCGCAGGGAGTGGGTCTGAAAGCTGCCAGCTATTCGATCGGTTCGCGCCGCTGACCTCAGGCAATGTGACCCCAATGTCGTCGGTGTCTGCACCTACACTTCCGGCATGAGCGTGGGAGAACCACCGCACGCGGCAATCGCAGACGCCGCCGACGTCGTCGCCGAGAAGATCGACATACTTCTCGAGCGTGCGACCGACGCGGTGCTGGGAGCGCCACCCGCCGGATCGCAACAGTGGCGTCAGTTATGGGATTCCCGCGATTCCGAGACCGGCCGCGTGGCGGCCGCGCAGCGGGCTCGAGTGAAGGCGGCGATCGCCGACCTCGCCGGTGTGCGGAATGACGGCGGTCCTCAGCCGCAGGCCCAGCCGCGGAGGCGCGCTACGAGGGCGTCACGCCCTGCAAGTCAGCAGCTCGCAATCTGGTAGTCGCTCCAGCGCCTTGACCTCGGAATAGCTCGCTCGCGCAGCAGATCCGCAACAATAGGCGCGGCCGGCCCGCCTCTCCTGCGGGCTGGCCGCTTCTTTGGCCCTACTTTTCCCGAACGATCGATGAAGTTGGCGCCCGCACTTGCTGTCCGAACAGCAATATTGCAATATGGACAGGACGCTACTGAGGAGAGGTACGGGCACGGAGATGATGGACGTCGAGATGCAGAGCACCGCATGGAGGATGAGGTCCGATGGGGCGGACTGGGCTGCGGTCGGCCGCGAACTGGGTTGCGCACCGCAGGTCGCGGCGGCGATGGCCCGCCAGCATGAGAAGACCACCGATGAAGCAGCGGCCAAGGATCAACTGTCGCTGTTCGAGGCGTAACGACCGCGGTCGCCTAACACCCGCCGAGCAAGGAGGCTCAGAATGGCCGTCTTCCTGATCTTCAACGTCGTCTCGACCGTGTGCGCGATCTTGTGCGCCAACCGCTCCTATCTTCGTCACAGGAGCGTCGGTCGAGCGATATTCGCCGGACTTGGGGGACTGCTGGTTGTGCCGTTCCTGGTGATCTTGGCGACCGCTGCGGCGGTCCCACGAGCGGCTCGACTGCCATAGTTGAGCGGTGGCTAGGCAACCAGTAAAACCGCAGGTCATAGATGGTTTTTGACTGTGATTGATAGTAGAATTGGCCTCACGAATCGTCCCATTTGGGGGGGGAACTGCGCCCGCGGCGGGCGCAGTCGAGGAGGTCACGTGGCAGACGAGAACGCCAACACGGGCGGAGAACGTACCGATGGTCAGGGAGGGACAGATGGACGAGCAGATGCTGGAGCAGGTCGAGGGGATCGACGTGATGATCGCGGACGAGACGCGACGAATCCTGGTCGAGTGGATCGGGGTCGATCCGTCGACGAACCAGGAGCAGATCGACCAGGAGGCACTGCGACTCCAAGGGCTGACGGAGGAAGCGGCGGAGGCATACGAGCAGCAGAACCCGGCGCCTCAGGCGGCGTTCTACTCGGAGGTGGTGCAGGCGAAGGAGACCGCGTGGAGGACCGCGCGGGAACTGGTGCTGACCAACGAGCTGTATCCGCAGGTGACCCCGGAGATGATCGCCGAGCGCGAGGCGCTGGACTCGGTTCTCGACAAGATGACCGAGGAGAGGTGGGACCGAGCACGGGAGACGAAGGACGCCGACCGGTGGCGCACCCAGAACGTCCGACCGAGCCGGGCAGCGACGAGAGTGGTCGAGCGGGTCTGGCTGGCGAAGCCCGGATGGTTCCGGTCGCTCGCGAAGGCGTTGATCGCCCAGCGGATCGAGGACCGGCAGCCGGTACCGATGACATCCCGCGACCCACTGGTGGACGAGCTGACGGAACTGATCGAGGACGAGATGCGGCGGAACCCGCCAGCGGATCCCGAACTGCCCTTCTGATTCAGGCGGAGTGGGCACAAGCCCGCGATCACCTCGAATCTCTCGAACATCAGGGCACACGGCTGACGGCGACGCTCAAGTCAGCGACAGCGGCCCTGGAAACGGCCCGCGAACGCGACTTGCCCGCCGGCATCGAGACCAACGGTCGACGAGTGGCTGCCCTCACCGACCAGATCGCCCGCCTGCGAGGGGAGTGGCGCACCGCCAACGCTCGAGAGACGCAGCTTCGCGACGAGTGCCAAGCTCTCGGGATCGCACCGGAGAGCGTGCCCAAGCGTGTCGTCCGCGAGGTTGCTGCGGCGCGGCCGACGTGGCGTGAGCATCCCGCGACCCGCGCACAGTTGCGTGCGCTGGACGACCTCGCCCACAAGTCCGGGATCGAGGTCGTACTCGACGACGACATGACCAAGGGCCAGGCCCACGACCTGATTTCGGGCATCCTGGCAGGTGACCTGCCGAACGTGCAGCTCACCGGCCGTCCCACAGGGCCACTGCTCCTACGCGCCGCCCCACCCACTCCGGACGCTGAACCGGACGGCAAGGTCGCCGCCACCAACGCCGCGGGCCAGCCCACTCGGCCACCCACGCAGGTCATTGATCCGCTCGCCGAGGTCGAACGGATCCTGTTCGAACGTCTCGCGCAGCCAGACACCGAAGCGACAGCCGCCGCGAACCCGCAGGTGAACCGGCCCGCCCAGTTCTTCTCCTGGGCAGACGGCCATTTCAAGGTCAAGGCGCAGATCGAACTCGCAGACCTGATGGCCGACCGCGACCAAATCACTGACGACATGTTCATGGTGTGCCGGTCGATCCTCGCCGACCCGAAGCGGTGGAGCGAGATCGGTCACCGCGCCGCCGAGGCGTACTGGCAGGCCCACACCACCGAACCCGTCGAGCACCCCGTCACGAGCGAGGTCACCGACGCAATCACCGCCGCCCGCGGCACCGACGAACGATCCGCCGGCGAGGACCACCTGGACACCGCCCAGGGCGTGCTCGATGACCTGGACCTCGACGACATGGACGAGGGCGCCGACTACGAGGAGTACATCGAGGCCGCCCAGGAGGCGATCGACCTCGCTGCCACCCCCGAAATCACGCAGTGGTGGACCCGCGGTCGTGCCGCGTTCGATGCCGAAGCACCCACGGCGTTGCCGGACCCGGACAAGGATCCGGAAGCCGCCGCCGCCCTGACGCTGCTTCGCGGACGCGCAACCCGCGATGCGATGAAGTCGCAGTGGTACGAAGGTGCCCGCCAGGGCCGACGTGACGCCACCGCTGCGCAGCGGCAGGAACTGCTCGACGCGGCGTGCCGCGATCCTCGCGTAATCGCCGAGGTCGGTGGCCGGCGCGAGGGTGAGCTGACTGTGGCGATCGGCAGTGTCGCCAAGGATGTGATCGCGGACTTGGTGCGTGAGCGCTCGCCGCTGCATCAGGCCGCGGCGCAGGTGCTGTTGACGGAACACGAGCTGCCCGAGCAGTTCTACGACGGCGCGTACGCCGAGTGGGACCGAGTGCACGGTCCCGAGCTGACATGGGACGAGACCACCGCCGAGCAGTGGTCGGCATGGATGACCATGCAGCTACGCCGCGACCCCATGATCGGGACGTGGGCAGGGATGCCCAGGGAGACCCGCCTCGAGGTGATCGAGACCGGCATCGGTACCGCCTTCGACGTGATCGCCGAGGAGCGCCCCGATCTGATCGAGTCGACCGCCACCATCCCGAGGGACCGTCTCGCCGCCGAGCTGCGCGGGCGCATCATCCCGAACCTGCCGCAGCTCGTCGACGGGAGCGACCCGACCGCCGCATTCACCACGGGCGCCTGGTCGGAGGAGGTCAGGCTCAGCGACTACAAGGAGTCGCAGATCCGGCACGTCGGAATGAGGGGCTGGCACTACAGCCTCGACGGGGGCGGCACCTCCGTCACGTGCAGTGACAATGCCCGCATCGCCGTCGGCGCGCTCCTTGCGGCCCGCAACAAGCCGATCCCCGAGTGGATCGACCGGGCATTTCAGCCCTACGCGGCTGCCCGCGCCGCGGTTGTCGCCAAGGCCGTAGGACACGCTCGAGGCAGCGAGTTCTACCACGCCGCCGCCCGCTCCGAGCCCATGTGGAAGCACGGCAACGGCAGCTCCGTCGCCGACCACTACCTCATCAAAGACGTGCGGCGGGAGACAATCGAGCGACTCCGCACCGAACTGCCCGACCATGTCGCAATGCTCGAATCGGTCGGAGTCGACCTGGACTGGATGCTGCGCCACGACGTCGACCCTCAGGTGCTGCGCGACCTCCGAGCCGCTGGCGACGACCTCTACAGCCTCAGGCCCACAGACCTGGTTCTCGATACGGCCGACAACGTTTACGTCACCGGTAGCGACGGCCGTCGCGTCCGGGTCCGTGAGTCACACTTCTGGGACGTGGGCATCTTCGTCGACGAGACGGACTTCCATCCCGCTATGACGTTCCAAGACGCCATTGCAATGGTGCGCACCGACCTTGCACAAGCCCCGGCGCCGGCAGACGCACCGCTCGAAGCGGAGGCCATCGCCGAGGTAGCGTCTCGCCTCCCCGAATCTGAGCCCACGTCACCGCCCGCGGCCGAGCAGTCGGAGGCACCGCCGCCATCCCCCCGAGTCGTAGCGCCTGCTGTCGACACGACGACAGGCGCGGTCGTATTCGAGGACGTCACTGCTGAGCAGTCCGCCCCTGCCGAGGTCCAGGCCCCGGTCGAGGTCGCGGCAGACGAGAAGCCGTGGGTTCTCGATGATCGCCTGATCGTCGATCACATCGCACCACCCGCCCCGCTACCCGTAACTGCCGAGGTCGAGGCATCAGCTCTGGTGTCCGCCGCAGGACTGGTCGACGAGATGGTCGCGGTCGACGAGATTGTGGTACCCGAGAGTGAGCGAGGGGCATCGCTCACCCACCCGCTGTGGCGGACCGGGGGACTGATCCGCGCCCGCAAGGAATCCGGCGGATACGTCTGGATCACCCCGCAACAGGCCGCCGAGTATGCCGGCGCCGTCGCGGCCGAGCGACCCGATCCCGCGCCCCAGGTCGCCCCCGCACCGGAAGCAGAGCGGGAAGCGGTCACCCGGCCCGAAACCGAGACAATCCTCGACGCCCCGGCGGTCAAGGGAGACGCGGCAGCCGCATCCCTTGACCTCGAGGCAGAACCAGAACCGGAGCTGGCTTCCCCGCCGCAGCCTCGGCCTCTGGTTGCGGCCGAGGACTTCCAACTCGGCACCGAAGTTCTTGTCCCGTCTGGATCGAAGGCCCGCGTCCGCGCCAACATCGCCGCGCTGCGCCTGATCCGCGAGCTCGACGAACAGGAAAGGCCGGCTACGGCCGACGAGCAGGCCGTCCTCGCGCAATGGTCCGGGTGGGGAGCGGTCCCCGAGGTCTTCGACAACCGCGCCAAGTTCCTCAGCGAGTGGTCCGATGAGCGCGCTGCCCTGGTCGATCTGCTCGACGAGAAGGGCTTCGCCCAAGCCCGCGAGACGACCCTCAACGCCCACTACACCGACCCGGCGATCGTCTCCGAGCTGTGGCGGGCAGTACGCCGCGCAGGTCTGCCCGACAATGCCCTGATGCTCGAACCGGGCTGCGGCGCCGGCCACTTCGTCGGCCACGCCCCCGACACGGTGAACATGGTCGGTGTCGAGCTCGAACCGATCAGCGCGAAAATCGCGCACTACCTGTATCCGTCCCAGCAGATCCGTAACCACGGCTTCGAGCGAAACTTCGCCGCCACCAGCACCTTCACCGGAGCAATCGGAAACGTTCCATTCGGCCGGTTCGCGCCCGTTGACCCGATCCACAACGCGGCCGGGCTGTCGATCCACAACCACTTCATCGCCAAGTCGCTCGAACTGACCGAGCCTGGTGGCTACGTCGCAGTAGTGACCAGCATGTTCACCTCCGACGCCAAGCGAGGTGACGAACGCGCCGTCATCGCCGCCAAGGGCGACCTGATCGGTGCCGTCCGGCTGCCCACCGGTGCGTTCGACAAGCAGGCCGGCACGTCCGTCGTCACCGATGTGCTCGTGTTCCGCCGCCGCGAGGACGGAGCAGAGCCAACCCCCGACACCACTGCATGGGCGCAGCCGGCAGTCGAGGTACCGGCCACCGACCTCACGACCGGAGACCGGGCCACCGCGGTGGTAAACCCGTACTTCAAGCTCTACCCGGAGCGAGTCCTGGGCAGGCTGGCCGTCGGCAACGGCATGTACTCCCGGCAATCGCTGAGCGTGCAACCGAGGACAGCCCAGCCGCTCGCAGAGCAGCTTCGCGACGCGCTCGACCCGATCATCGACCAGGCCGTCGAGCAAGGACACGGCATCACCGCAGCCGCTCCGGAGCCCGCGGCCGTCGAGACGTTCACCTCGCCCGGACTGCGGACCGCCGCGGACCTCGAGACCGAGGACGTGCTGCCAGGGGCGATGCGCTACAACGCTGCGACCTCCGAATTCGAGCAGTACACCGTGGGTTTCGGGTGGAAGGACGTCCCGTGCCGAGGCAAGGATCGGGCCGAGCAGTGGAAAGTCATGATCGCGCTCGGCGAGACCGTGATGGAGCTGTCCGAGGCCAGCCGATCCCGCGCCTCCACCCTCGACGACCGGGACGCCATCCGTACGCGGCTCAACAATCTCTACGACGGGTACGTACGGAAATGGGGACCGCTCAACCGGTTCAAGCTCACCGAGCCGAAGGTTCGCACCGAGGAACAGATCGCCGACCGGCTCGACAGGGCGATCACCGCGTGGCGGGAGAAGATCGGCCGCGCCGAGGCGGCCGAGGACGGGCTCTCGGCCGCCGATGCTGTCCCGTATGACGGACCCATCCCGGACGACATTCTCGACGAGATGCAGGAGCGGGCCGCCCAACAGCCCATCCCGCAGAAGAGCCAGTCACACCTCTCGGGAGCCATTGCGCGCGATCCCCGGATCGGGATGGTCCTGGCCGTGGAGGACTTCCGGTCCCGATTCGACGGCACCGATGCGGTCGCGACGAAGACAGCGATCTTCACCGACGACACCACCCCGTTCAAGGAGCCGGCCGCGTCCGCGGGGAATCTCGACGAGGCCCTGGCCATTTCGTTCGACGAGCTGGGCTACATCTCACCCGAGCGGATGGGAGAACTGCTCGGCCTGCCGATCCACGAGGTGATCGAGCAGGCCGAGGGCCGCATCTATCCATCACTGATGGACGCCGAGCAGTGGGAGACCTCGACCGTCGCCCTATCCGGGCACGTCCGAGACAAGCTCGCACTGGCACGGGTCCGCGCCAGTGACAACCCCCGCTACGCGGGGCTCGTCACCGCCCTCGAAGCCGCAGTGCCGATCGACACCGATCCCGCCGACATCGGAATCCGAGCGGGCGCGACATGGATCCCGCTCGACGACTACCGCGACTTCCTCGTTCAGGAGTTCGGGCTCAAGCCGGAACGGCTGACCATCGAGCACGATGCTGTCACCGGTAGCTGGAAGCTGGAGACCAAGGAACGCAATCGGCACCACTGGAACGTCGGCTACGCCGACAAGTACGGCACTGACCGACTCTCCGGCGTCGAGATGTTCGAACTGCTCGCCAACAACAAGCCGATCCAGGTCGCCAAGACCAAGGAGGAGCTGGAGCGCAACGCCAAGCCCAAGTTCCACGTCAAGATGACCGAGGCCGCGCAGGCGTCGGCCAAGGTGCTTGAGGACCGGTTCGACAAATGGCTGTGGGAGGACGGCGACCGCTACCTGCGGCTCGTGCGAACCTTCAACGACCGCTACAACTCGTTCGTCAAACCCGTCCACGACGGCCAGGGCATGACGTTCCCTGGCCTGAACCCCAAGTTCTCGCTGTACCCCTACCAACGCAGCGCTGTACAGCGATTCCTGCACGACGAGACCATCCTGCTCGACCACGTGGTCGGATCCGGGAAGACGTTGACGATCCTCGCGTCGTGCATGGAGGCAAAGCGACTCGGCCAGGTGCGCCAACCCTGGATCGTTGTGCCGAATCACCTGCTCGCGCAGTGGTCGGTCGAGTCCCGCGACGCCTACCCGAACGCGAGAATTCTGGTCGCCTCCGAACTTGACGGCCGCGACGACCGGCAGCGGTTCGTCGGGCAGACCGCCATCGGAGACTGGGACATGGTGATCGTCCCGCAGTCGGTGTTCGGGAAGATCTCGATGCGCAGGGAAGCGCAGATCGAGTACCTCGAGGGTGAGATCGGCGAGCTGCGTATGGCGCTCGACGCAGCCAACGAGCAAGGGGCGGAGTTCACGGTCAAGCAGATCGAGAACGCAATCAAGAGCGCGACCACGCGCATCGAGAACATCGTCGCGGCCAAGGCCACCGATGACGGGCTCACCTTCGAGCAGTCCGGGTGCGACTTCATGTTCGTCGACGAGGCCCACGACTACAAGAACCTCACCCGGCCGTCAAACAGCGCTGACCTCGCGGTCACCGAAGGCGCGCAGCGTGCCACGGACCTGGAGATGAAGGCGAAGTACCTGCGAGCAGAGGCGCGCAAACGCAACGAGCTCGAAGGCAAGCCGCACGCGCCGGCCAAGGCCCTGGCGTTCGCCACCGGCACCCCGATCACCAACTCCCTGTCGGAGATTTGGGTGATGATGAAGTTCCTGCGGCCGGACCTCCTGATCGAGGCCGGTCTGGGTCGGATCGACAACTGGGCCGGCACCTTCGCCAAGCCGGTGACCGTCGCGGAGATGAACGCCACCAGCACGCGCATCCAGATGAAGACGCGGATGGCCGAGTACGCCAACGTCCCTCAGCTCATCGCCATGTACGACCAGTTCCGGGACGTGGTGAAAGCCGAGCAGATTCCGGTGAAACTGCCGACGATGGTGGGCGGTACACCGCAGATCGTCGAGTTCGACATGGGGCAGGGCTCCATCGACGCAATGGCCGATCTGGACTGGCGCATGAGCAACATCAAGGGCGACCAGATGGACATCGACAACAGCCTGAAAATCTCGAACGACGGTCGGAACCTCACGATGTACCCGACCCTGGCCGGTCTGGGCGCCCCAGATCCGGAGCACTCCCGGATCGAGCACGCGGCCGACGCGATCTGGGAGGTCTACGCCGAGAACGTCGACCTGCACATCCCGGCAGACAAGTACGGCCCGGACATGACCGGTGTCTTCCAGCTCGCATTCTGCGATCGGGGCACACCCAGCCCGACGGCCGGCCCCCGATCGCGCAACCTCTACACCGAACTGCGAGACGCGCTGGTCGCGCGTGGCATGAACGCCGCGGAAATCGCGTTCATGCACCACCACGACAGCCCCAAGGCCAAGGCCAAGTTGATGGAGGCGTGCAACGACGGGCGGGTCAGAGTCCTCATCACCTCCACCAAGAAGGGCGGCACCGGACTTAACGCCCAACGTGCCCTCAAGCAACTGGTCAATCTTGACCCCGCCTGGACGGCCGCGGACCTGGAACAGCGCATCGGCAGGATCATCCGGCAAGGCAACGTCCACGAGGTCGTGCGCGTGACCAACCTGGTCGCCCGCAGAAGCTTCGACGCGATGATGTACCAGTACGTGACCCGAAAGTCGGGTTTCAACAGCACCATTCGCAACGCCGACGTGCCCGCGAGGATGGAGGACCTCGGCGGTGACCTCACCGCGACGTGGGCGCAGAGCAAGGCCGTGGCGACCGGCGATCCGGTGTTCGTCGAACAGGTCGAGGCGGACCAGAAGGTCGCCAACCTCGAAGCCAAGAGGGACGCGACGCGCAACGCGAACGCTGCGCGCCAGGCCGCGATCCGCGGACTCGACAAGGCGATCGCCGACGGGGAGAAAGCGCTCCCGGAAGCCCGCGCCGTCGCCGAGAAGATCACCGCGTGGAACGAAATCGAGGATCGCGCCCAGAAGATGTGGACCTTCCCCACGGCGACGATCCCGGACTCGGAGACCGCGGACCTGGGAGACGCGGTGCGTCACGTCCTCATCGACCTGAGGAAGGACCTCATGTCCAGTCGGGACGAGCGAACCTTCACGGTCATCAATGGCGTCCCCGTCACCGTTGCGTTTGCACAGAGTATCGGCGAGTTCTACGTCTCCATCGGCGACGATGTGACCTGGGTCGACCGTGAACGGTTCGGGCAGGTGCTCGAACGCGCCAGCGCGGCACAGGGACTGCTGACCTCGATCCGCAACCTCGCCGCGAAGGTGGTCAGGCAGGTGCCCGCGATTGAGGCGAAGATCGAGACCAGCCGGGAGAGGCTGGCAGAGGCTCAGGCAGAGCCCGAGCTCGTGTTCTCCGAGGACGAAGCCAAGGAGCTCGCAGCGGCTCAGGCCGTGGCCGAGGAGCTGCGGTTGGAGGTCAACTCGCGGGAGAACTCGCCTACGGCCCTGCGGAAGGACCGCCTTGAGCGAGAGCGCCGTGCAGCGGATGGCCAGTATCCGGGCTGGACGCTCGACCTCAACCCGACCAAGGCGTGGGCGGTCGAACAGGGCATGTCGGTGGCCGACCTCAAGCTGACCGTGCCGCAGAAGATGGCAGCGGCCCGACAGCAGTGGATCGACGAGGCCCCCGAGCGCGAGGAACGTCGCCGCGCACGTCCGTGGGTCGCGATCGACGACACCGAGGCGAAGTGGAGTTACGGCTTCGACGCAGACCGGTCGATGCCAGGAGGCTCGGTTCAGTGGCACGACCGCCAGTGGCAGTGGGAAGCCTGGGACGGGACTGGAGCCGTGGAGACCGGAGCGGCGGACAAGCGGAGCGAAGCGACCTACGCAGCCAAGCACGCCGCTGACACCTTCGCCGACGCTCGACAGGTACCAACCGATGCGCTCTACAAGGCCAGCATGGAGCGCAGGGATCGAATCGAGCCACTGCCGGCTACGCCTGACCAGCAGGGCAGCCAGCGAGACGCGGTAGTCGAGGCGACCGAACCCGTTGCCGAGCCCATCGTGGAGCCGACCGAGCGGGTAACCGAGGGGGCCGATGCTGAGCCGTTCACGCTCGACGACAACCTGATTCGTGGCCTCAACGCGGCGAGCAACGTCCGCCCGCTGCACGAGGTGGGCACCGGCAGTGGGGTCGACGCCTCCGAGGCCGAACAGGCCGAACAGGGATACGAGACTGGGCAACAGTACGAACCGGACCAGGACGACGGCCGGGCCGTCTAACGGAATCGGTGGGCCGCTACCTCCAAACCCGACAGTCCGAGACCGCCGGATTCGGGCCGAGACCCCCGTAGGGGTCGAGGCCGCGTAGGAGAGGTAGCGGCCCACCGCTCGCCACTGCCCCGAGACTGTAGCGGGGGAGACCGACAAGTACGCCTGCGGCGCACCCTGATCCGAGCTCCGCTGCGCTCCGCCCTGAAAAGGGATCTTTCTCTTTTTCCCTTCTGGCCCCCGATTTTGACCGGCGGCGACCTCCGCGCAACCCCTGGGCGCTTCGCGGCCTACGGCCCCGACAATTCTCTCCTCCGCTGCGCTCCCCCGAGATTTCTCGGTCCCAGGGGTTGCACTCCGGCCCCCTCATGCCGGTCCAAACTCTCCTTGCCAGAAGGGCAAAAGAACAGGCGGGCCGCCCCGGTCCGCCACGTCTGACAGGGGAGACACCATGAGCAGCGACGACAACTTCGACTTCCTGACCGAGGTCATCGGCGACGACATCGTGGTCGGCGGCGTGGCCTACTCCCGCGCCGAGTGGACCGAAGATCCCGAGGACGGCGTGCGCCGCCGCGACGAACAGATCGACGTACCGAGCCGCATGGCCGAGGAGGAAGCAGCCATGACGCGCGACTTCCTGGAGCGCGCCGAGCAGGTCGCAGTGGACTTTGCGGCAGTCGTCAGCAACATGTCGACCGGACCACGCCTGGCAGAACTGCTGCCCCGCTACGTGATCCTCATCAGCGAGGCCCGGGACGCAGGTTTCGACGTTGACCGCATCCAGAAGGTGATCGACGCCGCGATTCAGCACTAACCCTTGGTGTGGGGGTCGGGACACATTCCCGGCCCCCACATCCACTTCAGAAAGGAAAACCACGATGACTTTGACCATCATCCGGAACCACGGTCCCGGCCACCCGCTCACCCCACTCGCCTGCACGATCGGCCCCCGGATCACCGCGCCGTTCACGGTCACCCACCTCGACGCCCTGCACACCGTTGCCGAGGAGGTCGCGGATGACGAGGCCGGGTTGTCCGACTACCTCAATCTCCAAGGCGGGGTGCTGTCCTGGGCCGCCGAAGGTACCCGACTGCTGTTCGCCGCGGTCGCGGATGCCGACGGAATGTACGTGCAAGTGCTTCGAGTGCTCACCGACACCACCGCCCGCCTCGAGGCAGACTGGCCGATCAGCCTCGAGCTACCCCACGAGACCGCCCGCACGATCTGGCAGCTCATCGGCCTGCACACGCTCTGACAGACGCCGACAAGCCTCGGACCGGGACGCAGCAACCGTCCCGGTCCGAGGCTTTCATCGTATCCAGGACCACCAGACACAGAAGCGGGGCAGTGGACACAAAGTCCGCTGCCCCGCTTGCGAGGGATCGACAGTCAGTGTCGCCGAAGCCTGACCTTCGCCACGAAGACGGCCGTCGCGGCGAGGATCAGCAGAGTGAGCACTGCCGCGACGCGACCGAAGGTGGCCGTGCCGGGATCGACCAGCGTCGCTATCGCGACCAGCAGTGCGCCGAGGCCAGTGATCGTGAGACCGATACTCGGCCACACCGTTTCCGACCGGCCATCCTGGGTTGGGATGGGAAGCGCACGTCGCCTGGTGGCCAGGGTGAGCAGTGCGCCGGCGACTATCACAACCAGGCCGATCATCATGAATGTGGACATTCGAGGTTTCCTATTTCCTTGGAAGTGGCGAGGGTCGATTGCTGCGACCACAGTCGGCGTCGGAGCGCACCAACGGCGAACACGACTGACCCAGCGAGCGCCGCGAGCACGAGAGCCTCGAGGAAGATGCTGACTTCCTCGTCGGCGCGGAAGATCACCCACATGAGGACCGCGCCAGCGGCGGCGACGGCCAGGCCCACGGTGGGCAGAGCGACGCCCGCCTGCGCGGATTCACGTTTGACGGGATCGCGCCGCACGGACGCGTACCGAATCCAGCCCGCCACGCACAACAGGACGAAGACGTACCCCGCCACGATCAGCACGAAGATCAGTAAGTCGGCCAGGCGATCCGGGTCGATCGGTCCGCCCATGAAGTTCAAGTCGGAGCCCTCTTCGGACGCGACCAGTCGATAGGTATGTGGCATGACGCCCCCTTGGCAGTTGGTGTTGTTGTACCAATTCGGTCCGACACACCGCGAGTACCGGCCCCTCGCGAGGCGGCGGCACCCGCGGCCCCGGGTCAGATCGCGGGCGCCCCCAGCGCGTGGAGTAAAAGCTGGAAGGCGATCCAGGCGAGAGTGGCGATGACGGTGGGAGCGAACGAGACGAACAGCGATTCATCCCGATAGTCGCGAGTGCTCGCCTGGACGATCGACAGCGGGATCGACAGGAACATCAGGACGAGGAGCGCCCATCCGATGTAGGTCAGCAGCATGAGATTTCTCCGCGGATAGTGGATTCGGCCGCGTGCGGGGCCGGTTGCTGCGGCCCCGCACGCGGCATTGGCGGGAGTTAGTACGACAGCTCGCAGATGAGTTGCCACATGACGCGGGCGGTCAGGCGGCAGTCCCAGAGGACAGTCGGTCGCTCGGCGACCGGCGTCCAGTCACCAGATGCCGTCCGGGTGTGTGTCCGGATCCAGTCGTCCCGGTCGTCGGAGTGACCCGTGAACCGCACTGGCAGCAGGCGGGCATCCCAGAGCAGCGAACCGTTGTGGACAGTGGCGTACGCGCCGAGTCCGGTCGGCTCGTTGATCTGCTCGCAGTAGCGGACAGCCTCCTCTGTCAGCGCATGACGATGATGCTCGGTCAGGAGCACCGCCTTCTCCAGCGCGCGGCCGTCGGCGCGCGCCTGCACCTCGACCTTGACCCCGCGCTCGACGCGGCTCGAATCGTCGCCCGCGAACGCTAGTACCGGGCTGGCCGGCATCCACCGGCTGCGATCCAGCGCGGAGGTGATGACCGCATCCAGTGGGTCTGTGGTCCGCGCCGGACGAGGTAGCCGGTCAAGAACGGTCATGCCGCCGTCGAGCGCACGGCGGCGCACCAAGACTTCGTCGGCGACCTCCACGGTCACAGCCTCGATTACATCCGTGAAGCGCATTCGGGGCGCTCCTTTCTGTTGGGGACGACTTCAGAAAACCACCAACCTCGTTAGCTGTCAAGTTGATTTACCAAATATGGTAAGTCACCTTTACAAACCGGCCGGATTCGCATACCGTAGTGGGTACAGCGAGGGATTGGGGAGGCGATCATGCAGGGTGATTCGGAATGGATCGACGACAGTGCGATCGGGGATGGCGACCTGGAGCTCGATCCTGTGGCCGACCTCGAGGAGCTTCTGCTCAGCGCACTCCTGTGGGCACACCCGGCCGCAGTCCAGCACGCTGTCGAGCATGTCCGCGGCGAGGACTTCCACACCCCGGTCCACCGCGAACTTTTCGAGGTGATCGCCGCGATGGCCGCAGAAGGAGCGCCGACCGCAGCGCCGATGGTCGCAGCGCGCCTCGACCGTGACGGCCTTCTCGGTGGTCACGCAGGCGAGCGTCGCCGCCGAGTCCTGTTGTCGGCCGCGACCGCGGGCGCGGACGGGGCCAGTGTCGGGCACTACGCCCGCGCGGTGGTGTGCGCCGCCTACCGCCGCAGCTTCCACGAGGCGGGTCTGGCGATCACCGAGGCAGCCCAATCCCTGCCCGAGGCCGACCTGTTCGAGCACATGCTCAGGCTCGGTCGTCGCCAGCGAGCCGCCGCCGAGCGCCTCAACGCGGTGCGCGATGCGGCCCTGTAGGCCCCACCCCAGTTCCCACACGAAAGAGAGGACAGGTCATGACAGACACCAACACCACCGAGCCCGCCGAGGTTCTGTGGGCGCAGGACATCGGCGAGGACGTCTACGCGCGACTGCTGACCGATTCGAACCGCCAGCACTGGGAGATCAAGGACGGCAAGCTCGAAGTGCGGAGTCCGGTCGGTTTGCTGCACATCAGCGCGGTTGGACGGTGGGACGGCGACATGCTCCGGTTCAGCCGAGCCGACACGGGCGACGTGCTGGCCGACTGGCCGACCGACTTCGGCGACACCGACGCGGCTGTCCGTGATCTGAACCTGATCCTCGAAATGTTCGACTTCGGAGAGCGGCCGTAGGGTCGAGCTGACGACCAGGGGGTGCGGGGCCGCAGCAACCGGCCCCGCACCCCCTGTCTGCACAGGCGATCCAAAACCCACACCGAGGACACCCGATGAGTGAGTACACCTTGACCATCACGCGAGCGGACGTCGACGACAAGGCGTGGACCGTCAGCGTGCAGGACAGGCCCGACTGGACGTTCAGGGAGAAGGATTACGCGGCGATAGAGCGTCGGGTGCGCGAGCTGGCCGGCGAACACGACGGCCACGATCCGGACGCCGTGACCGTCACACTCGCGAGCGTGAGCATCGGTCCCGTCACGGTCACCGAGCAGATGCAGCGACTCGAAGCACTACGCGCCGAGTCCCGCGCCCTGACGGTGCGACTGGAGTCCGCAGTCGATGACCTGATTCACACGCTCCGCACCGACGCCGGACTCTCGACCCGCGACACCGCCGCCATCGTCGGACTGTCGCACGCCCGGATCAGTCAACGCGAACGCGAACGCGACGCCCGATAGGGACAGCCCTCAGACGTCGCTGCGCCGCACACCGGAAGGGATGTGCGGCGCAGCGTCTCACTCGGCCCCTCGACCTACGGAACGATGACCCAATTGCTGACGCCCTTGGCGAGGTTCGACGCCGTCGCAGAGACGAGCGAGACACCCGTCCCGGTGGCCAGGTCGACAGTCGCCGGCCCGCCGTCGACTCGGACGAAGTGCGCTTGGCTGACAAGCCCCGTCAGCGCTTGGACGCGAACGGTGGTGGCGCAGCCCGGCGCGGCGAGCTGGCCCTGCGGCACGAAACGCAGCGTGAGATGACCGGGACGGGCGGGCGAGGTCTCGAAGTGCACAGGGATCACACCCGAGCACGCGCCGTTGTCCGAGAGCGTCCAAATGTCAGGCCCCAGCCCAACCCACTGGAGCGGGACGTCTGCGGACGCCGCCGGCGCGGTGCTGAGAACCATCCCCGCCGCGATTGCTACTGCTGCTGTACCGGCACCAAAGGCACGGATAGCGGACATGCCGAACGTCAAAACTCCCCCTCATGTGTGTCCCCGAACCCGATACGGACGCAACGTAGTTGAGCACCGTGGCGGGTGAGATTGCGACGACAGCCTATCGAGCCGACAACGGGAATGGACCAGAGGGATCGCGCGCTGCGCCTGATCCGCGTGGTCGCTCGGTTCCCGGATCCCACAGTGCGACTTCGTCGCACCCCGTATGGAGCTCCGCTGCGCTCCGCCCTGAAAAGGGATCTTCCTTTTTCCCTTCTGGCCCCCGATTTTGACCGGCGGTGACCTCCGCGCAACCCCTGGGCGCTTCGCGGCCTACGGCCCCGACAATTCTCTCCTCCGCTGCGCTCCCCCGAGATTTCTCGGTCCCAGGGGTTGCACTCCGGCCCCCTCATGCCGGTCCAAACTCTCCTTGCCAGAAGGGCAAAAGAACAGGCGGGCCACCTGGCCCCGCGGAGGAGAGAAGCGAAACGTGTCCGTACCGAACCCCCTCGAACTGCTCATGGTCGACCCAGCCACACTCGTAATCGGCGACAACGTCCGAACCACCGTGGACCTGGACCAGGACCCCGAGTTCGTCCAGTCCATCGCGGACCACGGCGTCATGCACCCGATCCTGGCCGACCTCCACAGCGACGGGACCGTCGTCGTCGTCGACGGACAGCGCCGCACACTCGGCGCCCTCGCCGCGCACCGCCCGGTCGTCCCGGTCGTGGTCCGTCGGTGCGATCCCGACACCGAACCGGACCAGGCAACCCGCATCGGCGAGCAGATCCGATCGAACGACCAGCGCACCGCACTGACGCACAGCCAACGCGCGGCCGGCATCGCGGCCATGCTCGACCTCGGACTGTCGGTCACCGCCGTCGCGAAGACCGCCAGCGTCGACCGATCCAAGGTGAAAGCACTCGCCACAGTCGGCGCGTCCGCAGCGGCACGCACCAGCATGGACGACCACCAACTCACCCTCGATCAGGCGACCGTCATCGCGGAGTTCGAGGCCGAAGGCGACACTCACGGCATCGAGAGATTGCTCGGGACGAGCACGTTCAACTTCGACTACAAGGCACAACAGCTCCGCGTCGACCGGGAGGAACGCCTCGCCCGCGCAGCAGCCGAGGCCCCCTACCGAGACAAGGGATTCACGATCAAGAACGGCTACTCCTGGAACCCGATCACTCACGAGGAGGTCCTGGACGACGACGGCAACCCGATCAGCCTGGACACCGTCGAAGCCGATCCGGCCCGCTGGGGCGTTGCGCTGAGCTACACCGAATCGTGGTTCGACCGCGAGACCGGCGTCGAAGTTTCCGAGGACGACGTCGACTGGGAAACCGAGGAGCAGCCCGATCTCGAACCCGAGGAGGGGCTGCGGCACGCACGCACCATCGAGACTCGACGGTGCTGGGACCGCGAGTTCCACCTGCTCGATCCGGACGACCTCGACGGCAGCGGCCTGCACCTGTCCGAGACCGCGAAGGCACTCCGCAACCGCCAGATGGGGCGGCGAGCAGAGCCGGTGGCGATGACCGCCGAGGCGGAGGCGGAACTCAAGGAGCAGCAGCGGCAAGAGCGCCGGCGGACGCGCGAGCTGAACAAGCGCGCCGCCGTTATCTTGAGCCAGCTTCACTGCTACTGCTGTGACCAGGATCGTTTCGACGCGGATGTGTCGACGACGCAGCCGTCAATATGGTCCGATTTCCTGTTGGAAATTCTTCGTCGGCGTGTCGCGACAGTGGGCCCTCGCCGGCATGGCTAGTACCACTCACCGATCGGCTTGCGGAACACGTCAGGGTCGGTCCATATGCGGGCGTTGTTGGTCTTCGTGTGCGGTGGGCGTGGTCGCCGCCGGGGCGTTATCGGTGTGGGGGGTGGTGTGTCGTGGGGTCAGGAAGTGGTCGATGTCGACGATGAGGAACACGGCGGTGGCGGTGGTGACCACGTGGGCGTGGTTGTCTTCGATGGTGGCTCGCAGGTGCAGTTTGCGGCCGTCGCGGGCGTGGATGTGGGCGCGGAGGGTGTAGGGGGTGTAGAGCAGCACCGGGGCGAGGTAGTCGACGGCGAGGTGGCGGGTGACGGCGAGTTCCCCCACGGTGTAGAGCAGGAATCCGAACAGGTCGTCGAGGACGGTGGCGACCGCGCCGCCGTGGGCGATCGCGGGGGCGCCGACGTGGCGGGAATCGAAGCTGTGGTGAGCGTGGACGCCGTGTGCGTCGCGCCGGGCGCGCAGCTGGTGGCCGTGGGGGTTGGCCGGCCCGCAACCGAGGCAGTGGTCGTGGTGGGGCGGCAGGTCGGCGTGTGCGGGTGGGACCACAGGGAAGGCGCGGATCCAGTCCTCGGCCTCGGAAGGTCCGGGTCCGGCGGTCTCGGGTGTGCCGGTCTCGGGTGTGTCCTCGGTCATGGGTGCTTTCCGTGGGTGTCGTCACCGGGTGGGGTGGCAATGAGGATGTCGCAGTGGGCTTTGCGGGCGAGTTCGATCGGCGGGGTGAACAGCAGCCGGGCCAGTGGTGACCGGTGGGGGTTCGCGGTGACGATGAGGTCGGCGGCGGTGGTGTCGGCCAGGTGAAGCAGTGCGTGCAGGGTGGGTTCGGGCAGGATGCGGGTTTCGATGTCGGCGGCGCCGTGGGCGAGCGCGTGCTGGTGGGCGGTGCGCAGGATCGCGTCGGTGGGGGTAGTGCCGCACAGCCGGTAGGCGTCGGGTCCGAGCCGGTCGAGGTCGGTGCCGAGTGCGTGTTCGTCGATGTCGTGGCGGGCGCAGATGATCAGGAGTCGGGCGTGGGTGGCGTGGGCCAGTTCGGCGGCGTGGTCGACCACGCGGTAGGAGTAGTCGGATCCGTCGGTGTCGACGAGGATCGTGCGATAGGCCGTCATGACGGGCCTCTTTCACGAGAAGGGGGTGTTTGAGCGGGAAGGGGCGGTCGTGTGCGGGCGTGGCGCGCGGGAGCGGCGGGTGGTAGAGCCGGGAGCGAAGACCGCCAGCACGATCGCCCCGGCGGCGGTGAGGACGGCCAGCGCGAGCGCGGCCTGGCCGCTGCCGTGCACAAACGCGGCCTTGGCGAACTCGGCCAGCGGCTGGGCCACCGGTCCGGCCTGGTCGGCGACCTGCAGGGCGGCCGCCAGAGAATCGGCGACCGGGCCGCGGGCGGGCTCGGGCAGCTGGGGCAGGGCGGGCTGGATGTGATGGGAATAGCCTGCGGCGAGCACGCTGCCGGCCACGGCGATCCCGATCGCGGCGCCGATCTCGCGGGCGGCGTCGTTGACTGCGGCGGCGACCCCCTGTTTGGCCTCGGGGGTGTCGGCGACGATGGCGTAGGTCGCCGGGGCGGTGCACAATCCCAGGCCCGCGCTCATGATCAGCAGCGGCCACAGCAGGTCGGTGTAGTCCGCGGCGACGGTAAACCGGCTCACCATCACCAGTCCGGCGGCGATGGTGAGCAGGCCGGTGACGGTCATCACCCGCAACCCGACCAGACTTGACAGCCACGGCGCGATCACCGAGATCACGACCAGCGGCACCACCATCGGCGCCAACGCCAGTGCCGAGGCCAGCGGCCCGTAGCCGAGGATCAGCTGCAGGTACTGCACCAGCAGCAGGAACACCCCGAAGGTGACCAGGAACTGGATGGTCACCGACAGCGAGCCGGCACCGAAACCGCGGCGGGCGAACAACCGAACGTCCAGCAGCGGCGCCGAGGACCGCAGCTCGACGACCACGAACGCCACCGCCGCGAGGACACCGACCCCGGCGCTGGCGGCGACGAGCGGGTCGGCCCAGCCGCGCGCGGGGACCTCGATCGCGGCGAACACGATCGCCGCGACCGCGACGGCCACCGCCGCCGCGCCCACCCAGTCCACCGGCGGATGCTCACGCTGGCGAGACTCGGCGATGGTGCACGCCAACCCCGCCAGCACCACCCCGGCCACGGTCAACCCGACGAACACCGAGGGCCACGACCACCGCTCGAGCAGCACCCCGGCACCGAGGATGCCCAGCACCGCCCCGGACCCGGCGACCCCGGCCCACACCCCCACCGCCCGGCCGCGATGAGCAGCGGCGAATCCCGCGGTCAGGATCGACAGCGTCGACGGCATCACCAGCGCCGCGCCCGCCCCGGCCAGCGCACGCGCCGCGATCAGCCACACCGGGTCGGCCAGCAGCAGCGGCAGCGCCGACGCGACCGCGAACACCGCCAGCCCCGCCACCAGCACCCCGCGACGCCCGTAACGGTCACCGATGGCTCCGGCGGGCAGCACCAGACACGCCAGCACCAGCGTGTAGCCGTCGACGATCCAGGTCAGCTGGGCTTGCGTCGCCCCGGTCGCGACCGCGATCTGCGGCAATGCCGAATACAACGCCGCCATCGCCGCGACCACCAGCGCCACCGCCAGGCACGACACCGTCAGCATCCACCACTCGGCCCTGGTCCACCGGGCGATCTCGACAGTGTCCCTCCCGGGTGTGTTCACCGGCACCTCCCGACTTAAAGACCGTGTGTTCACCGGCGCCTCCCAACTCAGAGACCAACGGTCTCTGTACGAGACCATTCGTATCACAGTGGTCGGGCGTGGGATAGAGTCCACACATACACCCAGGGTTGAACGACACGAATCGGAGGAGCGCGCGTCCATGACCGACCCGGGCCCCGCAGCGACCGACCCCCTCACCGCGGCCGACGACGAGCAGGCCGATCCGCGGCTGGCGCGCTCACGCAACCGGTTACTCGACGCCGCCACCCATCTGCTGTCCACCGGCGGTGTCGATGCGGTCACCGTCAAGGCGGTCACCCGCGTGTCGAAGGTCGCGCGCGCCACCCTCTACCGGCACTTCGGCAGCACCACCGACCTGCTCGCGGCGACCTTCGAACGGCTGCTCCCCCACGTCGACACACCCACCGGCACCGAACCCGTGCGCGAGCGGCTCATCGCGCTGCTCACCACCCAGGCCGACCTCATCGAACAGGCCCCAGTACAGATGACCACCCTGGCCTGGCTGGCCATGGGATCCATCGGCGACGACCACACCGACCCCGACCGCCGCCACCCCGATCCGGCCGCGGTCACCTCACTACGCGCCCGCGTCGTCGAGCAATACCGCCAACCCTTCGACCACATCCTCACCAGCCCCGACGCCCGCGCCGTGCTCGGCGAGCTCGACACCACCTTCGCCCTCATCCAACTCCTCGGCCCGATCGTCTTCGCCCGTCTCACCGGACTGCGCACCATCGACCACGACGACTGCGCCCGACTCGTCGACAACTTTCTCGCCACCCACCGAACAGGCACGGCAGCAACCACCCCGACCGAGCACGGAACGCCGTAACCGCAGACCCGGGCCACGCGGTCGGAACAGAGTGTCGCGGACCCGCAGCGGCCGGTACCCGGTGGGACCGAGCGCGGCGCGTTCGGCGTCGAGATCGACCTCGATCGCGCCGAAGAAGTTGATGTTGGCGCTGTGCGTCGGGCTGATGTGGGCCAGCACCTCATCATCGATGCGGCGGCCCTGACGGCGCATCCAATCGGGCCGCGAGCCCGTAACACTCTGCGGTCCAGGCGATCACAGCGTTCACGGCCAGGGTCAAACACCGGCTTGTCCGGTCTGGGCTTCCAGGTGGCGGGCACGGAAGGCTCCCTCGTGGGCGTAGATGAGGTCGCGTTTTGGGCACGCCAGGCGTTCCTGGACCGAGATCGCACGCAGCAAGACGAAGAGAAACCAGCGCATTCATCGCGACCCGCGAGCGTGCCACCCGGTTCGGGATCCCCGACGAGGAGGCGGTGTACCCGCCTGGGTGACCAGATCCTCCGCGACCGGGACAGCCAAACTCTGTGAGCTGACCGCGCACGCACCAGAACGGGTTCGGACGGCGGCGAGTCATCATCCTCCCTCGCTAAGAGTGGAAGCGATGTCATCCGCGTCAGCCATACCCGAAATGCCCGTGTTAGGGGTGCGGCCTCGAAGCCTGGTGAATCGCACCTCGGTGATGTCCCAGATATCCAACGCTCATCGGCGCCGTTCCGGTCGTCGTCCCATGACTGGAACTCGCTGAACTGCGACGTCCCGTATAGGTGGTCCGGTGAGATTCTCGGAGTATGCGCTCGCCTTCGGCAGGAGTCGCCCTATTCGTAGTTCTCGGAAGTAAGTCCATGCTTCACGGCGAGTCCGTCCGCTACAGGGGTTGCTCGGTGATCGGGTTCACAAGGCGTCAGGAGCGTTGCAGAGAATAGCGGCGGCACGTCGTTCACCGAGGGTTACCGCGAGCGCGTCGCGGAGCTGGCGGTTCTCTGCTTCGAGGTACCGGACGCGTTCGGTTGCGGATTCCAGTCGTCGCAGCAGTGACGCATCGGAAGCGCGCTGCCGATCAGGAACAGGTGGCGGTCCCGGAGCTGTTCCGTTTCTGCGGGCGCGGAGACGTTCGATCTCCGCCCGAAGATCGGGTTGGTTGTAAAGCCAGGACCGGGAGACCTTCGCTTCCCGGGCCAGGGCATCGAACGTGACCGGTCGCCCAGCGTTGTCCATGCGCCGCAGCGCGATGATGGCGCGTTTGCGGGTAGCGGCCGACCGCCTCCGGGCGGCGGCGGTGATGTGGTGGGAGTTGTCAGCGCGCATCTGCGACGTCCTCGTTCTTCTCGATTTCGCTGATGATGCGGTCCAGATTGGCGGCGACCTGTTTGTTCATCTCGACCACCCGTGTGTTCCCGTTGTCTTCGGAGACATCGATGAGGGTGAGGGTCCGTCGGTGTTGCTCACGGAGCTCGGGCAGGAACTCCGGTCCTGTCACGAAGACCGGGCATGTCAAGCACGCATTGGCGTGCGGACAGGACCTCTGCAGCGGCAGCCCGCAATAGCCGTTGGGCAGGGTTTGGGTGGCCATGCCGTAGCGGGTCTTGGCCCATTGGGCTTGAGCGAGCGGCCCGTCCGGGTCCAGTTCGACACGCTCGCCTTTGACGTTGACCTTGGTGGCCTGCTGCCAGCGCCGGCGGACGGTCGTGTCGGTGATCTTCGCGTAATGCGATGTCATGTGGCTTGTCTCGTGATCGAGGAGGACGCGGATCACCTCCAGGGGGACATCCCGGTTGATCAGTCTGGTCGCGAAGGTGTGCCGCCATTGGTGCGGGGTCAGGTGAACCGGCTGGCCGTGTTCGTCGCGAATGTCGCAGGTCTCGAGCCAGCGATTCAGCATGCCCCGGTAGCTGCGGGAGAGGAGGGGGTGTCGGCCGTCGGTGTTGGCGGTCGGGCGGGGGAACAGGTTCGGGCTTCCGCTGGGCCAGCGGTCGAGCACCCGTCGCTGTTGGTCGCGGATCTCGGCTCCGAGCTCCTCGTCGATGGGGACCGCGGCCTCGCGTTGCATCTTGTTGTTGTAGTAGCGCAGGTACGGGGCCTGCTGCCCGTCGTGCAGCAGGCAGTCGAACCGCAATGTGCAGGCGTCCGACACCCGCAGTCCGCAGCGGATCAGGATTGTGGTGACCAGCCGACCTTCGGGGTAATGCCAGCGGTCGAGGTTGTCCTGGTGCTCGACCTGCGCCATGACGTACTCGGCCAGATGACGGGTGACGCGCTGGTGACGACGCCGGGGGTAGTCGCCGGTGAAGAAAGCGGCCGTGGTGGGCAGGCTGTCGTCCCAACCGTGCTGTCGGATGGCCTGGAAGAACAGTTGCAGGCTGCCGACGCGGCTTCCGATGCCGCGGGCGCTGCCGGGTTGCCCCTGCAGCCAGGCCAGGTAACGCTCGAGCAGGGGGCGATCGACATCCGCCAGCGCCTCGACGTCGGGGACGGCGGCGGTGAGGAATTCACTGAAGCGGGTCAAGGCTTGGACGTCGGTGGCGGCGGTCTCTATCGACAGGCCCGAGACCAACCGCCATCGCACCCATCGTTTTCCGAGTTCGCGCAACCAGGGCTGGGGGACGCGGTCGAATCGCAGGTGGCTGCGCGGCCGCGTGCGGTCGATGCTGATCTTCAGACCGGGCAGCATCCATATCCGCCAGACATCACGCTGATACTCGACCTCCCAGCCGGCGCCGTCCCGCAGAGATTCCACCGTCTCGCGGGCGTAGAGCAGCAGCGAGTCCGCCCGTTTGGGACGTCTATCGCGTCCCCCGAGGGGGCGTTCACACCATGCCCGCCATTGCTCTTCCGATCGCTCGAGCAGGGAGGATGCTCCGCTTTCGGCCAGTTGACGGACCAGGAGCCGAAGCACGTCGGGGGGTGCGACCGCCTGTTGCTGGTCGTGCCGGTGCTGGACGGCGTATTGGAGTTCGAGCCGCATCTGTGCCGGCAGCGCCCTGAAGTCGATGACCGGGAGACCACGGTGTTCGCAGTGGGCGATGAACTCCTCGGTATCGAGGCCGAGCCCACGCCAGCGAGTGGTGTGGGATGTGCAGAAGATGGTGCGGTCGTTTTCCACCCACAGGGTGCAGAACGACAACGCGCACTCGTCGTGCGCGATGTCGTCGAAGACAGGGATGGTCGTGATCCAGGAATCGAAATCGGGGTGACCGGCTCGCCGCCACCGACCCCCGTGCCGGGTGCACAGTCCCCGGCCGTTGACGCCGTAGCGACAGCCGGGCACTGTGCAGCTGTCGAGTTCGATTCGGCCGCGCAGCGGTGGGCCGGGATCGGCCAGGAACTCGGTCAGATCGGGGCAGCCGCGTTGACGCCAGCGTGGGCTGTGGCCGGTGCAGATGCCGTGGTCGTGCTGCGGGCGATCGCAACCGTCGACTATGCAGAGTTTGTAACCCAGGACCGGGTCGTCCGGATCTGGGACGAGGATGTCGACCCGGAACTCCGGGCGGACGGCGCCGAGGAGCTTTTCCAGCAGTCGCGCGTGTCCGGAGGTAGTGTCTGTTCCGGAGATTGTCACAACCGCACCTCCCGGCCAGTGAACCAACCGGCAGCTTCGAGGGTGTTGCGGGCGTCCTCGGCGGTGAGGTGGCCGTAGGTGTCGATCGTTGTGCTCACCGAGGCGTGACCGAGCAACTCCTTTACCGACTCCATCCCGGCGCCCCGGCGCAGTAGCCAGGTCGCGTAGGTGTGTCGGTAGTGGTGTGGCTCGAAATCGATGCCCGTGCGGCCGCGTAATCGGAGTACCAGGTCATACACGGCCGGGTAGGCCCAGGGCTGCCCCAGCGGTGCGGCCCACAGGTTGACGAACACGTAATCCGAGTCCAGGGCCCCGTACTCGCGGTTGAGGTAGTCGGCGTACAGGCGCATCAACTCCGGGCTGGTCGGGATCGTCCGCGGGATACCGGCCTTGGCGCGGGCCCGGTTGTCGTTGTCCCGCGGTGTGACGGTCACGGTACGTTCGGCGATCGCAAGGTCTTCGTGACGGAGGCCGAGGGCTTCGCCGATACGGACGCCGGTGTCGAGCATCAGGGCGAACAACAGGCGATCGCGGAGATGGTCGCATGCGTCGAGGATCGACTGAACCTGTTTGACGGTAAGCACTTTCGGTCGCAGCCGCCCAGTTTTCAGTTTCACCGTTCGGTGACGCTGCGGCTTGTGCTTGGTGATGTGTTCGAGGAACGGCTTGTATGACGTCGCCGCGTTTCGGCGACGACCCGCCGGCTGCATGCTCACTAGCAGGCGGCTGACGTCGACACCGTGGCGGGCGTGGAACTCGTAGAACGAGGTGACCGCGGCCAGTTTGCGGTTCACGCTGGACTCGGTGCAGTGATGTTCCACAGACGGCAAGACCACCACCCGCCCATCGCGGGCTTCGGGAGGTAGCCGTAGCCACGCAACGAAACCACCGATCTCCTCCAACGTCACCGCCAGCCAATCAAGCCCCAGACCCGCGAGGTAGGACAGCCAGTCCTTCAAATCATGCGCGTACGCCTTGATGGTGTTCGGTGACCGCTCGATCGAGGCGAGATACGCCAGGAACCGCTCGACCGGCTTCACCGGGACATGATCATCGCCCAGGAGCGTCCACGACTCGACCGCCGAGTCGGGCATCAGCACGCGTTGCACTCGCATCGAACCTCCCGCTTTCCGTGATGGATAGCAGAAGGTAATCCCATCCATGACGCAATCCCTGGGATTTCCGAAGCTCGTCATACACGTCACGGACGACACCACCTCCGCTCGAGATAACCGCCGCCGCGACGACCGTTCGGCGCACCTTCCTGAGGGCGTTGCTCGTGAGCAAGAAGCCGCCCATCGGCGCCTCGGTGTGGGTCGCAACATCCCTGGCCTCCGACCCGCACATGATCAGCGCGTTTCACGCCACCGAGCACGTTGCGGATCTGCTCGGCATCAAGGGGATCGACAAGAGAGGTGGCGTGCGCGAGATGGCAGCCGGTGCGAGTGAAGCCCGCGCCCAGGTCATCACTTTCGCTCTCGTCGTGGCGGCGATGGAAGCCCGCATGGTCAACGACGCGTGGCGCAGCCACCCACAGGGTGCCGCCGACTACCTCGAGCTGCTCGCAGCGAACGGCCACGAGTTGACCGACGTCGAGAAGGTCATCGCCAGACACGAACTCGCCGAGGCGGTCGCGATCGACTGACACACGAGCCCGACCAGTGAAGGACCCCCGGAGAAGGTAGCTTCGGGGGTCCTTCACTGGTCGGCCAGCGGCAGTGAGGTTGTCGGGTCGGGCATCGAGCCCGACCCAACAACTGACAGACCTCGGTACGCCACCGCACCCAAGCGTGTCCCACCTTCACTCGGCGACGACGGACGAGTCGGTGCTCGAGGTGCTGGCGCAGGCCGGCCTGCGGTTCGGCAGCGGCCGCAGGCGGCCGAGGCTCGACTTCGTCGACCGCCGTATTGAGCTCCGCTGCGCTCCGCCCTGAAAAGGGATCTTTCTCTTTTTCCCTTCTGGCCCCCGATTTTGACCGGCGGTGACCTCCGCGCAACCCCTGGGCGCTTCGCGGCCTACGGCCCCGACAATTCTCTCCTCCGCTGCGCTCCCCCGAGATTTCTCGGTCCCAGGGGTTGCACTCCGGCCCCCTCATGCCGGTCCAAACTCTCCTTGCCAGAAGGGCAAAAGAACAGGCGGGCCGCCCCGGTCCGTCACGACAGGAGGCACCTCACGTGAACAGCCCCATCCGTATCAGCACCCCCTCCGACATGATCGCGGCTATCCCCGCACTCCTCGGCTTCTACCCGACTCAGTCGGTCGTCGGAATCGTGCTCTCCGGCGGTCAGATCGCAACCGTGATCCGAGTCGACGCAGGCGACAACGATCCCGAGCGGAGCGCGACTGCCGCCAAGTTCGTGGGAATGACGCCCACCGCGGAGGCAGTTCTGCTCGTGGCGGTCGCCGACGCCCGAGCTGCGGGTGCCGCACTCAAGACCCTCGACGCGATCCGCGACGCACTCGACACCGAGGGCATCATCACCCCGCGACCGCTGTACATCCCGAAGATCGAAGCGGGGATGCATTGGACGAACCTGGACGGCAACGAGAACGGCGTGTGCGCCGATCCAATGGCGTCGACCGTCCACACCGCACGGGTGGTTGACGGACTCGTCGTCGAGTCCAGTCGCGACAACATGGTCGCCACCTACCGGCAAGGGCGCACCGTCGAGACCGGCGACATGCGCGAGGCAATGGCGACCGCACACAAGGAGGGAAGCGACCAGTTCGCACAGAACGTACTCACCGAACTGGTCGCCGCTGCGCGGGACGGACGCACGCCGGATGTCGCTCTCGCCGCTCGTGTCGGCATCCTGTTCCCCCTCCACGTCGTGGCCCGCGACGCCGCGTTGGGACTGGCGCTCTCGGATCCGATGAACGCGCACCGTGTCATGGCGGCGATCGCGAACCAGCTCGACGGAATCGCGCGGGCGGAAGCACTCACCGTCGCGGGGTACTTCGCCTACGCGGCCGGTCGCGGCCCGCTCGCCGGGATCGCGTTCAACACCGCATACGACGCGATCCGCGGGTACCCCGCGAATCCGCCGCGACTGCTCGACTTGCTCCACCGGGCGTTGACCTCGGGAGTGCATCAAGATCAGATTCTGGAGCTTGCGCGCACCGGACGCACGCAGGCGCAGAATCTCGGCGTCGAGCTTCCCGAAGCGTCAGACGCGTAAGGCAGGACCGCTAAAGCGAGAGACCCCCGGAGAAGGTAGCTCCGGGGGTCTCTCGCTGTTCGGTTGTCGAGAGCGAAGGCTTTGGGACGGGCATTGAGCCCGACCCAAAGCCCGCACCGTTCCGGCGCTGGCGGACAACCGCACGCGGCCAACCTACAGCAGATCCGCCGCCGCGCTGGGCGGGAACGCAACATCGGCTCGCGGATCCCGTCGCACGGCGGCATGTTCGCCGGCCACCACCCGCTCAAGCTCCTCCGACGAGATGGAGTGCAGATGCTTCGTCCGTTGGTACAGCTCGGACTCGACCCGTGAACGTTCCTTCTTCTCGCCCATCACACCCTCACTCTTGTTGACGTCGGTCAACACTGACCGCCGCTAGAACAGCGTTGCTTGCGCGTCACCGGGATCGGTCTTTGCGCGAAGCAACGCGGCCTCGTCATATCCGTCCTTGAGCGACGCGCGGACCGCGATCGACCGCTCGTAGCGTGACCGTCCTTGCCCATCGAGAAGCGTGTGCCCCGACAGACGTCCCAACGCGATCGCGTAGCGCACGTTCTCGCTGTAGGTCGATTGCACCAGATGCTCGTGTCCCACCCTCACGCACAGCGGCTCGTTGCATTTGTGCTCGCACACGATGCCGTCCTCAAGAACGCCGTGCACCAACTCGACCGAGAATCGATGAGCAAGAACCGTCCGCTGCCGGTTCGCACGTTGGTAGTTGAACCGGCCATATCCGTCGGGTGCGCTGATCGCGCCAACCCAGTACCAACACGTCGGGGACTTGACCACCTTCGTCCAGAATGCCGCAACATTCTCGGCAGAGGGCCGCAACGTCGCATCGACGATGCGCGCTCCGCGCCGAGGTCGAACATTGGGTGTTGGGACGCTGACGCCGGACACGAACGATCGATCGAATCCGGGAAACGGCGGGGTGTCACCGGCGTGCACTGATCGTCAGTCGTCTCAGGACGCGATGCTGGCCGGCTCAGCGGCCGACTGCTCGGCCGCAACCGGTGGTGCCGGGTCTGCTGCTTCGCGGGCGGCAACGCCAGTGGACTCCAGGTCCGCCTTTGCTTGCCCGGCGATCGTCTTCGCTTCGCGGGCACTGACACCGAGGACGGACGCCAGCTCGGCGACCGAGGCGTCGTTGGTGAACGCGACGATGGCACGCGCGTAGTCGAGCAGGAGTGCGTCCTCCTGCTCCTGTTCCTCTGGTGTCAACGAGTCGTCGATCTGGTCGGCCTCAGCACGAGCCGCTGCGATCTTCTCTTCGAACTCCGCGCGAATCTTCTCGAGACGCTTGTCTCGGTTCTTCATCAGTTGCTCGATCCGCCGCTCCGCGGCGCTCGCCTTGGAGTCGTGCAGTGCGTCGATCTTGGCGAGCTTGCCGGCCACCTCGTTGATCGGTGCGGCCAGTTCCTCGAGGTGCGCTTGGCGCGCAAGCAGTCGCTCGCGTTCGCGGCGCAGATTCTCGCGGACATTGGGGGTGGTGTGCGGACGCAGTGAGCGGCGCGACGCCGCATTCGAAGAGGAGGCCATAGGGCCGCAGTCTATCGGCTCGCTGCGCTCGCGGGAGGTTCCGCACTCGGGAGCGGGTCACCTTGGCATGTCACAGCTCTGGTCACCTTTCGTCGTACAGGTCTCCCCTCACGTGCCTAACACCCGCAGCTCCGCTGCTCTGTCAGAGCCATCGAGGCTCCGACAGACCTCTTCTGACCTGCGGTCAGAAGAAAAAGCTCTACACACCTCATGCACTAAAGTTGCGACCTGGCATAATCGGCCCGGTGATGACCGTCCATAAGCTCAGCGCTGGGGACGGCTACGTCTATCTGACCAAGCACGTAGCCCACGGCGACGCGACCGAGGAGAAGGTCAAGGACGCCGTCGACTACTACGTCACCAAGGGCACCCCGCCCGGAATCTGGTGCGGGAAGCTGGCCGAGAAGGTCGGCGTCGAGGTCGGCACAGAGGTGACCGAGCTGTCCATGCGCTCGGTGTTCGGTGCGGCTCGTACCCCGAACGCCTTCGCCACCCGGCCCGGGAAGGGTTCGACGCTAGAGGAACGACTCGACTGGTCCGCGAGCACTGCTCTCGGTCGAGCATTCTCGTGGTTCGAGAACAGCCAGGACTACGTCCACGACGTCGAGGATCGCTGCAACATCTACAAGCGAGATCACGGCGAGTATCCCGACACCGCCGCCAAGAAGGCGATCCAGCTCTCGACCGCCCGAACGCACCTTCGCCGCAAGGACGGTGACCGAGCCGACCTGCTCAGCGACGACGAGGTGTTGACATTCGTCAACGAGCAGTACGGCAAAGTCCGCAACGCTGTTGCCGGATACGACCTCGTGTTCACACCGATGAAGTCGGTGTCGCTGTTGTGGGGACTCGGCGGCGAGAGAGTGAAGCAGGCCGTCGAGGAGGCCCACAAGCAGGCTGTCGACGAAGCCCTCGAATGGATCGAGGATGAGGTGATCTACACCCGCCGCGGCGCAGCGGGCGTGCACAAGGTCAAGGCGGATGGACTACTCATCGCCCGGTTCGATCACTTCGACAACCGCGCCGGCGATCCCAACCTCCACACCCACAGCGCCATCGCCAACCGCGTCCTCGCAGACGGCAGGTGGACCACCATTGACGGGTCGATCCTCTACAAGGCGAACGTTGCCGCGTCGGAGAAGTACAACACCCGCGTTGCCGATCTGGTCGCCCGCAAGCTCGGAGTCACGTTTGCGCCCCGCGCCGACACTGTGCCCGGAAAGCAGGCCGTCTATGAGGTCGAGGGGATCCCGCTCGGCTTGATCGAGGAGTTCTCTCGCCGATCGGAGATCGAGGCGCGTCAGGAGGAGTTGGCCCGCGCATACCGTGCCCAGTACGGCAAGAACCCGTCGAAGAAGATCCAGTACGCGCAGGCGCAACAGGCGACCCTGGACACCAGGAATGCGAAGAACCCCCCGCGCTCGTTGGGAGAGTTGCGGGAGGAGTGGCGTCAGCGGACCGAAGCACTGATGCCGGACACGGTGCCATCCGAGCTCGTCGAGGCAGTCCGCAGTGAGAGCGATCGACGCCCGATCCTCGACCCAGAGCACGTGCCCACGCTGGTGTCCGAAGTCGTCGACACCCTCTCCCGCAAAGTGGGGTCGTGGACCGTGTTCTCGGTCAACGCGGAGGTGCAACGACGGCTGCGCGAGTTCAGTTTCAACGCCGATGACGACGTTCAAGCAATGACAGAGAATGCGCTCGAACTGGCAATGCGGGACTACTGCCTGCCGATGTTCACCGAAGATTACGGCGTCCCGGAGCGTGTGTCCGAGCGCGTCGAGTTGGGCATTGTTCGCGCCCGCACCCGCGATCGCGCCGAGATGCGCTACACCGCTCAGCCCGTCCTCGACGCCGAGGAGTTCATGCGTGAGCAGGCCGAGATCGACGATGAGGGGGATGTCTCCGACTTCGTGATCCGCCGTCAGATTCGGATCGCCGAGAAGAAGGCCGGCCACAGTCTCGGTGACGACCAGATCGCTATGATCCGGCACTTCTTGACCGCGAAGAAGCGTGTCGCGGTCGCCGTCGGCGCGGCCGGTGCGGGTAAGACCACCGCGGCATCCGTGATCGCCCGCGCATGGGAGACGACGAACGGCAAGGTCGTCGCTCTCGGTCCCTCGGCGCGCGCTGCCGAGGTTCTCGGCGACGAGATCGAGGTCGAGGGACGGACCATCGCCGACGTTCTCACGCGCCATCGGGCAGGCATCCCGACCGGCGTGGAGCGAGGCAGTCTTCTACTCGTCGACGAAGCTGGCATGGCGTCGGCCCGCGACCTTGCTGACCTGACCAAGATCGCCACCGAGTCCGGCGCCGTGGTGCGCCTGCTCGGTGATCCGCAGCAGCTCGCCTCCGTCGAGGCGGGCGGCGTTCTGCGTGATCTGGCCGAACGGACCAACGCCCCGTTCCTCGAGAAGGTGCACCGGTTCGTCACCGAAGGCGAAGCCGAAGCGAGCCTGGCAATGCGGGCCGGCGCTCAGAACGCGATCGAGTGGTACGACGAGAACGGCCGGATCGTCGACGCGATGAAGCACGAGCTGGCCGACAAGGTATTCGACGCCTACGTCGCCGACGTCGAAGCCGACCAGGTCGCACTGATGGTCGCCCCGACGAACGACCTGGTCCGCGGACTGAACGAGAAGGCTGCCGCCTACTACCGGGACAACGGCACCGTCTCCGGCCCCGGACTGATCCTCGCCGACGGTCTTGAGGCCGCCGTCGGTGACGTGGTGGTGACCCGGAAGAACAACTCGAAGTATGTCGTGAAGACCACCTCCGGTGAGAAGAAGGGCCGCGTCAAGAACGGTGACCTGTGGACCATCGCCGGTCTCGGCGACGACGGGTCGATGATGCTGCGCAACAACATCAGCGGTGGTGAGGTCACCGTCGCTGCCGACTACATCGCCGACAACGTCCAGCTCGGCTACGCCACGACTGTGCACCGATCGCAGGGCATGACTGTCGGCAACTGCCACGTCCTCGCCTCGTCGAACATGGACCGCCAGTCCCTGTACGTGGCGATGACACGCGGCAAGAACACCAACATCGTCTACGCCGCAAACGACGAGCTGCCCGACTGGGACTTCGAGCACCGCCCAGAGGAGCACCCCGGCGCAATCGGCCTTCTCAACGCCATTCTCGCCCGCGACGGCTCGCAGCGGACCGCGCATCAGATGATCGAAGACGAGCAGCGGCGCGCCGAGTCCTGGACGGGGATCACCGAGATCTACGGTCTCGCGGTCAGCGCTCTCTATGAGGACTACGCCGAGAAGCTCGTCGGCCAGCTGCTCACCGAGCGGCAGTTCGCTTGGGTCCACGACCTCGGAGGCTGGGACGCTGTCGTCAAGCAGATCGCCCAGTCCGAGACGTTCGGCTGGGACACCCGAACCCTGCTCGCCGACGCAGTTGCCGAGATGCGCGAGGCGGGCCGCAGCGGCAAGGTCAACGACAAGAAGGATGCCCCCGGGCACGTTCTGGCACGCGCGCTCGAGAACAGGACCGAGCACCTCCCCCGCACTCGCAGCGACGATGTTGCTGACTACCGTGTCCCGGCACTACCCGACGGCGTAGCCGAGATGGATACGATCCTGGCCGCGCACGCCCGCGCCCAGCAGCAGCAGATGCATGGCTACGTCGATGCCTACGCCACCACCGCCATCGCGCAGAACGCCGCGTGGGTCCACGCCCTCGGAGCCCCCGGCAATGATCCGAGACGCCGCGCACTGTGGGAGAGGACCATCCGACAGGTCGCGCTCTCCCGTGTGCTTGGCAAGGCCACCGACGATGTAGCCGACCCCCTGCACTACGTCTCCGGTCGCACGCGCCAGGACGTCGAGGCGGCGATCGAACGCCTGCACCAGACCAAGCGGAAGGCCGCGCCGCGCCCCTACTCCCGGTACTCCGAAGAAGACCTGACCGCGGCGCGGCGGTCTGCTCAGCGACGTCTCGGTGAGAACCGGATGATGCTCGGGCTGGCACAACAGGAGCTGTCCCGCCTACGCGGCGACTCCGCGGTCGGGGCCGTCGACCGCCGCGTCGCCGAAGTGATCGAGCAGGAAGATCAGATCGTTGCTGCCCGGCAGGCCCGCGCACATCTCGATGCGCTGCGCCAATCCGGCACCGCCACAGACGAACAGATCGCCGCCGCGGCCGCAGAAGAGAATGCGGCGCGAGATGCCGCACCGGCCGAGCGCGACTGGCCGATCATCGAACGCAACGCGCAGTTCAATCGTGCGTCCGCCGCGCGGTACGACCGCGCACATGTCATCGACGACCGCGCCGTCGGCCGGGTCTCGGCCCGCATCGAGCGGCTCGAATCCATTCAGCAAGCGGAGGCAGGCGTCGTCGCCGAGCTCGACGCCGAGCTGGCCCGCCGGAAGGGCGCAGACAACCGCGGCGACGAGAACAAGCGGCGCCCCGGGGCCGCGACGCCCGAGAGCACCACAGTCCCGGTGCTTGACCCAACCGACCACGCCCGCGACACCGGGGTCGACCTGTAACCGCTCCATCACCGCAGTAGAGGAGACGCACGATGGCAGACAAGCGCAATCCGGGCCGGTTCCGCCCAACCCGGCGCGAGCCCAGCGCACCACAACCCGCCGCGACGGCGCCGACCGCGCCAGCAGCCCAGGCGACGAAGGACATCGCGGCAGTCTCCACGTTCATCGGCCGGGTGAGCGACGCTCGCAGCCAAGCCAAGTTCGCTCCGACACCACGTCCGATGAGCGAGGTACTCGGTCAGTTCCGAGGCAATCCAGCGGCGCAGACCCGAATCCAGGTTCTCGCAGCCGCAGGCGCAGCACGCCACTTTCATGCCGAGTCCGAGCAAGCGCGGCGGTGGGAGAAGCTCGCGCAGGACAACGCGGTTCGGCAGGCGCGGATCGAGGCCCGGCAGACTCAGGCCGGTCGACCGCAAGAGCAGATCGCGGCGGACGAGAAGCTTGTCTTCGACGCCGCCGCCGCGGTCGCACTGAGCTACGTCGCGGCCAAGAGCCTGCCGCCGTACGTGACACTCGACGACCTGTCGCGGGAACACCTCACCGGCGCTGAGGTGGCCGGCCAGGCGCCGCAGCCGGAGCGGACAACGACTGAGGGAGCGGAGCTGGGTGAAAGGGAGAGCACCACCACCAAGCCGACGCCGGAGAACGTGGACGCTGTGTCCGGCCCTGCTGAGGATGCCGACGTGTCCGACGCTCTCGAGGAGGTCGCCCCATCGGCGCAACCCGAGGCGAGGAACGACCTCGGTGGCTTGAGCGAGATCCTCCAGAGCGCAGGCCGCGGTATCGCCGCAGCCGCCGGGCCGGTCCAGGGTGACGACGACGTCGCGCCGCCACTGTCCCCCGTGGATCTGAACAAGGTGACCCAAGAGCTACTCGGCGCGATCGGATCGGCAATGAAGAGTCATCCCCGATCGGTGACTGAGATGCTCAACGCCGACCGGCAGCCAGACCACACCAACGCCGATGCGTTCGTCCCCGACATGGGTGCCGAGCGCGGACCGGAGCTGGTGGCCGGCTACTAGCTCCGGTCCGACACGGAATGAGCACGGCCGCAGTCCGCCCTGGATGGGCAGCTACGCAGGGGACGACAGGGATGCGGAACAAACCTGTCCGCGCATGAGATTGAGGGGTGCGACGAAGTCGCGCGCCGACCGTTCGCCCGAACGGCGGAGGACCCCGCACCGAGACTCGGTGCGGGGTCCTCCTTCTATCGCGATCTAACGACTGGGCTCGAGTTCCCCGAAGTAGAGCTTCAGCGAATCAGTCACCACGAAGTACACCTTGGCGAGACCATCCCGCGGCTGAGCAACAACATGCAACAAGGCCGTGGTCGCGCCAGTGGCTCGGTCCGTGCCGATGACAGACTTCGGCAGCTGCGTCGGGTCAGCGACCACCACTCGCGGATACGTCAACGTCGTCGAATCCATCAGCTCATCTGGCTGAGGTCCGACCGTGTTCGTCGTCTCAACAATCTCCGGTTCCGACCCCGAGACGTCGAAAGCGATGCGGTATACCTTCTGGCAGTTCTCACCATCCGGGTCATCCCCGACGAACTCGCAGCTCCAGCTCAAACGCAGAACGTTGTCCGTGTCTGTGTACATGCGAACCGAATTTGCGTTGATCGGGAAACTGGAATCGGTGGTCGCGTCCGCTTTCTTCGGTAGTCGTCGCTCCGCGGCGCCGTATCCGATCGACTCGGCCGCCTCAGTTAGATCGAGACTTCCGGTGATCCTGATGCGCTGCGGCGGCGTGACGGGCTGCTGGGTCTTCTTGTCGCGCCACCCGTCACTGAACTCCGCATTGAAGAGGTCAGGGACGAATTCCGCAGCTGACGTCGTGGTGCCGGTGCTGACCACGGTATCTGCACCGGCGCTGTCGCTGCCGCTGCAACCGGTCAGCGCGACCACCAGACCGACCGCTGTGGCCGCGCACCCGAGCAGTACCCCCCGTGGCGACTGCGAGACTGGGTGTTGGTTCGGATCGGTCACGTCTGCCGTCGCTTTCACATGCTGATAGATGAGATTCCCCCTGCTATTGGTCGGGCTACTGATTGAGAAGAAGATCGCGCACTTCGCTCGGAACCGGTTCGGCCGGCATCCGCGGCCAGCCGGAGAAGCTTCCGTCGGTTCTCGCATTCGCCATAGGCCCCGTGTCGCCGTCCAGGATCACGCGCAGATGCGGCTCCAAATGCTGGATCCACCAAGAGGACATGGCCAGCCCGGACGTCGACGCGCGTGATTCTTCATAGGCGTAGTAGAGCGCGGTCAGTCGTGCGACGACCTCGGGGTACAGCCACCAGCGCGCGTCCCACGACAGAGGGCTTCCGTCGGTGACCTTCCGCCTGATCACGTCGAGGAAGAAGCCCTCGACGAACTCGATGACGTTCGCGTAGGCGGGGTGCTTGGCTTCCTCTGCGTGCTCGATGTCCTGCGCCTGCTCGTCGTCGTCGAAGTCCGTGTTGTCGTCGTCGAAGTCCGGGTCGACGTCGTCGTAATCGCCGGGCGCGGAGTCGACTTCCCAGTCGCCAGGAGTGCTTACATCAACCATCGGTCAGTTCTCCTTCATGAACTGCGACGCGAACAGCTGTTCCACGCGCTCGTCCGGGTTCTCGTCAATGACCGCGACCGGGGTGGCCGGCTCCCGAGGCGCGATGGGGTCCGGCCGGTCCGAGTGTCCGATCGGTAGCGCCTTCTGCTCGGCCGGTTGGCCGCTCTGCGCGCACTCGCGCACGGACTGGCGAATCTCGTCTGCGAACGACGAGTTCCCCCAGAAACCCTTGCGGACCAGGATCGGCGGCGAGCCACCGATGGTCACCAAGGCGCGGGTCTTCGGCAAGGCTTGAAGATCACCCTTCTCGAAGATGTTCTCCTTCTGCCAACTGCTCGAGACTGTGGGCTGGCTGCTACTGAAGAACCCGGACCCGCGGCTGCGGGACTCGGTGTCGACATAGTGGGTGCCCACCGCATCGACCATCCCGCCGAGAAAGGCGTCATCGACGACGTTGCCGCCGTACCAGACGACGCTGCACGCGTCGAGCATCGCCTTGAACTGCTCGCGGCCCCAGACTCTCTCGCCCTGTGAGGGCGACTGGAAGAAAGCAAGCAGGATCAGGCCGCGGCCGCCGAAGTGGCTGGCCCAGTTCGGCAGTTGGTCGAGCTTGCAGATGTTCGCAATCTCGTCGAGAACCGCAGTCAGCGGGATCGGCATCCGGCCCGTCTCCTGCGCGGCGGAATACTCCTCCGCGCACGCGAGAATCTGCCCGACCAATGCTGTCGCGATCGCCGAGGCTGATCCCGGTCCTTCCTTCGACATGGCGTACATGGTGTCGGTTCGCTTCACGAACTCGTGCGCGATGAACTCGGGCAGGTCGTGGATCTCTCGACCCGGCGAGGACATGATCCGGCCGGCGGTGTCGGTGCCGATGACAGTGCGCCGGTTCGGTAGGACGGCTGCGGCATAGCGCGGCTCGTCGAGCGGCGCGAGGAACCGTCGAGCCATGTCGTAGAAGCCGTCTCGTTGCTTGGCGTTGACGGACTGCTTGCCGCGCATCGTGCGTGCCAGGTCCGGGTATCCCCGCTGTTCCAGGACGAACGCCGGGATCTGTGACTGGGTGTCGGTCAGCCACTCGAAAACGTGCCGAACGTCGCCATCGGCCAACGCCGCAGCGAGCATGTAGGAGGCGAACAAGTCGCGGGCGTTGCCGTCGAAGTAGGCGTCAACGCGTGCATTGGCGTCGGTGGCGGCGGAGATGAAGTACCCACACACCGCAGCCGCCGACGGTATGTCGGTGACGTACCGCAGTGGGTTGAACCAGAAGGTCGCGTGTTCAGCCCGGTTGCCGGTGGTGACGCCCTGGAGGTCGAACAACCACACTCGCCCACTCTTGCGGCGGATGCCGACCGTGTGGGAGTACACGTCCCCGCGGTTCGAGGCGACGATCGCCCCTCCTGGGGCGTGGCAGATCGCCGGGATCGCCAGGCTTGCTGACTTTCCCATTCGGGCGCCCGCGAAGGCCACTCCCACAAACTCCCAAGTCATTCTGAGTTCTCGGTCCCCGACCACGGTCCGCCCGAGAGGGATACCGAGATAACCAGGGTGATCCTGCGGGATCAGCGGAGCGAGCCGGTCGGTGCTCTGCGCGAGGTACTTCGCGTTGGCCTCGTCGACCTCGCGGGGATCGCCCATCGTCTGTGCGAGTCGGTCGATCCGCTTCTCGAACTTCTTGCCCTGCCGCCGTTCGAGTACCCCGAAGTGACGCAGCGCCCACCAAGACGCGCCGGCCACCGCAGCGACGGCGACAGCCTCGAGGATCAGGATGACCGTCGCGGCCGTCGTCCAGGTGCGTGTCCCGAATGGCAGGGACAGCAGGAGTCCGATCGGATTCCACGTCGGGTTCTGACCACCGCCGAGGTTGTAGGCGATGGTCGGGAGGAATGCAGCGGCGGCCGCGACTGGGAAGACCTTGAGGAACATCTCGTCGGCGCTGCTACTGGTGGCCGGCCTGTCCCGGCGTGCCTGTGCCATCACGTCTCTCCTACTGCTCGAATCGGTATTCGGTCAGGCGCCAGCCGTCATCGGTCCGGGTGACGGTGGTGCGCCACTGCTCTGGCGTAAGCCGGGTGCTCTGCCCGGTCGCGTGCAGGACGGTCTGCGTGCACGCGACGTCGATGACGAGGGTCCGCATCCCGGCTGGCGCGGCCGGTGTCGAGTCCGATCGAGCACAGGTCGCGGTGAGCGCATCCTTCGACGCGGCCCACTGTTGCCAGTCTGCGTCTGGGCGAACCTCAGCGCGGGTGTCGGACTGGGCGACGGCGAGGAGGTCACCGCCCAGGTACCGCTGCGCCCGCAGCAGCGCGTCGGACTTGCTGGTGTCGACGGCAGGCTGCCACGACAGGATCATCTGCATTGCTGTGATCGCGGTCTGGTCCGCGTCGATCTCTTGCGGAGGCAGTGGGTCGATCACCTGGTGGTCGTCGCGGCCGGTGTGCTCTTGCTCGCCGTTGCTGCCACAACCGGTGAGCGTGACCGCAGCGGCGGCGACCATCACGGCCACAGCAGTTGCTCGTTGAATCTTCACGGGTGCGCCCTTCATTGGTTGATGGCCCGGTAGCTGGATTCGTTGGCGAGGATCTTGTCTACGTACGGTCGGGTCTGAGTGACGTAATCCGGTGACCCGGTGGGAAATCCGCCGGAGGCGAGGACGGCACCCTCGCCCGCGTTGTACCCGGCGATGTAGAGCTCTGGTCGTCCGTTCGGAGCGCTGACCTTCCCTTCGCCGATCCACCCGTCGACGGATGCCGCGATCGCGCACATGTAGTGGCCCTGCGACATCACGGCATCACCGATGCTGTTGACGTCCACGCGGCCGTCACCGTCGTAGTCCTTGCCGTATGCCGCCCACGTTCCTGGCATGAACTGGGCCGGGCCACCAGCCCCGTCCTCCGACACCGGGGCGTTCGCGCCGTACTTGAATCCGTTCTCGGCGGAGAGTTGGGATGCGAGCAGGGACGGCTTGATCTGCGGGCAGATCGCGCCGGCCTTCTCGATCCACGGCGCGAACTCTGGCGGCACAGTGCCCTCGGCGAGGCTGTCGCCGAGACCCTCCCCGGAGATCACACAGTCAGCGGCGGCCGCGGTCGCGTTGCCGCTACCACCGGGCAGTGACCCCCAGTCGAACGAGACGTCGTTGTACCCGTCACCGTTGACGGTGATGTGCACGTGGTCGTAGTGGTTCTGGGTGTCAGTGAACCTGTCCTCCATGAGATTCGGCCGGCCTCCGTCGGCGGGGTAGTACGTCTGCCGCCAGATCAGGTACTCGACGTTGAAGAATTCGGCGTTCGCCAGCACGTAGTCGACGATCTCGTCGCCGAGAGCGACACCCTCGCCCGAGGCGTAGTTCGGGATCATCGCGTCGATGGCGCGACCTTCGGGGTGGTCGGTGGCGTAGCCGCCGTCGGCACGCCACCCGCCAAGGGTGTCGATCCTGTCCCCGAACTGAAGGTGCAATGCGCGGATCAGCCGCTTGGTGTCCGACTGCATGTTCGTCTCGGACCCGGCCGAGACCGGGAGCGGCTGCGACAGGTCAGCGCCAGACGGTCCGGTCATCTCGGCCGACTCCGGACGCGCCGCGGTCGGTGCGCCCGGGGCCGGTGCCGCTTCGTAGTACGGCATCGGATCGACAGCAGTAGTACCCCATCCGCCCTGCCACACTTCCCAGTGCAGGTGAGGTCCCGTCGATACGCCACGGTTTCCGACCGTGGCGATCTGCTGGCCGGCGCGGACCTGCTGCCCGACCTCCACCGAGTAGCTGTCGATGTGGCCGTACACGGTGGAGACGAGCTGACCGCCCTGGACGTGGTCGAGAACCACCCACTGACCGAATCCGCTTGCGGGGCCAGCGTTGCTAACCACGCCGTCGGCCGAGGCGTAGATCGGGGTACCGATGTTGCCGGCCAGGTCGATGCCTTGGTGCTGTTCACCCCCGCGGTCCCCGAACCCGGAGGTGAGTGTGACGGCGGCCGGGTCGACCGGCTTGATGAACGACCCCAATGGCGCGAGGCGATCGCCTCCCTGCGCCGAGCTGCTCGGGCCGAGGCAGCTCGTGCCCTGCTGTCGGTCCTCTTCGTCCTGGATGCCGACCATCAGCAGCAGGATCAGGAGGAACGGGCCGAGTACGAGCGCCAGGATGATTGCGATCAGCCCCGTCCCCCCCTTGTCGTTCATCGGACCGTCAGCCCCTCTTTCGCTCCGTACTTTTCGATCAGCGACCTGTTCAGTTCCCGCGCCAGAGCCAGCTCCGCTTCGAGCGCTGCGACGTCCTTGGATGTGCGGCGGGGTCGCTGCCCCGACTTGTTCACCCAGCACCGGACTGTGGTCTCAGCGACCTCCAAATGACTTGCTGCCGCCCGCGCAGCGGCGGTGAAGCTGTCTCCCGCGTTGATGCGGTTGACCACCGCCCGCACTGCCGCCTCCCGGGTGGTGTCGTCGACCACGGTGTACCGACGACGACTCATGCCGCGTCCTTCTTTCCGCGGTCCTCGTCTGCCGAGCGCAGGCGAGCGTCGGTGTCGTGGATCCCCGCTGCCTGCTCAGCAGGTGGCACCCACACCTTGAACGGTGTTCCCGGCGTCGCGCCCTCACCGAGCTTGAGCAGGAAGTGTCCGACGCCCGCCGCGGTCCGCTTGCGTACCGGGGCTCCGGAGCTGTCTGTAGTCGCAACATCGTCGACGCGCTGCCGGTTGCGTCGCGTCTGCTTCTTCTCGTCCACCGAGGACGTTCCGTCTGTCGCCCAGTTGGTGAGCATGGCGCGTTCGGCCTGCGAGAACCTCATGAACCGGCTCAGTCGGTCCAGCTCCGCTTCGGGGACGGGGCCGATGATCCGGGCGCGAGAACGTTCGATCATGCCCAATGCGCCGGCCTGCTCGAACTCCGCGCTCGAGTGGGTGACCATCGTCATTGCCACACCGATCTGTCGCTGCAATCGCTGCACCGCGTCCATCCGTGGGACCAAGGCATTTCCTGCCACACTGACCACCTGCCACACTTCGTCCATGTAGATGTGGGCCGCGAGGTTGGGGCCAAGGTTGTTGTCCGCGAGGATGTGCGCGGCCTCCACCGCGGCAAATGCCTCGTTCCAGCCGGACAGCAGCACCGCTGCGCGCATCAATTCGTCGCCTGGCGGGACCGAGGACATGTCGAGGTCGACCATCGGCTTGGTGACGTCGATGCGAATCGTCGACTGCCGATTGAACGTTTCGCCGAAGCGGCCCTTGACCAGCGCTCGCAGTGAACGCAGCAGGGGCTTGATCTGCTTGCGGTATTCGTCGGCGGTGTCGGCGACCGCGTCGCCCATCAACTCTTCCGGGCCGTCGTCGATCACGGCCATCAGATCCTCGAGCAGCGCCGGTCGGCGATTGGAGAAGGCTGAGCCGGGTTCGTAGAGATGGCGGATCGCCGAGGAGAGCATGGTCTCCTCGAAGTCCACGAGCGGACCGCGGCGAACGATTTCAAGCAAGGCGCACACCATGTTCAGTTGGCGTGCGTGCAGCGCGAACTCGGCGCGCTCACGCTCGATTCCGTCAGGCAGCCGCTCGATCGCGTCACCGATCGGACCCCGGTCGAGCGGGTTGATCGAGCCGGTCCCGTAGCCGACCTCGCTAACCTGACCGCCAACCGCCTCCGCGAGCACGCGGAGGTCGGGCTTCACATCTCCTGGAACGAGCACCAGCGTGCCTCGCGCAATGTCGCCAAGCGCCATACGGCGCAGCAGCGTCGACTTGCCGAAGCCGTTGAGGGCGCAGATGAAGCACGACGGAGCCGTGATCGCCTTCATCTTCCACGCATACAACGGGTCGAATCCGACGGCGGCACCTGTCCGTAGATGCGGACCGAGTGGCGTCCCGAGCAGCGGAGCCTTGGCGCCGACGACCCACGGGTTGATGCCGGCGACCTGCACACTGGTCGCCCGGTACTCAACGGGAGGAATGACCGTTGACATGCGGCCACCCGTCTCGCCGTCGTATCCGCGAGGGCCGATGGATGCAACATCGCGGTCGAAGCCGTCCTGCCCAGTCCTGATCGACCGATCGACCGTCGCCTGGCGACTGATCTGCCGCTTGTACAGCGCCTCTTTCCACAGCTTCCGCAGACCGCTCGCCGAGTTCATCTCGGCCCGCAGCGTGTTCAACTCGTCAGCGGAGAGCAGTGTTGCGGCGATCTTGTCGATCCTGGCGTTCGTACTCGACTGAGCAGCCTTACGTGCGCTCATCTGTGGCCTCTCCTCTACGTGCTCAGGAAGGAAGGAATGGTGGAGTGGTCAGGCGCGATCACGCCGACCCCGAGCGACGACGCAAACGCCGCTGCCTGCCAGTACCGCGACCGTCGGATCGACAGCCGGGACTGCCGCGATAGGTCTTCGATCAGGGCGTCGATCTTCGGTACGTCGGAGCTTTCCGCAGGCTCGGTGACCGTGACGAGGATCCCGAACCGGATCACGCCTGCGCCCCTTGCCTGTTCCATCCGCGCCTGAGCGGTGGCAGCGACGTCGATCTGCGCCTTAGCCGAGGCGACACCCATGCTCTTGACGGAACCGCCGCGCGCTTCCGCGGTCGCATTGTGGTGGTCGCGGTCCACGATCTCGGTGGCGTCACCGGCCGAGTGGGGCCGGTAGATCACGGCGACCCGCTTGATCGGCACGCCGCTGTTCGGCGCCAGCAGCCGTTGGAGGACCTGCTCGGTCACCGCGCCTCGCGGCGCTTCACGCATCTCCCACGTCACCGACACCGCGCCGTCGTGCACGTACTTGCTGCCGTCGGGCGTTTCGATGGCCGTCCGGGGGCCGCAGTCCTCCCATGTCAACCCGGTGCCCTCACTCGAGTGCAGACCCGACTCCACATCGACCAGTGCAGAGGGGTCGTACGAGCGCCGCACGAACGCCATGATCTCGTCCGCATCCATCGGCGAGCACGGCACGCCGGCACGCGCAGCCGCCGCGGTCAGACCCGGCAGACGCCGACCCAGCTCGACAGCCTGCTCCGACGGGTCCTTCTTACGCTCAGCCGTTTTCGCCTCGAAGGTGATGGCGATCCGCGCGGCCAGGCGGATACCGCCAGCCGTCAGTCCGGTCGCGAGTTGGTAGGCGGAGTCCCGTGCGAGCTGTGGCGCAGTGGCGAGGGTGTTCTGGTGCACCGTCTCGTACAGCTCGATCCCGGTCTCCGGGAGTGTCTCGACCACGGTGACAACGCCGAGCACATCCGACGTCTCGCCCGCACTGCCGAGGAACTGAGCCCAATTCCCGACGTAGAGGTCGATCACGTCCTGGTCAACAGCCTCCGCGCCTTGCGGGAAGGCGTCGAATACGACCGTGTAGGCGCTCTTGCTCGGCATGTGGATCATGCCGAAACTGCGGCCGTCGGAGTCGATCCCCTGGTAGAGCTCGGTCTCGGCGAGCACACCCGGCAACCGGTACTTACGGCCGGGGATGCGGGAGAAGGTGCCCGATGCGTAGATGTGCTCGCGGCGCTTGACCCCACGCCAGAACTGAAATCTCATGAGTCCTCTTTCGTATCCAGAACGGCCGTCGCGGGAACTGACCAGGGGAATGAAGCCGATCACCACGGGAACGGCGATGACGATCGCCGCCTTCATCCCGAGGAGCAGACCAGAGAAGATCACCAGGACGGCGACTCCGATGCCGAGCATCGACGTCCCGAAAGTGGCTCCAAGCAGTCCCGTTTCGCGAGGCTGACGCCAGTTTCCGTACGTGGCGTACGTCGGCCTGTCACTCATCGTTCGAAACCTCCGTCATCGAATTTCGGATCCGCGCCCGTCGCGACGGCCCCAGCGACCCCTGCGGCCACCAACGCCGCACCGGAACCGCCACCAGGAGTGCCCGAGCTGTTCCCGTCAGGACCGCCCGTCGAATTGCCACCACCTGGACTTCCAGTGGCGTTTCCGCCCGGTTGCTGACCGCCACCGGAACCCTCGCCACCTGTACCGAAGCTGGCCGGAGCCGATTGATTTCCCGAGGCCCCAGTGGGCGGAGTGAAGCCGCCGGAGGTGGATTGCGCAGCATCAGCACCAGCGGATGCGCCTCCGGTAGCGGCGAGTTTCGCGCCCATAGCGACGGCGCCGGCGACACCTGCGGCGGTAGCGGCTCCCGAACCCCCGCCGCCGAGCGCGCCGACGTTCGGAACGATCAGCCTCATCAAGGAGGGCAGAACCAGAGCAGCGGCGCACAGCAAGATCACGCCGGACAACGCCATCAGCCCGTCGCCGTTCTCCGGATCTGAGATCGTCGGTGTCGCTTCGACGAACAGGATTGCCGCACATCCGATCACGAAGGCACCGACCGGCTTGACCAGGAGCCACGCGATGGTCCACGAGAGCATCTTGTCGAATGCCTGGCTGCCGACCTTCGTCCCTCCGGCCGCACCGGCGATCGGCAGGGCAACCGTCATCAGAACCAGGAAGCCGGTGCGCAGGAGCATCAGGAACGCCATCATCAGACCGCCCAAGATGCCGATGATGCCGATCACGAACAGCAATGCCATGCCGGCCGAGCCGCCGAACTGCGTGACGGTGATCATCGCCTCTACGAGGCCTGACGGGTCCGCTCCGACGGTCCCGTTCAGAAACCAGCTGGAAATGTTGTCGGACAGCCGAGTTCCGATGACGATCAGCCCCGTCAGCGCGCCCGAGATGACCGTGGCGCGGGCCATTTGCTTGAGCCCGTCTTCCGAGACATCACGGATGGCGCCCGAGCGGGCCAGCGCCAAGCGGCCACCGAGCAGAATCAGCGACAGCCCGAATGCTGCGAGCTGGATATAGAACGTGTAGTCGTTGATCTTGCCGACCGTCGTCTCGAAAGTATCGGCGTCCAGTGTCTTGACCGGGATCCACCAGCCGAGCGCGAACTTCAGGATCGCCACTCCGGCATTACCGAACGCCAGCGCGGCCTTCTCGACAGCACCTCCTGCTGCCTCGGTGGCAACATCCCCCACCGTGTCCGCGGCGGCACCGAGTACCCCCGTCGCGGCATCATCGCAGCCCGGAGAATCAGCACCGAGGATGCTCGCGGCGGCGTCGATCACCATCCCTGCACCGGGATTGATCGCGGATGCGGCGCACGCCGCGGCGCCGGCGAGTGCGCCACCGACACCCGAGTCGTCGTCAGCTGCTGCCGCCTCGCCGGACTCGTCTCCCGGCGTAGCGACTGTCTCGCCGGAGGTCCCGGGTTCTGCCGGGGCAGTCTCTTGAGCCAGTGCTGGCCCGCCGCCGAGCACCGTGACGACAATGAGGATGAGCGCGGCGAACAGCGCCCGCGCCGCCGTCGACTTGGTCACCACCACTGTGACCACCCCGGTGATCCCATCGGCTCCGTGTGAACGCTCGTGCTGGACGGGTCTACCTTGAGCACCCACCCGGTGCCGTTACGCCACACCATCTGCACTTTGAGCAGCTGGATGTGCGAGGTGCCCTCGGACGTCTTCTCCACCTGCCGGCCGAACTCAACAAGGGTGAGGTCTGGATTGAACGTCACCCGAACAATCGGCATCGCAACAGCCGGGATGCTCCCCGGCACGATCATCCACTTCTTCGGCACCTCTCCAGCCGGGTCCGACACCAAGCCCGAATCGACGAGCATCTGCGTGCGATCCGCCCCCGCGCTCATGTACCCGAGGTAGTGAGCGGCAGCGAGACCCGCACCCTGCGCAGTGCGCGCAAATCCGGTGGCGATACCGGTGTCGGTGAAGTCGGTCGGACCGTCCGACGTCGAGAACGGCATATCCATGTTTCCGTGGATGCGCTGAAGCATCACGCCGCTGGGAGCCTGATCCTCCGGGCGGGAGCCGCCCTGGGCGGTTGACCTCGACAGGATGACCCCGTTCTCGTCGAGCGGCACGTAGATCACGCGGTTGGCTTTGTCGAGCACCGGATCTGGCTCGAACTCGCCGCTTTCGACCACGCTTTGGTCGGTGGCCTGGTCCAGCGCCACCAATGGCTCCGCGTCGTCACGGAAGAAGACGATGACGCTGAACACGATCCCGGCCACCAGGATCACCGCGAGGCCGGCGAGGCCGATGGTGAGCTTCATTGCGCCGTCAGCTCGCTTGCTGGCCTCGGTGTCGGTCGAGTTCTCCGAGCCGGTCTTCGCGTCGGCGGTGTTCTGTTCAGTCACTTGCGGGTCTCCTCAAGGTTGACCAGCTCGGACGGCAGGGCGTCGAGCGCGGTGATGGCGGCGTCAGCCTCAGCGGACAGGTCGAGTCGCCAGTCCCCGTCCATCCACACCACCCGAGTGGACGACGAGGCCAGAGAATCGTCGGAGAAGCGTTGGACGACTTTCACAGTCGCGCTGCTCTCGCTGTAGTCGCCGAAGGTGTAGCCGACGATCTCGGGCACTGCTTCGGGGTCGGTGCCCGAGATTGTCAGCATCGCCCGGTTCGTCGCGTAGAGGTCGCGGCCCTCGTTCGGTGCGGCCACGCCGGGCAGGATCTTCGTCCAGGTCTTGTCGGATGCGGTCGCCAACTGGACGGACTGGGTGATCGCGGCGAGGGCGGCGCCCTGGGGTGTGTGGCTGAACCCCTGGTAGGGCTCCCACTCGCCGGTACTCGGTCCATCGGTCTTGCCGATCGGCACCTTGATCCCGGCGATCGTGGTCCATCGCGCGATCTGCGGGGCGTCGGTCAACGACAGCGATTCCTCGCCACCAGTGCCGTTCGCGCCGCAGCTCACCACGACCAGTGCTGCCGCGAGGACCGCCGCCCGGGCCAGTCGCCGGATCATTCGTCCTCCTGCGCATCGTCGCCCTGCTGAGCGGGATGTTTGGGCATCTGCTGAATCTGCTCGACGAGGTTCCCCTGTTCGTTGGGCGGTGCGGGTGTCGAGATGTTGGCTTCCGCGAGCAGCATCCCGGCGATCACGATGGACGCACCGCCCGCGAGGATCGCACCGACATTGGCCGCGATGAATTCGGCGACGGTCGGTGACTCGATGCCCGCTCCGTGCTTGTGATCCCACGCCAGACGGGCTCCGACGAAGATCATCTTGGCCAGGCACAGGACGAAGACGACGCCAGCCGCGTACCCGAGGAGCTTCTCGATGTCGGCCTTGATGTCGCCGTCGAACGTCACGGGCCCGGACTGAGCGATCAGGTCCGTAGCCAGATAGGCAGCGGTGGAGGTCATGTCGCAGGTCGCCTAGACGGAGGTGACAGCGCTGAGGATCTGATTCGCCGAGATGGCGACGATCGCGCCGACGAGCGCCCCGACGAGGATCTTCGGCGATTCAGGCTGCCCGCTCTGCCACTTCTCCCAGGCGAATTTGCCGCCGGAGTAGATAATCGCGGCGACGCACGCGAGCGTCACACCCCACAGCAGCCAGTTCAGAAGCTTGAGCAGGCCGTTCGCACCGGGCGGCACCTCCGCGGTGATGTCGAATGACGGGGCCTGCGCGAGGATCGCGGTGGAATCCATGACGGTCTGGAGCATTTGTGTTTCCCCTGTTCGTTGGTTGTTGAGCTACTGCCCCGACCGCAAGGTCGGGAGGCTGGACTGGATAGCCGTGACGATGCCGACCCCGGCAGCAATCACGTCCGAGGGGACCGCGACAGCGGCACCCTTCGTCGGAAGGGGCACACCGTCGGTGGCGCGCCACGTCGGCAGGCTGGATCGGGCAGCAGACCCGAGGAATCGGTGCCATCCGATCGCCCAATCGGACTCGGTGGCGCCAGCGACGATTTCACGCAGCTGCCGCACTTCCTTGGCCGGTTGGCCGGCCGCGTTCGCCACGGTCACGAGGCCGAGCAGCTCGCTGCGAAGCATCTCGGAGCGGCGCTGGAGGATCAGGTCGTGGGCAGCGCGCAGACCCTCGATGGTCTCGCGGCACACCACCACCACGTACGGCGACTCGACCTCGCGGTCGGTGCCGCACGGCCACTCACGCCCAGCATCACCCGCGAAATCCCAGTAGCGGGCGAGGGTCGAGACACCGGCGCCGCCGTGTGCGCCGAGTAGCCACACCGCGGGGCCAGGCCGATCCACCGGATGCGGCTCGGTTCGAGCGTCGAACCTGGTCTTCTCATTCATGCCAGTTCCCCTGTCTGCATGGCGTCTTCGCCGGCCGCGGGCACCCGGTCGAGCGCATCGAGCACGTCGGTCCAGGCGTCCATCACGCCGACAGAAAGGGTGGTGTGATTGAGCGATCCGGGGCGGGCCAGGACCTCATCGAACGGCACCTCGACCACCCCCGCCGTGATCGGTTCGAGCGCTTCCCGGATCGCGGTCAGATCCACGAGGCGCTGTGGCATCTGGTGGGAGATGGTGATCACGGTGCGCGACAGCACGTCCCGGCCGTAGGTGTTCACGAGCCACTCGAGAGCTGAACGGGTACGTGAGAGCGGCTCGGACCGGGCCGGGGCTACGACGACGATCCCCGAGCCGGCCTCGATCAATGGCTTCATACGGGGCGAGCGCAGCGCCAGACCCACGTCATGGACGCGGGCGAACTGCCTGTCCGCCAGCAGTCCGTCGACGAGCAGCGATGACGAGGTGGCGGCGCCGTGGCCGACGACGACGACCCCTGCGGTGCTGACCGCCATGCTGGATTCGAGCTGCCGGATCACCCGGTCGGGGCCGATCGCCTCGACACCGACGCGCTCCAGGAGATTTCCGCCGTCCGAGGTGCCGTCAACAGCGGCGACACCCACACCTGAGCCCACCCGCAATGCGGTGGCGAGGCCGTAGGTGGTGGTGGTGGCGGCGGCTCCACCGGAGCCGGCCACTACGATCGCCGACACCTGTTCAGGTTCAGCCAGCTTCGGGGTACGCCGAAGTGCGACCACGTTGTTCATCGACCCTCCACGAGTGCGATCTTCATTCCGCCGTCACCTGCGGTTGTGGTGATCCACTGGCGGTGGATGCCCTCATTGCCCAGTGGCGGGAACTTCAGCAGGACGTCGACCGACCACTTGCTGGGGTCGGCGGTCGGCAGGATGGTCGTGCAGTGCTCGGTACCGACCGGCACAGCATCGATGAACCCCTGCATCTCGGCCGTCGAGGACGGCATGAGCATCAGATCCGCGGCGGCCTTGGCATCCCGTTTGATGTAGTAGGCGTACTCGAATGCCTGGATGACGCCCGGTCCGGAATCGCGGTCCCCCGTGCCGTTTCCGACAACGCGACCAGGCTCATTGACCGCCGCGCACCACGTCGGGATCGCGGCAGCGGGCGCTGCGGTGGTCGTTTCAGTGGTGGTGGGGGTCGCGGCGATTGCGGGCTCCGGCAGTGGCGGTACGGCGGTCTCGCCGCCACCACCGGCTACCGCGGTGACCACGCCGGCCGCGATGACGGAGACGGCCGCCGCCGCGCCGCCCGCGACCAGCAGGCGCTTGCCCTCGAGACGGCTCGACCTCTTCTCTCGGCCGGCCTCGGAGGGCGCTTGCGGCTCGATCGCCGCAGGCGAGACGTCCGCGGCGGCGGCGGTCGACGGTGACGACGTGGATCGAGGTCCACGAGACCGGCCTCGTCGGCCTGAGTTCGGGACCGTCAGTGGGCCGCGAGGAATGTGTGCGCGCACCCAGTCTGGGGCGTCGGCATAGGGGTCGTCGGAGAACGGTTCGTCGACTTCCGCGTCCTGGTCCAGGTCCAACTGGATCCGGTCGGGGGTCGTCTGGGTCGCCGACTCCGCGGCAGGATCGACGTAGACCGGGGTGGTCTCGTCGTACCCAGCGTCGCTGTAGACGGGCGCCGTCTCGTCCACGCGATCGGCGTAGACGGGCGCGTTCTCGTCCATACCGAACTCGGTGTGGGCCTCAGCATCGAGCGGATCCGCCGCCTGTTCTGAGGGGGTCGGGGCGGGCTCGTACTGTTCGATCACGTCCGGGAACAGCAGTGGCCGTGTCCCTTTGTCCTCCGTCGACATTTGTCCTCCGTACTGGTGGGGACGGGTTTCCCCGTCCCCACCTCCAGCTTTCGAGCGGAACTAGACCGGGGTGATTCCGCCGCCGATGGCGGTGGAAATCATCTCGGCGGCAGTGCCGAGGGACCCGTTGAAGAAGGTGCCGAGCATGTTGTTGACACCCTCGATCGCGTCCTGGCCTCCCGGCTGAGACCCGACCCATTGGCGGACCTGCGCGTCCACGACCGGAGCGGTCTCGACGACGTTGCGGACCGCATCGGCGGTGGCTTGTCCTGCCGGGCCGGACGTCTGCCACTGGTCGACGGTGCCAGCAGCCTGCTCAGTGAGCGCGACCTCCTGAATGTCGGGCAGCTCGACCTCGATGGGCTGCCCCTCTTCGTCACCCGCGCCGAAGGCGGTGCCCGCGATGACGCCGGCCGCGCCGCCGATGAGAGCTCCCGGAACTGCGCCGACAGCGCCACCGGCAGCCGCGCCGATAGCCGTTCCAGCAACGCCGGTGGTGATTGCAGGCAGGGGGCCGAGCGGGACCATGCCGCCGAGGCTCGCGCCCTGAATTCCGCCGATGGTGCCGCCAATCAGGGCGCCCGGAACAGCCGTGACTGCGGCGCCGGTCGCGGCCCCGATGACCGCGCCGCCGATCTGTGCGGCAGCAATGCGATCAGCTCGCTCCGCGTCCACGCCGATCGACTTCCACGCCGTTGCCACCTGCGAACGGATCAGGCCCGCACTGTTGTTGGTGCGCTCGCGGTCCTCGTCCGTGACCCAGTTCGGCTGGTTGAAGTGGTAGTCACCAATCAGGATCTTCTCGTCCGGAGCGATGTAGATCGGCGCCTGCTCGACCGGCTCGGGTGCGTGCAGGGTCGACAGATCCAGCGGCGGCGCGTAAGCGACGGGCGTGCTCTCGCCGGTGTCGTAGTCGTAGTTCGGCAGCGGAGCGTATTCCGGCTGCACGACAGGCGCCTCGGTCCAATACTTCGGCTCGGCCGGGGGTGCGGGGGTTGAGGTCGTGCCACCCTGCGTGGACGGGGTCGGCGCGGTCACGCCGCCCTGCGGGGGGAGTTCGACCGGTGCCGCGGTGGCGATGCCCGCGCTCGCGGCGGCAATCGCGACAGCGGTGGCCGGGACGATGCCAGCCTTCGCCATGCGAGACACCTTCTGGTGCTTACCCATTGCAGTCTTCTCTCTTTCGCTAGTTCGTTTCGGTGGTGGCGCGGATGACGCCGCCTTGCTCGAGGAGCGCGGGGGCCAGCTCGACCTCACTGGTTGTGGTGGTCGGCTGCGTTGTGGTGGTCGGCTGCGTTGTGGTGGTTGGTGCCGTAGTCGGCCGAGGCGTCGTGGTGGCGGACCGGGGCACTGACGCAACCGTGGTGGTGACGGACTTCGATGTGGAAGTGGCCGACGCCGAGGACGATCCGAGATCCGCCGCAGCAGCAGCAAGCCACGAGGCCACAAACCTCGTCGGGGCCTGCCCAGTCGAGGTAGCTGGCACCGAGCCGTAGGAGCCGTGCTCAGAGGCAACATTGCGGTACGACGACAGCGCCGCCAGGTCGAACACGTCCTTGTTCGCCTTCAGTTCGTTCTGCACGATCTGGAACGTCTGCTTGACGAGCCGCTGAGAGGTGGCCGGCGGCACCAGTTCCGGCAGCACGCTGACGGTCTTCGCTGCCAGAACCGCGAAGGCGGACACCGGATCAACGAGGCCAACCGCCGCGACCGCCGCAATCGTCTCCGGAGTCAGGACCTTCTTTGCGACCGTGACGGCCGAGTTGATCCCGATCAGCCCAACCTTCATCACCGCTGCCGCGACTTCCTGCCCAGTGGGAGGAGTCGAGCGAGGATCGGACGCCTCGGCCAGTCGCTGCGAGATGGTCTTCTTCGGCTGGATGGAGATGGCCTCCAGCGCGTTCTTCGGAGCCTTGACGTCTTCGTTCACGAAGTCGACGGCGGTATTGAACGTCGTCGAGGCGAGCGCCCGACCGATGGTCGAGACCGCGACGAACGGGTCGCCGCCAATCTCGGCCTGACCGGCAACATTGACCACGGCCTTGACGATCGGCGCGTTCTCCGGGGCGTCACATGCCAGATCACCGGTCTGGCACCAGGAGGACACCCGGCCGGTCAACCTGCCGTAGTCCTTGGCAACATCTGCCACCGGGCCGATTCCGCCGCCGTCGGGGGCCGCGAACGCTACCTTCGGCAGTTCCTTCACTGCTTCGCCGCGAGTACCCGGCGCAGCGGCAGGGATGCTCTGCGAGGTACCGGGGAACAGGCCCGAACCTGGACTCCGAGTCGGAGCACCGAACAGTGCACCGGCCGCGATCGCGGTGGCCGGAACCGATTCAATCCCCTTCCCCACCGACCGCAGGAAATTTGACGCGGCATGCGCGCCTTGCGAATAGCCGACGATCGCCAGCTTCGCAGCAGGGCAGGAGGTGAGAACCCGCTCCGCAGCAGCCTTGATGTTCGCCTCCCCCTCGGCCACCGACTTGACGTAAGAGTCGGTGACACCAGGAGTCAATCCGCCGAACGAGGCCGGGTACGGCACATACGCGCGATCAACCACCGCACCCAACTGCCGCGCCTGATCGAGCATCGGCGACATGATCTGACCCAGCATCCCGGTATCCGCCTTGACCGGCGCATCGGGCGAGGACTCGGTCGTCCCCTGCAACCCGAGGACGTACAGGTCCGGGCAGTCGCCGATCAGATCGGCCAGCCATCCTTGCGCATCCGCCGAGCCCGACTGGGCGTAAGCCGGCGCAGCTCCGAGGCCGGTCGAGGTGATGACCGCCGCCGAAACTGTCGCGGCAGCAACACGTTTGGTCCACGTACTCATAGTCCCCTCCTTCACGTCTACGATCCTACTTCAAATCAACATAATTTCCCAACGTTAAATCTCACAGAATGTCGGCGGAGATTTCCCGCATCCAGCGGCGATGCGGCAAGGTAAACCAGACACTGATGCGAGGCGATCAAGCAGATAGGAGGCGGGTAGGTGGCGCGACGCGCGCTGTACGGGTTCGACCCAACCCGACTCATCGAGGTGCGCCGAGAACGCGGGCTGTCGCGCTCCGACCTCGGCCGGATCGCGGATGTCCCCTACAACACGCTGCGGCGGTGGGAGACCGCGAACGCGGCGCCCGCCCCTGAACTGCTGAAGCGAGTGGCCGACGCCCTGGGCGTTGAGCTGAGTGAGCTGGCCGTCATCCCCACAGCGGCAGCGACGCTGGCGAGCAGGCGCAACGAGAAGGGGCTCACCCAGCTCGAAGTCGCCACTGCACTGGGCATGTCGAAATCGACTTACTCGCGGCTCGAACGTGGGGAGCGGAAAGCGACCAAGGACGACATTCGTCGACTCGCCGCGGCGCTGGAGGAAACGGACGCTGCGGTCCGCGAGCTGTGGACGCGGGCCAATCAGAGACCGGGCATAGCCCAACGGAGATAGGCATTCCCCCACCCCGACCGCACCCCCCTGGCGTC
>NZ_SCOY01000027.1:0-63648 GCF_005503035.1 Rhodococcus sp. Q
GAGCGGGACAGGCCCGACGTGGCCTAACCTTGCAGTGCCCGTGAACGGCTCCACCGTGCGCGGACCCCACCGTCACCGAACCAGATGAGGAACCCGTGGCCCGCCGCCCCACCCCCATCGGCACTCCGCAGCCGACCGGTCTCGCACACGTCGTCGACCTGGTCAAGACGACGATCCCGCCATTGCATCCGGCCGGGCTGCCGTTCGTTCTCGCCCCACTCGGCGTCGCCGTGCTCGGCAGACACCGCCGCTGGGTCCGCAACACCGCACTCCTCGCGTCCGGCGCCTGCGCCGCCTTCTTCCGGCATCCGCACCGCGTTCCGCCGAACCGCGCGAACGTGGCGGTCTCCCCAGCCGACGGCGAGGTCGCGCTCGTCGACACGGCGGTACCGCCCGCCGAGCTGAACATGGGCGATCAGCCGGTGCCGCGGGTGAGCATCTTCCTTTCGGTCCTCGACGTGCACGTCCAGCGCAGCCCCGTCGCGGGTGAGGTCCTGCAGGTCGTCCACAAGTCGGGCGAGTTCCTGTCCGCGGATCTCGCCGAGGCGAGCGAGGCCAACGAGCGCAATTCGATGCTGCTGCGGACGGACAACGGGCACGAGGTCGCGGTCGTGCAGATCGCGGGCCTGATCGCGCGGCGCATCGTCTGCGACGCGACGGTCGGTGACCGGTTGCCGATCGGCGACACCTACGGACTGATCCGGTTCGGCTCCCGCGTCGACACCTACTTCCCCGTCGGCAGCACCCTCCTGGTCGAGCGGGGGCAGCGGGCCGTCGGCGCCGAAACCGTCCTCGCCCAGCTGCCGTGAGCCCGCGTGAGGTGGTGACCAGCAGGCCCCGTCGCGTCGCGTCGAGCGGCCTGCTTCTCCTGCCGAGCACCCTGACCATCCTCGCTCTGTGCAGCGGCCTGTCCGCGGTGAAGTTCGCACTCGGCGGCGAACTGGGTATCGCGCTCGCGATGATCGGCGCCGCCGCGGTCCTCGACTCCCTCGACGGCCGGATCGCGCGACTGCTGGACGCGACGAGCAAGATCGGCGCCGAACTGGACTCGCTGGCGGACGCGATCTCGTTCGGCGTCGCGCCCGCGCTGGTGCTGTACGTGACGCTGCTCGACGGCAGCAACGCCGGCTGGATCGTGGCGCTGGTGTACGCGGTGAGCATCGTGCTGCGTCTGGCCCGGTTCAACACGCTCCTCGACGACGACACCGCGCCGTCCTACACGAGCGAGTTCTTCGTGGGCGTTCCTGCTCCTGCGGGCGCGCTGATCGCGCTGACGCCGCTCGCGGCGTTCGTGCAGTGGGGCGACGGCTGGTGGTCGTCGTTCTGGGTGGTCACCGCGTGGACCGTGCTGTCGGCGGGGCTGATCGTCAGCCGGATCCCGACGCTCGCCATGAAGTCGTTCTCCGTGCCGCGCCGGATGGCGGCCGCGCTGCTGGTCGGCGTCGCCCTGGCCGGTGCCGCACTCATCACGTACCCGTTCATCCTGCTGATCGTGCTGGTGTTCGCGTACCTCGCGCACATTCCGTTCGCGGTCCGGTCGAAGCGCTGGGTGGCGGCCCGGCCCGAGGTGTGGGACGTCAAGCCCTCCGAGCGTCGCGCGATCCGTCGGGTGACCACGGGAGACCGGCGGTCGTACTCGCGACTCGGCCTGCGTCAGCCGCGGCCGCGGTAACCAGGTGACTTCGAGTCGGACGCGCCGTCCCCTATTGTCGGTAGCGATGAACACTACGAGACTGCGGTTGGCGGGCGCTGCCCTCGCGGCTCTGCTGTCGACCGCACCTCTGGCGGTACCCGCGACGGCGGCGACGCGGATTCCTCTCCCGTTCATCGGCTCGAGTGCCTCACAGACGGGCACCGACACCGAGGAGACGTTCGACTCGGACGGGCTGACGCTCCACGCGAGCCTGCGCACACCCGCCCATGCCCGTCAGGGGGTCGCCGCGCTGCTCCTGCCCGGCAGCGGCCCCACCGACCGCGACGGCAACCAGTCCGGACTGAAGGCCGACACGATGCGACGCCTCGCCGACGACCTCGCCGCCCAGGGCGTCGCCAGCCTGCGGTTCGACAAGCTCGGCAGCGGAGCCACCGGACTCGCGGGCCTGCCCGCGGACCGGCTCGCCGAATTCGGGTTCACCTCGCAGGTCGACCATGCGCAGGCCGCCGCGGCCCTGCTCTCCGACCGGACCGGCGTGCCCGTCGACCGGCTGGTCCTCGTCGGGCACAGCGAAGGCGCGCTCACCGCACTCGAACTGACCGGACGCGGAGTCGGTCACGGCGGGATCGCCCTCCTCGCGCCGCTCCCGATGCGGTACCTGGACCTGCTCACCGCCCAGCTGAACACCCAGCTCGACGCGGCGGTCGGGTCCGGGCAGCTGTCCACCGCCGACGCCGACGCCGCGCGTGCGACGTTGAAGGAGAGCGTCTCGAGCTTGCGGGAGACCGGCAAGTTGCCCGCCAAACCGGATCCACTCCTCGCGAGCATCGGCCTGGTCCACGCCAATGCCAGGTTCCTCGCCGAGGCGGACGCCCAGGACCCCCTCGAGCTCGCCGCCGCGATCGCCGACGACACCCCCGTCCTGGTGACGTGTTCGGACAAGGACCTGAACATCAGCTGCGATCAGGTCGGCGCACTGCGCGACGCGCTCGACCACACCACCCTCCGGTTCGCACACCTCGCGAACGCCAGTCACCTCCTCGACGAGCTCGGCCCGTTCCCTCCGAGCCGCATCGATCCGCTCGTGCCGCTGCCGGAGTCGCTGGAGTTCGCAGGTGTGCTGCACGAGTGGGCGCTCGGCCTGACCGCCTGATCCGTCACTACTGTGGGGCGGGTGACCACACCGGAACTCGCGCTCACCGCCCGGCTCAACACCTCCGCCGCCGATGCCCGCCGCGGTGTCGTACGACTGCATCCCGAGGCCCTGGCCGCGCTCGGCCTCCGCGAGTGGGACGGTATCGCGGTGATCGGGGCACGGCGCACCGCGGCCGTGGTGGCGCTGGCGCCGGCCGGAACCCCCACCGGGACGGCGCTCCTCGACGACGTCACCCTGTCGAACGCAGGACTCAAAGAGGATGCGCGCGTGGTCGTTTCACCGGTGACGGTGTACGGCGCCCGAAGTGCGACGCTGAGCGGCTCGGCGCTGGCGATGCGCTCCATCTCGGAGACCACGCTGCGTCAGGCGCTGCTCGGCAAGGTTCTCACCGTCGGCGACACGGTGTCGCTGCTGCCGCGCGATCTCGGTCCCGGCGTCTCCACCGTCGCCGCCACGCAGTCGTTGTCCCGCACGTTCGGCGTCGCGTGGACGTCGGAGCTGCTGACCGTCGCATCCGTCGACCCGCAGGGCCCGGTGAGCGTGCAGCCGAATTCTGCTGTCGGGTGGGATGTCCCGTCTTCGTCCTCGGCGCCCGTGCCCCCGAGTCCTGCCTCGGCCCCGGCCGCGGCACCGCGGGAGACGTCGCCTCGGCCCGAGCCCGTGGCGGTGCAGGACCTCGTCGGCGTCGCGGCGCAGTCCTCGAGGCTGACCGAGTGGCTCAAACTCGCTCTCGACGAACCGGAGTTGCTGCACACCCTCGGTGCGTCCGCGCATCTCGGCGTGCTCGTCACCGGGCCTGCCGGAGTCGGCAAGGCGACGCTGGCCCGCGCGGTCCTTGCCGGCCGGAACGTCGCCGAACTGGACGGTCCGACGGTGGGAGCGCTGGAGTCCGGGGCGCGGTTACAACGCGTCACCGACGCCGTGGCCAAGCTCCGGCACGACCGGGGCGTCCTGCTGATCACCGATCTCGACGCCCTGCTGCCCTCCGAGCCGGAACCGGTGTCGACGCTGATCCTCGACGAGCTGCGCAGGGCAGTGGACACCCCGGGCGTCGCCTTCGTCGCGACGACCGCGCACCCCGATGCGCTCGACGACCGCACCCGCGGTCAGGACGTGTGCGACCGCGAGCTGACGATTCCCCTCCCGGACGGAGCGACGCGTCGAGCCCTGCTCGAGCTGATGCTGCGGCGGGTCCCGACGGACACGCTCGACCTCGCCGAGATCGCGTCGCGGGCACCCGGTTTCGTCGCGGCCGACCTTGCCGCGCTGGTGCGGGAGGCGGCGATCCGCGCGGCGTCGCGGGCCAGTGCCGCCGGTAGCGAACCGCGCCTGGAGCAGACGGACCTGGTCGGCGCGCTGGAGGTGATCCGCCCCCTGTCTCGTTCCGGTACAGAGGAGCTGGCCGTCGGATCGGTGACCCTCGACGATGTCGGGGACATGGTGGAGACCAAGCAGGCACTGACGGAAACGGTCCTGTGGCCGCTGCAGCATCCCGACTCGTTCGCGCGTCTCGGCGTCGACCCGCCGCGGGGTGTCCTGCTGTACGGCCCGCCCGGCTGCGGCAAGACGTATCTCGTTCGGGCGCTGGCCAGTTCGGGTCAACTGTCGGTACACGCGGTCAAGGGTGCCGAGCTGATGGACAAGTGGGTCGGCGCGTCCGAGAAGGCCGTGCGCGAACTGTTCCAGCGGGCACGGGATTCGGCGCCGTCGATGATCTTCCTCGACGAGGTGGACGCGCTCGCACCGCGGCGCGGGCAGTCCTCGGACTCGGGCGTCACCGATCGCGTCGTCGCGTCGCTGCTCACCGAACTCGACGGTGTCGAGCCGCTGCGCGACGTCGTCGTGGTCGGGGCGACCAACCGACCGGACCTGATCGATCCGGCGCTGCTGCGTCCGGGACGGTTGGAGAAGTTGGTGTTCGTGCCGCCGCCGGACGCCGACGCACGGCGCGAGATCCTGCGCACCGCGGGTCGTTCCGTGCCGCTGGCCGACGACGTCGACCTGCCCGCGCTCGCCGAGGACCTCGACGGCTACTCGGCGGCGGACTGTTCGGCGCTGCTGCGGGAGGCGGCGCTGGCCGCGATGCGGCGCGACGTCGACGCCGCGGACGTCACGGCGGCCGATGTCGCCGCTGCACGCGAGGCGGTTCGACCGTCCCTCGACGCGGCCCAGGTGGCGCATCTCCAGGCCTACGCCGACGGGCGCTGAGGCGTTACCCTCACCCCCATGTCGATCTCCCGTGGGGCACGCACGCTGGTGGTTCTGGTCTGGACGTTGCTGCTCGGGGCCACGTTCGCGGCTACGCCACCGGCCGTGGCCGACCAGGGGACGACGTGGCTGTGTCGTCCCGGACAGCCCGCCGACCCCTGCGGCGGTCGGTCGGGCGCACCGGTCGACTGCTTCTACGTCTACCCCACGATCTCGGCGCAACTGTCGACGAACGCGAACTTCGACCGCTCGCCGGAAGTGCAGGGCATCGCACGCCTGCAGGCCGAGCCGTTCGGCGCGAACTGCAACGTGTGGGCGCCGGTGTATCGCCAGCTCACCCTGCGCAGCCTGTTCGCCGGAACGCCCGAGGAGCGGGCCGCCGCACTCGAACTCGCCTACGACGACGTAGAACGCGCGTGGAACGACTATCTGGCGAACCACAACGACGGACGCGGCGTCGTCCTGATCGGGCACTCCCAGGGGACGCGGATGCTGCGCACCCTCATCCAGGAACGCATCGAGGGCACCCCGGCGCAGTCGCAACTGGTGTCGGCGCTGCTCCTCGGCGGCAACGTCACGGTCCGTGCCGGTGACGTCGTCGGCGGCGACTTCGGGTCGGTGCCGGCGTGCACCGATGCCGCGCAGACGGGCTGCGTCGTCGCGTACTCGGCGTACTCGCGGATCCCCCCGGACATCCGGTACGGCCGGTCACCCTCCCCCGGGCTCGAGGTGCTGTGCACCAATCCGGCTTCCCTGCGCGACAATTCCGCGTCGGCTCCGCTGCACAGCATCATCGGAGGCCGGGACGTCGAGGCGTTCACCGGGCGCTGCACCGGCGGCGCGTCGAACGTGCTGCTGATCGACGGCCCCGGAGCGCAGCTGCTGCCCGCCGTCCCGAACGAGTCGTGGGGCCTGCACCTGCTGGACGTCAACGTCGCGCAGGGCGACCTCGTCGACCTGGTCGCCACCCAGGCGGCGGCCTACGGGCGCTAGCGCCAGGGGCCGAGTAGCTCGGCGGCGCGGGCGGCGAGGTTCGCCTGGAACAGGGGCCCGAAGCTGACGCGCCCGACGCCGAGCGACGCGAGGTGCGCACGATCGCCGCTGGCCGGGTCGGCGATCGCGTTGACCGGAAGCGGCAGCGCCGCGACGAGCTCGCGGTACACCTCGTCGGTGTGGAATCCGACCGGGTACAGCGAGTCGGCACCGGCTTCGGCGCACAATTCGAGTCGGGCGACCGCGCGAGCGGTCCGGTCCGCCTCGTCACCGATCTTCCGCAGGAAGATGTCGGTGCGGGCGTTGATGACGACGTGGACGCCGACCGCATCGGCGGCGCGGCGCAACCGTCCCACGAAGTCGGCGTGCTCCTGCGCCTCGCGGAGCCTGCCGCCCTCGCTGTGGACGGTGTCCTCGATGTTCAGGCCGACGGCCCCGACCTCGACCAACCCGTCGATGAGGGCCTCGGGGGTCTGCCCGTAGCCGGACTCGATGTCCACCGACACCGGGAGGTCGACGGCGGCCGTGATCTGGGTGACGCGGGTGAGCAGTTCCCCGAACGTCATGCCCTCGTTGTCGGCCTTGCCGATGGAGTCCGCGACCGGATGCGAGCCGACCGTCAGCCCGTCGAAACCTGCCTGCGCGGCGAGGTTCGCGGACCAGGCGTCCCACACCGTCGGAAGGATCACGGGGTCGCCGGGCCGGTGCAGTGCGAGCAGCGTCGTGGCCTTCTCGGTGATCGAATCCATGGTTGGGTGTCCTCGCCTCGTGTGGTGGTGCGGCAATCGTGGCACGCCGTGGCCCCCGGACCACTGCAGGGACGGCGTGTTTCGCCCCGATCCGGCCGCATCATGTCACGGGTGTGTGAACCTTCGACCGCACGACTGTGATCGGACGAACCGGACTACTAACGTCATCAGAGATTGTCCTGCAGCGCACCGGCTCCCGCACGACACGGCACCGGTACGCCGGTAACCACCGCACGACAGGGAGTCCCGACGCCCATGACCATCGTGTTCGACACCGCGCAGTTCGACGCCGGGGACCGCGCCGACGCGACGTGCACCGCGATGCAGGAGAACTCCGCGCCGTCCACCGTGGTCCTCGAGGACCCGGCTGCGGTGACGTCGCTGATGGAGGTCTGGACGTACGGCGACGCAAGCATCTTCCGGTCGCGGATGTCGGGCATGGGACTTGTCCGCACCGGCAAGCAGGCCGACCGGACACCGTCACCGCTGATCGCGATCGCCGTCCAGGAGGTCGCGACGGCCCGCTACGAGCAGCGAGGGGTGCAACGCCTCGTCGCGCCGGGCGAGTTGATGGTCGTCGACCTGAACGCCGGCTACGACTATTCCTGGGACACGTTCGGCAGTTCCCGCTGCCTGCACGTGCCCCTCGACCGGCTCGACCTGCCGTCCGACGTCATCCGGTCGGCGTCGGCGCATCCGGAGCGCAGTCCGGTGGCCCGGATGCTCGCCCGCCACATCTCGACGCTGACCGTCGAGGGGGACGCGCTGAGTGCGGGTCCGGGATCGGCCGCGCTCGGTGAGGCGGCGATCGACCTGGCGCGGGCACTGTTCGCGACGGCGTCCGGCGGCGAGCACGGCCGCGCCGCGATGAACGACGCCCTGACGACGCGGATCCGCAGTCACGTCCGCGCGCACCTGTTCGACCGGACCCTGTCGGCCGAGACGGTCGCCTCCGCACACGGCATATCGACCCGCCACCTCTACACCCTCTGCGCTGCTGCGGGTTTCAGCCTCGAACAGTGGATCATCGAGCAGCGGCTGCGCCGCGCCTACGAGGAGCTGTCGACGCCCCGGGCCGCCGCCGTCCCGATCGCGACGATCGCGCGGCGGTTCGGCTTCGCCGGCCACGCGCACTTCACCCGACGCTTTCGCGCCGCGTACGGCGTCACCCCGTCGCAGTGGCGGGACACCGCCGCGGCAGCACGGGAGCCGGACGAATGAATCGTTCGTCCTGGGGACAGAACCGTGCCCGCACAGCCGGTTCCGACCGCAGCGACAGCACTAGCGTCCAGCCGACCAGACAGTGGCATCCGACGAAAGGCCCGAGCCATGCCATCGACCGCGTCACCGGACACCGTCGTTCTCGTCCACGGATTGTGGATGACGCCCCGAAGTTGGGAGGGCTGGGTCGCGCACTACGAAGCCAAGGGCTTCCGCGTGATCACCCCCGGATACCCGGGCTTCGACATCGAGGTCGAGGCGCTGCGTGAGGATCCCGACCTGATCGCGAAGCTGACGGTTCCCGAGACCGTCGACCACCTGGCAGCCGTGATCGAGAGTCTCGATGCTCCGCCGATCATCATGGGCCATTCGTTCGGTGGAACGCTCACACAGCTGTTGCTCGCCCGCGGCCTCGGCGCGGCCGGTGTCGTCGTCAACTCCGCCCCGACCGAGGGCGTCCGCGTCACACCGCTGTCCCAGGTCAAATCACTGTTTCCCGCGCTGAAGAACCCGGCGAACCTGCATCGGGCCGTCGGATTCACGCCGGAGGAGTTCCACTACGCCTTCACCAACACCCTCAGCCGCGAGGACTCCGACGCGGTGTGGGAGCGGTACCACATTCCGGCGCCGGGCAACTGGGTCTGGGCGTACGGACTGATCGCCAACTTCAAGCCGGGGCACCAGGAAACGTGGGTGGACTACTCCTCCGACGACCGGGCGCCGCTGCTGTTCATCGCGGGCGGAGCCGACCACATCATGCCCGCGTCGGTGAACAAGTCGAACGCCGAGCACTACCGGAAGTCGGCGTCGCTCACCGAGTTCCACCTCTTCGAGGGCAGGTCGCACTGGACGTGCGCGGAGCCGGGCTGGGAGGCGGTTGCGGACCTGGCGCTCGAGTGGGCGGTCGAGCACGCAGACTCCCCCGCGGCCGAACCCACCGCCTGACCTCCCGTGCCTCCCGACCCGCAGCCACGCCTCGCGCAGAGCAGCGCACTGCGCGAGGCAGGCGTGCCGGTGTCGATCCGTCCCCTTCCCGGTCGCGATCGCTGGGCCCGCGTCCGGACCTGGAACCTCGGCTGCGGCGCCGTGCTGGTCGACGCGGCGGGCACCGGCGTGTCCGTCGGACGCGATCGGGGTGGCGGTGTGTCCCGTCTGACGGTCGCGGCGGTGAGTCCGGGCGACTGGACATTCACGCAGTACGGACACACCGTCACCCCGACCCGGTCGGAGCCGACCCTCATCCTGATCGACCACACCGCACCCCACGACTTCCGGCGCCGGGACGTCGGTACGGCCGTCAGCATCACCCTCGACCGCACCGTCGTCGCGATACAGCCTGCCGATGTGCCCGAGGCGGCACGGCATCTGCGCGACGGCCCCGCCCTCCACGATCTGATCGTGCGCAGCCTCGTCGATCTCGCCGACATCGCAGCACACTCACCGTCGGCGCTGGCGACGCTCGTCGACCCCACGGTCGATCTCGTGCGGGCCCTGCTTCTCGGATCGCTCGGGCGACGACCGGACGATCCCCGCGCCGACCTGCTCGACCGCATCAGGACGTACATCGATGCACACCTCGGCGAGCCCGAGCTCGGACCCACCAAGGTCGCCGCCGCCCACCATATCTCGGTGCGACACCTGCATTCCGTGTGGTCGGCCACCGGTACGACTCTGGGCGAGCACATTTCGAGACGCCGGCTCGACGAGGCCCGTGACACCTTGTTGGACAGCAGGAACCGGCACCTCACGATCGCGGCCGTCGCGCAGCGGCACGGTTTCGTCGACGCCACGCACTTCACCCGACGGTTCCGGGACGCGTACGGCGTCACGCCGGGACGCCTCCGTCGCGACCGGTTGGCCCGCGCACCCTGAGGACAGCGACGTGCGCAGAGGGCCGATTCCGCGCCCACTCCGCGACCTACCGTCGAATCAGCCCGGGGGCGACCCCGACATCGTCCCCGGGGCGTCGCCTCCCACTCGTAACCGGCGACGCATCACCGCTGTCCCGTGCCCACGACGCAGAACGGGAGTCACCCCCGATGTCCTTCCCGAAGAAGCCGCCCTCCTCGAAGAAACCGCCCTTCTCGACATCCCTCCGGCCGCGAGCTGCCAGGTGGTCGGTCGCGGCGGTAGTCGCCCTCACTCCGCTCGCCCTGTCCGTGGCACCCGTCGCGGCGGCTCCCCTGCCCACCGTGGTCCTGGTGCACGGCGCGTTCGCCGACTCGACAGGGTGGAACGACGTCGCCGCCAACCTCACCGCGCGGGGCTATCCCGTCGAGACGTTCGACAACCCACTGCGCGGCCCCGCCTACGACTCGGCGCTCCTCGAGCAGAAGCTGGCAGGCATCGAGGGCCCGATCGTCCTCGTCGGCCACTCCTACGGCGGCGTCGTCATCAGCAACACCGACGACCCCGACGTCAAGGCCAACGTGTACATCGCGGCGTTCGCCCCCGACCGCGGCGAGTTCGTCCAGGGCATCCTCAACCCGCTGCGCTTCCCCGGCAGCAAGCTGCTCCCGCCCGCGCTGCAACTGAAGATCGTCGACGACGCGCAGGCCATCGGCGGCAAGAACCTCGACGGGTACATCGCGGGCGAGTACTTCCACGGCATCTTCGCCCAGGACGTCGACGACGCCACCGCCGCCGACATGTTCGCGCACCAGAAGTCCGCGGCACTGTGGGCGAACCTCGAACCGTCCGCGACGCCGACGTGGACGACGCGCCCCAACTGGTATCTCGTGTCGACACAGGATCAGGTGATCCCCCCGGACGCGCAACGGTTCATGGCAGGCCGCGCCCGCGCGCACACCACCGAGATCGACGCCTCCCACGCCTCGCTCGTGTCGCGGCCGGACGAGGTGACCGCGGTGATCGTCGACGCCGCAGGCGCCTGAACCACGCCGGCCACCCCGCCCGAGGTCCGCGGCAGCGGCGGGCTGTTCGGCTAGCGTCGGGCAATGCCCGCCAGGACCCTGCCCGTCACCCCCCGCACCGCCGTGTCCGCGCTCGCCGGACTGCTCGGCGCGTTCCTCGTCGCATTCGTCCTCACCGACCCGCCCGGCGGACGGTGGGCGATCGAGGTGTCGGACCGCGAACTCGACCGCTGGCTCGGGGCGCAGCCGACGGGCATCGTGGTCGGCGTCGTCGTCGCGGTCGCGGTCTGTATCGCCCTGCAGCGGAGCGGGTCGCGTCGCCTCGCCTGGGTGGTGGCCGCCGCGGCGACGCTGCCCATCGGCCTGGTGCGGATGGCGGTCCCGGAGATCACCGGAGTCGACGCCCTGATCTCGCTGCACATCGTCAAGTGCGTGGCCGCGGGCGCGCTGCTCGGAGCGGCGGTCGCGGCAGTGTGGGGCCACCGCGGCGCTCAACTCGCGGTCGTCGGCGGCGCCGTCACCGGGTTCCTGTCCGTGCCCGCGTTCGGCGCGGCAACGTCGACGCAGAGCACCTCGACCCTCGGGGAGCCGTCCTGGTGGCTGCTCGCCGTGACCGTCGCGGCGGCGATCGCCGCGGCCGCGGTCGCGGACACCGGGTCCCGAATCCCCAAGATCACCGCCCCGGAAGCAGGCGCTGCTCTGCTGACGATCGCGGCGCTCGCCGTGATCAACCGGGCGCAGCTCGCGTGGATCGGACAGAGCGGCAACGAGACCCGAACCCGGCAATGGGTGATCATCGCGGTCGCGATGGTGGTGATCCTGGTCGCAACGGTCGTGTGCGCGCGGTTCATCGCCCGCCGCACCGAGATCGCCGGCGGCGTGATCGTGGTGGCCGCCACGGGGATCGCGGCCGCGGCCATGCCGGTCCTGGTCGACCTGCGCAGCCCGTTCCGTGACGTCCCCGCGTGGCTGACGGTCACCGTCGCCGCGGTCGCGGTCCTCGCCGGGATGGTGCTCGCACTCCGGCTCCCGAATCCGATGGCCGGACTCGGAGTCGCCGCCCTGGTCCCCGTCGTCGCCGTGATCTGGCCCGACTTCGGCGCCGACGGCCCCTGGCTGCTGGTGCGACTCGCCGTCGTCGGTGTCGGCGCCGGGTGGGCCGTCGCGGGGACACTTCCCGGCAGCGCCGCCGTCGCAGCGGCCGCACTGTCGATTCCCTTCGTGTCCTACGTCTTCCACGCGGCCGCGACGGTCATCGCGCCCAGCGGTCCGGTGACCTACGACGGCGCATTTCAACCACTCAGTGGCTCCGAGATGTCGCTGGAGTACGCGAGTGAGCTCGACAAGCAGTTCGAGAGGTTCGCACTCATCCCCCACTACGACGACCGCGTTGCCGGTATCGCACTGGCTCTCGCGGTCGCCTTCTGCGCGTGGGGCATTCACGGCTTGCGGGCCCGTCGATGACGACGATGCGCCGCACGTTCGACCTGCTCGCCGCTCTGCTGGTCGGCGCGACCGCGGGGTGGGCACTGCTGGCACCGCTGGCACCCAACTTCGGGATCAGCGGCACCGACGGTCAGCTGACCGCGCTGATGACCAGCCGACCGCTGGCCTCCGCAGTCGGGCTGGTCGTGGCCGCCACGCTCGCGGGCGCGTTGTCTCGGCGCGGGTCCGCGCGAGCGGCACGGATGACGACGCTCGTAGGGCTGGGTGTCCTTGTCGCGGTGCAGTACAGCAATGACGGTGTGTGGCAACTCGAATGGTTGATCGCAGTGACGTGGGTGTCGGGGATCGCGGCGGGTGTCGCGCTCGGCGGTGCGGCCGCCGCGGCCGGCGACCGAACCGAGACGGCCGTGCTGCTCGGCGCCGCAGTCGCCGCGTTCCTGGTGGTTCCCGTCACCAGCGAACTCCTGGGTCGGGCGCCCGAGCAGCAGTGGACGCCCTACGCCCCGCTGACCGACGCGGGCACCCTCACCTCGGCACCGGCGTGGATGCTGCTGCTGCCCGCCATCGTCGCAACGGCCTTCGCGACGACGCTCGGCGGCGCGCGGCCCGCGAAGCCGTCCACGCGGGGCGTCGCGGTCACGGCGACCGTGGTGGCGACGGCGCTGGCGACGAACGCAGCCATCGCTGCCGCGCAGGACAATCGGCCGCTCACCGGGGTGCTGCTCGCGGTCTTCGTCGCCGTCACCATCGGCGCCGCGTTCGTCCTCGACGGACAGGACGGGACGCTCCTGCTGACGACGACTGCCATCGTCGCGGCAGTCGCGCCACTGTCCGGATGGTCGGACACCACCTGGATCGGCGTCGTCATCCTGATCGTCGGGCTGACCGTCGGCGTGGTGGTCGGGTCGCGGTGGCCGAGCGTCGTGGTCGGACTGACGCTTCTGGCGGCCGTCTCCCTGGCGGGTCTGCTGCCCGACATCGCGGACGGGATGGGTGGCGCGGTGCGCTGGCTGGCCGTCGCCCCCATTGCCGGCTACGCGCTGGGCTCGTGCGATCCCATCCGGTCGGGCGCCACGATCGCCGGACTGTCGGTGCTGTTCGTGCCCAGCGCGCTGAGCGTCGCGGGGCAGGGGGCACCGGACCTGCTGGAGGATCGGTCGCCACTGAGGTCGCTGCCGCGCGGGATGATGGCGTCAATGCCGCCCGACCCCTACTGGCTGACCACCGCGATGACGGTGGTCGGCCTCGCGACGATCGCGGCGGCAGGCGTCCTGCGTCAACGCGCGGAGGACTGAGTCTCCGGCAGTCCCAGCCGCACAGAAGTGGTGTTACGCAGCGATCAAAGCAGGCAACACCGTCGCGATGACCGAGGCGGTGAACTCGGCCATCGGCTCCTGCGGGTGCTCGGGTCCGTAGAACTGCTCGAGGAAGGCCCGTAGGTAGCAGGCGCCGGCGATGGATGATGCGGCCCCGTTGATCGGGGCACCGGCAACGATGGTGCCGGTGCGCTGCTCGTTCTGAAGGAATCGGGCGACGGCGGCCGGGAGAAGCGCGGGGCCTGCACCTTGTGCCATGACGGCGGTTCGGTGTCGTTCGAGGAGTTCAGCGTCGGAGAACAGGGAGGCGCCAATTGCGAACGTCTGTCGATAGAACGCCGTGACCTGCTCGATGGTCGCTCCCAACCTGCCCTCGAGGGTGCTGGCGTCGCCGGGGGTGCGATCGGTGCGGGTGAGAATGTCGACGGCGGGAACCCGTTCACGCAGGACGCTCAGAAACAGGTCGACCTTGTCGTCGAAGAGCTTGTAGATCATCGCCTCCGAGTAGCCGGCGACCGCCGCGATCTCCTTCGTTGTTGCCCGGGCAAGCCCTCTGTCTCGCATGGTGCTGGCGGCTGCGTCCAGGATCCGGTCGCGCGCGGTGGGTACAGCATTGTCGGGCATGTCCCGACGGTAGCCTACGATCTTGGTTAGTGAGTGCCCACTAACCAAGGAGTCTGCATGCTCGTGATCGCGATCGACGTCCTCCTCGTTCTCTGCATCCTCCTCACCACGTGGTTCGTTGGATACGTGGTGTATCGCCTGGTGACGGATAAGTAGATCCGGGTCGCGAGGCGCTTGCTCGATCGTCACAGCGGCGGGATTGGGCATCGCCAAACGCGGCCGCGATGAAGCCTCCGAAGTCGCGTGCCCAGCACAATGGCGCCAGGGCCGCGAGCGGAACTATCTGACGCGCAGGGGGCACAGCTCGCTCCGCTGCTGCCGAGGGGAAAGAAGTCGGGCCGTCCACCGAACTGGACCAAACGCGACCACGTCGATGGGATCCGGTGGCGGACCCGCACCGGTGAGCCGTGGCGGGTCGTCCCGGCCCGGTACGCGCCCAGCGGACGAGCTACGGACTCTCCCGACGCTGGCAACGGCCGGGCGTGGACGCAGATCCACACACGGTTGCAGGCCATCGCCGACCGCCGGCCAGATCGTGTGGGACGTAAGCGTCGACTCGACCATCGCCCGCGCCCACCAGCACGCGGCCGGAGCCCGACGTGACAGCGGCGGGCAGGTCGAGCCACGCGGCGGCGGCGTTATGAAACACGACCTAGCCGCGCGCGGCTGTGCGATCTAGCCGCGCCCGGCTGCCGCCACCTTGGCCGCCTCGACCTGTTCGTCGGTCAGCGGGGGCTCGGTCAGGGGTGTGCGAGCGGCGCCCTCGGAGCGCAGGCCGTCGAGGGCGATGCCGAGGTAGCGACGCCACGCGTCGGGGGCGATGGGGCCGGCGAAGTCGATGACGGCGCCGACCATCTTGGCGACGGTGAACACGTCGTTGGCGGTGACGTCGGGGCGCAGGGCGCCCGCGTCTCTGGCTCGGGTGATGAGTTGCTCGACGAGTGGGGCGACGCGTTCGCGGGCGCATGCGATCTGCTCGCGGCCCTCGTCGCAACTGAAGAACACCTCACCCATGCCGCGGTTGACTGCCATCTGCTCGCAGGTGGACGCGACGAAGTCGACGAGTCCCTGCCACGGGTCGTCGACGGCGAGAGCCGCGCAGGCGCCGGCCTCCATGTCCGCCATGTGCTGCTCGAAGACGCCGTCGACGAGTTCCTGCTTGCAGCTGAAGCGCCGGTAGACGGTGCCGACGCCGACCTTCGCGTGCCGCGCGACGTCGTCGAGGGTGATGTCGATGCCACGCAGCGCGAACAGCTCGGCGGCGGCGTCGAGGATCTTGCGTCGGTTGCGTTCGGCGTCGGCGCGCAGCTTGCGCTCCCCTGTGACAGTGCTCACGAAACTCATTCTGCCATCTCCGAAAATCCGACAAACCCGGCCCGAAATCGGTCGAAACCGGGCGCGCAGAGCCGCGTGCCGAAAATAAATGGAGACATATTCTCCACTTAGGCGTACGGTCATCCAAGTGGAGCTTACTCCTCCACTTCGCTACATCGAGCTTCAGTCATCGAGCTGTGACGCCACGCCAGACCAAAAGGGGCTACCCAATGACCACGTCCACTCTCGACAGGCCCGACACCGGGTCGGAGTCAACCGGAAGGGAACACCGCCTCCGCTGGCTCGTCCTCGCGGTGATCGCCCTCGCTCAGCTCATGGTCGTGCTCGACGCGACCATCGTGAACATCGCACTGCCCGCCGCCCAGCAGGCACTCGAATTCTCCGACGCCGACCGCCAGTGGGTGGTCACCGCCTACGCCCTCGCCTTCGGCAGCCTGCTGCTGCTCGGCGGCCGGCTCAGCGACCTGTTCGGCCGACGGAACACCTTCGTCATCGGCCTGATCGGATTTGCCGTCATGTCCGCGGTCGGCGGCGCCGCAGTCAACTTCGGCATGCTCGTCGCCGCCCGCGCCGGCCAGGGCGTGTTCGCCGCCCTGCTCGCGCCCGCCGCACTGTCCCTGCTCGCCACCACGTTCACCGAACCCGGAGAACGAGCCAAGGCATTCGGCATCTTCGGCGCGGTCGCGGGGGCGGGCGGCGCCATCGGCCTGCTGCTCGGCGGGGCACTGACCGAGTGGACGTCGTGGCGGTGGAGCCTCTACGTCAACCTGATCTTCGCCGCCGTCGCGCTCGTCGGCGCACTGACGATGATGGCGCCGCACCGCGCGGAACACCGTCCGCGCCTGGATATTCCGGGCACGGTGACCGTGTCCGCGGCACTGTTCGGCATCGTCTACGGCTTCTCGCATGCCGAGTCGCACGGCTGGTCGAACCCCGCGACCATCGCCTGGCTCGTCGGTGGCGCCGTCCTGCTCGGTGCCTTCGTGGTGATCGAGACGCGTGTCTCGCATCCGCTGCTGCCGCTGCGCATCGTTCTCGACCGCACCCGTGGCGGCGCGTACCTGGCGATGTTCCTCACCGGCTCCGGCATGTTCGCGGTCTTCCTGTTCCTGACCTTCTACATGCAGACGACGCTGATGTACTCGCCGATCGTCACCGGTGTCGCGTTCCTGCCGATGGTCGCGGGCATGGTCGTCTCGGCGACCACGTCGACCGGCGTGCTGCTGCCGCGGGTCGGTCCCCGTCCGCTGATGGTCGGTGGCCTCGCACTCGGCGCGGCGGGCCTCGCGCTCCTCGCGCAACTCCAGGTGGACAGCGACTATGCCGCGCACATCCTGCCGGGACTGGTCCTGCTCGGCGTCGGGATGGGCATGGTCTTCGCGCCCGGCATGCAGGGTGCGGTGACCGGCGTGCAACCCGAGGACGCCGGAGTCGCGTCGGCGACGGTGAACACCATGCAGCAGGTCGGCGGCTCCATCGGCACCGCCCTGCTCAGTACCGTCGCGGCGACGGCGGCGGCGGACTTCATGACGGGCCGGACCCCGGACGCGCAGACGAAGGCACTCGCCGCCGTCGAGAGTTACACCACCACCTTCTGGTGGGCGGCCGCGATCTTCGTCGGCGGCGCGGTCATCTCGGCGTTCCTGCTCCCCGGCGGCACATTGCCTGCCGAGGAGAGTGACGTCCTGGTCGCTGCCCACTGAGCGAGCGACAGCGCCGCCTGTGAGTCCTTTCGGCCCCCGCTACCGGCCGAAAGGACTCACAGGCGTCAGCCGTTCCGCGCGACGAACCGGTCCATGCACCGCTCGGCGATCGCAGTGATCGTCAGGGACGGGTTCACCAGTCCGACCGCGCCGGGGATCAGTGCGCCGTCGACGACGTACAGGTTGTCGTAACCGTGCACCCGGCCGTCGTCCGTGGCGGCCTTGCCCATCACGACGCCACCGAGTCCGTGATACGTTGCAGCGCTTCCGAATCCAACCGCACGCGTGTACACGGGGATGCCGTTGGCGGGGTATCCGTGGCGGGTGTCGGCCCGCTCGTGGAAGCGTCCCGCGAACCGCGCCGCCCGGATGTCGAGGTCGTTCGCCCCCTCCGCGTACGGGTAGTTCAGTTCGACGCGGCCCGTCGCGGGGTTCCAGTCGACGGACCCACGCTCGTGCGTGATCGCCTGGATCAGGTTCGTACTGGTGTGCCCGCCCGCGATCTCCGGGAACGGCGCCGCCTGCCACGACATCGACACCGAGCCGTCCGGGTCCTCGTCGTCGTAGAGCAGCGCCACGCCGGGGCCGGGCTGCTTCGACCCGTACTCGCGGCGGTTCATCACGCGGGAGGTGATGAAGTCGCCGTTGTTGCCGTAGCCCTGCCCGACCTCGGGACTCAGCCTCGGCAGCGTTCCCGTGGCGCGCGCGGTGACGAGCAGTTCGGTGGAGTGGTACGAACCGGCAGCCAGGAACAGGTGGTCCACGACGAAGGTGCGCGTCCCGAGTTCCCTTCCGTGCTCGTCGATCTGCCGTGCCGTGACCTCGAACTGGTTGCCGATCTCACGAATCCGAATCGCCTCGTGCAGCGGCAGGACCGTGACGTTGCCGGTGGCCTCGGCGCGAGGCAGATAGTTGTGGTCGACGCTGTTCTTCGCGCCGGAGTTGATGCCGTACGGCCCCTCCGCCACCGAGATCGACGGGCGGAGTCGGCCCTCGAACTCGGCGCGCACGAGATCCCAGTCGACGCAGAAGTCGTGGAACGTCGGGGTGCCGCCGTAGTCGGCGATGTCCGCCAGCCACGACCGCGCGCCCACGTACTCGGGCCGGGCCAGCAGGTCGGCGGGCAGCGGCGACGTGCCGAGTTCGGCCTTGGCCCGAGGGAAGTAGACGCGATCGAGTTCGCCGTAGTCGAGGGACTGCGGGAAGATCTGCTCGAAGTCGCGGCGACGTGGCTGCACCGAGTAGGCGCCGAACACCAGCGATCCACCGCCGACACCGGCGCCGTAGAGCGCGTTGATGCCGTTGCCCTTGATCTCCTCGACCACGCCCGCGTACAGCGGGATCTGCTGGAACTGCGTCAGCGGGTTGATCGGCGGCTTCGTCGAGAACCACGCCGCCCGGCCATCGGGGCTGTCGAAAGTGGCGAAGGTGTTGCCGGACGGGTCGATCGGCCACCGCCGCCCTCGTTCGAGGACCGTCGTCTCGAATCCGGCCAGCCCCAGGCGTAGCGCTGCGACAGCGCCACCGAAACCGCTGCCGATGACGAGCGCGGTGCGTCCCAGGGCGGACCCCGCCGCCCTTCCCGCGCCGAGCGAACCGAGTGCGGCGGCGCCGAGTCCGACCGCTGCTCCACGAAGTACGTCACGTCTCGACACACCACTGAGGTCCATGACCTCCGAACCTAGCCCTCCGAAAACACGTCCGGGTCTGTTCCGGTCGGGTTTCATTCGGTTGACCGAGTCAGCCGATCCAGCAGTGCCCGCCCGCGCGGGCTGAGCCGATATCCGACGTCGAGGCTTTCGGTCAGCCCGAGTTCCTTGAGGCGGCGCACCTTCTGTTTGAACGTCGGCCTATCCATCCCGACAACCGGCGCGAGCTCGGTCGAGACCACGGCGGGCCGCTCCCCGATCAGTCGCAGCGTCGCCTCGGTCCACGGTCCGTTGGCATCCATCCGCGCCAGCCTGCGGCACAGCGCGACGACGTCCGCGTCCGAGAGGTCGGCGTTCTCCCGCAGCACTGCGCGGGGGTCGGGGCCGCCCGACCGCAGCGCGATCCGGTAGAGGATCGGACCGTGCGCCTTCTTGTCGACGAACGCGAGGAGGACGTCGGCGGACGCGAAGCCGGCCGCGTGCGCGTCGGCATCCGTCACGTCGTTCGGCGCGACCTCGTCCACGGAGTCGAACGCGATCACCCCGACGGCGGTCCGCTGGCTGCTGCCCGCGCGCACCCGGGGTCGGTCCCATCTCCGGAACGCGAGCGTCACGGTCCCGGCGACGATGCCTGCGAGTGCGTCCGCCGTGAAGATCACCGTCGACTCAGTCCACGAGGCCGAGCGAACGGAGGTGCTCGAACACCAGCCGGGATCCGGGAGCGGACTCCGGCATCGCCGCGTACTCGTCGACGGTGAAGTAGCGCAGTTCCGCGATCTCGCTCGTCGCGACGGGCTCGGCGGTCAACGTCGCGCGGTAGCACGTCATGTGCAGTCGGGTTCCGGGTGGATGACCGAACGCCTCGGCTTCGAACACCCCGAGCCGTTCGAGGGTGCCGTCGACGATTCCTGCGTCGAGTTCTTCGCGAATCTCCCTGTGCAGAGCCTGTTCCGGCGTCTCCCCGGGGTCGATCTTGCCGCCCGCCATGTAGAAGGCGGTCTTGCCGACGGACCGTGCCTGCAGCATCCGGCGGTCGCGCACATGGGCGAGTGCGACGGTCCTGATCTCGGGCATTCCCCAAGGGTAGGCGCCTGCGGCGCTCACGAGCGGTTTCAGGGTCCGGACACCCCGAACGAGCGTGGGAGCGGCAGAGCCGCCTGCGGGGGGAATGTTCGTATCCCCTAAACTGGACATCAGGCGTCCGGATACTCCAGGGCGTATAGACACCCCGCCCTCGACACCGACGGAGTGCCCTTGCTCGCAATATTGTTCGCCCACGCATTCGCCGCCGTTCTGGCGCCCGCTGTCGTGCGAACAATGGGGCGCAACGCTTTTCTCCCCCTGTCGCTGGTGCCCGCGGCGTCCCTGGTGTGGGTGATCGCGAACTGGAACACCGAACAGTCGCTGCACATCACCTGGGCTCCCGGACTGTCGATGAACATCGACATGCGGTTCGACTCCCTCGCCGCGATCATGTCCGCGTTGATCCTCGGCATCGGCACCCTCGTGCTGATCTACTGCGCGCGCTACTTCCAGGACGGCGACACCCGCCTCGGCATCTTCGCCGCCGAGATGGTCGCCTTCTCCGGAGCCATGTTCGGGCTGGTCACCAGCGACAACATGCTCATCCTCTACACGTTCTGGGAACTGACGACGGTCCTGTCGTTCCTGCTCGTCGGCCACTACGCCGAACGTGCGTCGAGTCGCCGCGCCGCCACCCAGGCGCTGCTGGTGACCACCGCGGGCGGCCTGGCGATGCTCGTCGGATTCATCATCCTCGGACAGGTCGGCGGCAGCTACCAACTGTCCGTGCTGCTGGAGAACCCTCCGGACGGTGTGCTCGCGGCGGTCGGCGTCGTCCTGGTGTTGACGGGAGCGCTGTCGAAGTCCGCGATCATCCCGATGCACTTCTGGCTCCCCGGAGCGATGGCCGCCCCCACTCCGGTCAGCGCGTACCTGCACGCCGCCGCGATGGTGAAGGCGGGTATCTACCTCATCGCCCGCCTCGCACCCGGCTTCGCCGATTCCGGTCCGTGGCGCGTCACCGTCCTGACACTCGGCCTCGGCACCATGATTCTCGGCGGCTGGCGCGCGATGCGCGCCTTCGACCTCAAGTTGATCCTCGCGTTCGGCACGGTCAGTCAGCTCGGATTCCTCACCGTGCTCGTCGGGACCGGATCCCGCGACGCCGCGCTCGCGGGCATCACCCTCGTCGTCGCGCACGCGATGTTCAAGGCCTGCCTGTTCATGGTGGTCGGCATCATCGACCACACGACCGGCACCCGCGACATCCGCAAGCTGGCGCACCTCGGTCCCGCCGCACCGGTCCTGTGCATCGTCGCCATCGGGGCGGCCGCGAGCATGGCCGGGCTTCCGCCGTTCCTGGGGTTCGTCGGCAAGGAAGCCGCGCTCGAGGCCGTCGCGACCACGTCGGTGCTCAACCCGACCGTCCGCGTCCTGGTACTCGCGGGCATCGTCCTCGGTTCGATCCTCACCGTCGCCTACAGCATCCGGTTCGTGTGGGGCGCGTTTGCTCGCAAGCAGCTCGCGGAGCCGAGCGCGGCCGTGCAGAAGATGCATCGGGCCGGCCCGCTTTTCCTCGCGGTTCCCGCCTTGTTGTCGGCGGCGGGCCTGGTCACCGGCCTGATCTCGCCGGTCCTCGACACCCTGCTCGTCGCCTACGCCGACACCCTGCCCGGACCCCAGGGCTACCACCTCGGACTGTGGCACGGGTTCGGGCTGGCGCTGTGGCTGACCGTGCTCGTGATCGGCAGCGGCGTCGCGCTCTACCTCGTGCACCGCCGGATCAGCCGCCTGCGGTTCGAGCGTCCCCTGCTGGGCAACGCGGAACGCATCTACGACGCGACCCTGCGCGGCATGGACACCCTGTCGATCCGGCTCACCGGCACCACGCAGCGCGGTTCGCTGCCGCTGACCCAGGCGTCGATCCTCGTCACCCTCGTCCTGCTGCCGACGATCCTGTTGCTCCTCGGCACCGACACCTCGGTGTCCCTGCACGTGTGGGAGTCGCCGGTGCAGTTCGCGGTCGGGCTCATCATGATCTCCGCGGCACTCGCGGCGACCGTCATGCGTAACCGGCTCGCGTCCGTCATCCTCGTCGGCGTCACCGGCTACGGCTGCGGCGTCATCTTCGCGCTCGACGGCGCCCCCGACCTCGCGTTGACGCAGTTCCTCGTCGAGACGCTGACCCTGGTGATCTTCGTGCTGGTGCTCCGCAAGCTGCCCGCCGAGATCGACGAACGCCAGTCCGTCGGGTTCAAGCCGGCGCGTGCGGCGCTCGGCGTCGCGGTCGGCGCCGCCGTGACCGCGCTCGGCGCGTTCGCCATCAGCGCCCGTTCCGCCGAACCGATCTCGGTGCAGATGCCCGACCTCGCGTATCACGTCGGCAACGGCAAGAACGTCGTCAACGTCCTGCTCGTCGACATCCGCGCCTGGGACACCCTCGGCGAGATCTCGGTCCTGCTCGTCGCCGCGACCGGTGTCGCGTCGCTGGTGTTCCGCACCCGACGGTTCGGCACCGCGCCCCGCGTGGCGGACGCTCCGTCTTTCGCCCCGACGCCGGAGACCACGTGGCTCCTCGGCGGCGACCTGATCGATCCCCGGCACCGGTCGCTGATCCTCGAGGTCACGACGCGAATGGTCTTTCCGACGATGATGGTGCTGTCGGTGTACTTCTTCTTCTCCGGCCACAACGCTCCCGGCGGCGGCTTCGCTGGCGGTCTCACGGCGGGACTCGCGCTCGTGCTCCGCTACCTCGCGGGCGGCCGGTACGAACTCGGCGAAACGGTCCCGATCGACGCGGGCAAGATCCTCGGACTCGGCCTGATCTTCTCCGCGGGCACCGCGCTGGCGTCCGTGGTTCTCGGCGCCCCCGCGCTGTCGTCGGCGACGATCGAGATGACGCTGCCACTGCTCGGCGACATCAAGCTCGTGACGGCGCTGTTCTTCGACCTCGGCGTCTATCTCATCGTCGTCGGTCTGGTTCTCGACGTTCTGCGCAGCCTGGGCGCCCGACTCGACGCCGAGGTCGAGAACCTCCCCGAGCCCGGAAGGCAGGTGACGACCCGGTGACCGTCAACCTCGGATTCCTCCTCGTCATCGGCATCCTCATCTCGTGCGGCGTGTACCTGCTGCTGGAACGCTCGATCACGAAGATGCTGCTGGGCCTGCTGCTGTTCGGCAACGGCGTCAACCTGCTGATCCTGTCCTCGGGCGGCCCGCCGGGCAGCGCCCCGATCGTCGGCCGCACCAACGAGGTGTACGACGAGATGTCGGATCCGCTCGCGCAAGCGATGATCCTGACCGCGATCGTCATCACGATGGGGATCGCCGCGTTCGTGATGGCGTTGGCCTACCGGTCCTACAAGATCAACACGCAGGATGCCGTCGAGGACGACCCCGAGGACACCAAGGTCAAACACCTCCGCAGTCCCGCGGAGGCACCCGACCACGACCGTTCCGACGATCCGATCACCGGCGACTCCACGTTCAGCGGTGACGCCTTCGACGACAAGGGCAACCCGATCCCACTCGAACAGCTCACGAACCTCGAGGAACTCGAGGTGTACGAAGATCTGCGCGAAGGCGACTTCGACGAGTTCGACTCCCGCGGCGACGACGAACCCGGCAACGAGGTCGGGGCCGCTCCGGGCGGTGACCGCCGATGACGCTGTCACCCGACGTCGTGCAGACGTTGACGCCACTGCCCGTCCTGATCCCGATGCTCGCCGCCGCCGTGACGCTGGTCGGCGGACGCAGGCCCCGGTTCCAGCGCGCAGTCACGATCGCCGCACTCGTCGCAGGCCTCGCCGTGTCGTGCATGCTGCTGTACCTCGCCGACCGGGACGGCATCTCGTCGCTGCAGGTCGGCGGCTGGGAATCCCCGATCGGCATCACCCTCGTCGTCGACCGACTGTCCGCGATCATGCTGGTCGTCTCGTACATCGTGCTGCTCGCCGTCATGGCATTCGCCGTCGGCCAGGGTATTCACGACGGCAACGAGAAGCAGCCGGTGTCGATCTTCCTGCCGACCTATCTGGCGCTGGCCGCGGGCATCTCGAACGCCTTCCTCGCAGGCGACCTGTTCAACCTGTTCGTCGGGTTCGAGGTGCTGCTCGCGGCGTCCTTCGTGCTGTTGACCCTCGGCGGGAGCGCCGACCGGGTCCGAGCGGGCGTGTCGTACGTGATGGTGTCGATGGTGTCGTCGCTGATCTTCCTGATCGGCATCGCGCTCGCCTACGGTGCCACCGGCACACTGAACCTCGCGCAGATGGCGGTGCGGCTCGACGACGTCCCGAACGGCACCCGGATGGCGATCTTCGGTGTCCTGCTCGTCGCGTTCGGCATCAAGGCCGCGGTCTTCCCGCTGTCGACGTGGCTGCCCGACTCGTACCCGACCGCACCAGCGCCGGTCACTGCGGTGTTCGCGGGACTGCTCACCAAGGTCGGTGTGTACGCGATCATCCGCGCACACACGCTGCTGTTCCCGCAGGGCGAGCTCGACGACGTCCTGATGATCTGCGGCCTGCTGACGATGATCGTCGGCATCCTCGGTGCGATCGCCCAGTCCGACATCAAGCGTCTGCTCTCGTTCACCCTGGTCAGCCACATCGGCTACATGGTGTTCGGCATCGCGCTCTCGACTCAGCAGGGCCTGTCCGGCTCGATCTACTACGTCGCGCACCACATCATCGTGCAGACGACCCTGTTCCTCGTCGTCGGTCTGATCGAACGACAGGCCGGGTCGTCGTCGCTGCGCCGACTCGGTGGTCTCGCTGCCGCGAGCCCGGTGCTGGCGCTCGTGTTCCTGGTTCCCGCGCTGAACCTGGGCGGCATCCCGCCCTTCTCCGGGTTCATCGGCAAGATTGCCCTCCTACAGGCAGGCGCCGCACATCCGAGCGCGCTGTCCTGGGTACTCGTCGCGGGCGGCACGATCACCAGCCTGCTGACTCTGTACGTCGTCGCGCGCGTGTGGACGAAGGCGTTCTGGCGGGCCCGTGCCGACGCCCCGGAGGGCGATCTCGCCGACGTCAGCCCGTCCGCTCTCATCGACGAGTCCGAGGCGGACATCGCGTTCGTCGACCGCGAGGACGTCGGCCGGATGCCCGCGCTGATGCTGGTGCCGACGTTCGCGCTCGTCGGGGTCGGGATCGCGTTGACGGTGTTCGCGGGCCAGATCATCGCCGTCACCGATCGCGCCGCGACGGACCTGCAGGACCGGTCCATCTACATCGACGCCGTGCTCGGGCCGAACTACTCCGAGCAGGTCACCGCGACGGGAGGCGACAGATGAGCCGGTCTGCGGTGTTGCGCGCGGGCTCGCTCGCGTGGCTGGTGTTCGTGTGGGTCCTCCTGTGGGGCAACATCTCTGTCGCCAACATCGTCGGCGGCCTGGTCGTCGCCGTCCTCATCACGGTCCTGCTTCCCCTACCCCGCGTTCCCGTCGGCGGTCGCATCCACCTGTGGTCGATCGTGAAACTCGTCGGCATCAGCCTCTGGTACGCAGCGCAGTCGAGCGTCCAGGTGGCATGGCTGTCGATCCGCCCGGGCCCGCCCCCGGTGACCGGCGTGCTCCGCTGCCGGCTGGCCATCAAGTCGGACCTCGTCCTGACACTGTGCGTGGACGTCCTCAACCTGATTCCGGGCACCCTCGTCCTCGAGGTCGACCAGGTCAAGCGGACGGTGTACGTCCACGTTCTCGACCTCGGCACCGACAGGGCGGTGCACCAGTTCCATGCCACGGTCCGCCGTCTCGAGCGCCTGTTCATCGAGGCGTTCGAACGGCCTGCCGAGTGGGCGGGCGACACCCCCGGCACCGGCGACATCGCCACACGAAAGGAACTGTGATGACGACAGTGATCGTGATCGCCGGGGTGATGATGTCGATCGCCGCGGTACTCACCGCGTACCGCCTGCTCGACGGACCCTCCACCCTGGACCGACTCGTCGCGATGGACACCCTCGTCGCGGTGTCCATCTGCGGTCTCACGCTCTGGGCGGCGTACAGCATGGACACCACCCTGGTGCCCGCGATCGTCGCCCTCTCCCTCGTCGGGTTCATCGGCTCGGTGTCGGTGGCCCGATTCCGGGTTCGGGACGACCAGTGAGCACCGCACTCGACGTCGTCGCGGCGATCGCCATCCTGCTGGGCGCGCTGCTCGCGATGACCGCCGCCATCGGCATCGTCCGCTTCGACGACACCCTGTCGCGGATGCACCCGGCGACGAAGCCGCAGGTGATCGGCATGATCCTGGTGCTCGCCGGCTGCGTGATCCGGCTGCGGGGCAATGTCGACATCTGGATGCTCGTCCTCGTCGGACTGTTCACGCTGCTGACCGCACCCGTGATCGCGCACACCGTCGGCCGCGTCGCCTACCGCGAGCAGCGCGGACGCGACGGACTCGGACTGGTCGGCGAACTGGAACGCGACGAGGGCCCGACCCCGCGTTAGACCGCGACCGTGGTCCGTCACCGACGCCGGTAGCGTGATGCGTGTGACCGTGATCGTGTGGGTGTCGGCACTGGCACTCGGGGCCACCCTCCTGGACCGGGTCGCCCTGTGGGCGGAACGCCGTGGCTGGATCTACTGGCGCAAACGCAAGCCGGAGGTCGACGGCGGCGCGATCACCGGCGCCTTCGGCGAGATCCAGTCGGTGCTGTCACCATCGCACCGCCATGTCGTCGACGAGCAGAGGATCAAGCAGTCGCTCCGCCACGACACGGCAACCGGAGACGGCACCGGGATCCTCGTCGACCTCGACGACGGTACCGTCCGCTTCGACCGCTGACCCGTCGGGTTCCGGGGCGGCGATCTACACCGGGACCCGGACGGTGGCGGACGCGTCCCGCCCGCCCCACCGACCCAGGGCAGAATCCGGTGCGGCGAAAAACGTCGCATGGAACGCCGCGACGACGGCCACGAGGACGCCGAGGATCAACGGCACCGACACCATCGGGTGCGCGGCGATCTGCACGGCGAGGTACCGGTAGCTCAGCAGCAGCGCGGCAAACGCGGCCGCGCCCCCGACAACCAGGCGGATGCGGAACCGACCCCAGCCCCGCTCGGGATCACGCAGCGCCGACTCGATGGTCAGGCACAGGACGACGCCCGCGACCAGGTCGACGGCGTAGTGGTAGCCGAAGCCGAGGGTCGCCATGAGGGTGCACACCAGCCAGAACGTGCCGCCCCAGCGCAGCCAGCGCGGGCCGCTGCGGGTGTGCACGAAGATCGACAGCGCCCACGCGGTGTGCAGGCTCGGCATGCAGTTGCGGGGGGCGCCGCCGTCGAACACGAAGGCCGTCGGGTCGGTGCCCGTCGGGATCGTCGTCGGCCAGTAGTCGCCTAGTTGGGCGCCCTGTCCCGCGGCGCCGAACGCGAAGTCCGGTCCGACGACCGGGAACACCAGGTAGAACAGCGGTCCGATGAGGCCGATGGCGAGGAAGGTGCGCACCAGGTGATGCGACGGCCACCCGCCCCGCAACTGATAGAGGGCGACGGCAATTGCCGCGACGGGCAGTTCGATGTACACCCAGTGCAGGACGCCGTACCCGACGGGTCCGAGGGCGTCGACGACCTGACCCATCACCCACGACGGCGCGCCGAACGCACGATCCGCGAGCTCGACGTACTGGTCGAGGACGGCGGGCCGGGCCATGACCGTGATCTGCAGCCAGACGTCACCGATCTTCGTCGCGGCGATGAGGAGTGCGCCGAGTCCGGCGCCGAGCAGGGCACTGCTGCGCTGCGGCTCGGTCCAGCGCCACGCCGCGACCAAGGCGATGCCGGCGAGCACCCAGGTCGGTCCGTTCCCGACCGCGAACGGTCCGTCCGTCACCGCCCGCCCGGCGACGAACACCAGGTCGATTCCGACCGCGGCGGCGACGGCGAGCACACGCTGCCGATTGGTCAGCCCGACCAGTCCGAGCGCGAGACCGGCCCACGGCACCGACATGGACTTGGGTGTTCCGACGAAGTCGCGGGCGAGCGAGTCGAGTGGGCCTTCGAAACCGGAGCGGCTGGCCACGACCTGCAGCACGATCATCGCCCCGACCACCGCCGTCGCGGCGGCCAACGCGATCGCGGGACCCGCACCCGGTCGACGCCAGGGCGTCTCGGTGGGTGAATCCTCGATCAGCACCCGTACATAGTAAAGGGCGCGTGAACAGCGGATTGACGTCGCCGGTCGGACAACTGGACGGTCGGATCCCCGGCGTCAGGCCCGCAGCTCGTTCACCAGCGCGTCGACGACTCCCGTGAGGTCACCCCGACCGGCCACGGCGACGCGCCGCTGACGCTGATAGGACGCACCACGACGCGGTATGTCCTCGACCGCGGCGAGTTCGCGCTCACACCCGAGGTCGCGCGCGACGGGTGCCAGGTCCTCGAGCAGGTCGTGCAGGTCGTCGGTGACGAGGCGTTCGTTGCTGTCGGCGTCGAGGATGATCTCGGCGTCGAGCCCGTACCGCGCCGCCCGCCACTTGTTCTCCTGAACGTGCCACGGCGGCATCCCGGGCAGGTCGAGTCCTGCCTCGAGCCTGCGGTCGAAGTGCACGACCAGGCAGTGGATCAGCGCCACCAGCGCTTCGAGTTCGGCCCACGTCGACACCCCGTCGCACACCCTGATCTCGACGGTGCCCCACTTGGGCGCCGGCCGGATGTCCCAGTGCAAGGACTCGAGCCGTTCGATGACGCCGGTCTTCATCTGGTCGTGCACGAAACCCTCGAACTGCGACCAGGTGTCGAACTGGAACGGCAGACCCGCCGTCGGCAGCTGCTGGAACATCAGGGCCCGGTTGCTGGCGTAGCCGGTGTCGACACCCGCCCACATCGGCGACGACGCCGACAGTGCAAGCAGGTGCGGGTACTTCACCAGCAGCGCGTTGATGATCGGGAAGACCTTCTCCGCCGACGAGACACCGACGTGCACGTGCACTCCCCAGATCAGCATCTGGCGGCCCCACCACTGGGTCCGGTTGATCATCTCGTCGTAGTGCGGATTCGGGGTGACCTGCTGCGCCGACCACTGCGCGAACGGGTGCGTGCCCGCACACATCAACTCGACCTTCTCGCGTTCGGCCGCACGACGCAGGAGCGTCATCGTCTCGCGGAGGTCGTCCATCGCCTGGCCGGTGGTGTCGCAGACGCCGGTGACGAGTTCGACGGTGTTGCGCAGGAATTCCTTGTGCAGACGCGGCTGCGCGCCGTCCGCCAGTTCACCGGCGGCGGCCAGGACCTGCGCAGCCGTGTTGGACAGGTCGCGGGTGATCGGGTCGATCAGCGCGACCTCCCATTCGACACCGATCGTCGGCCGGGGTGAACCGGCGAAGGGAACTGCCACAGCGAAATCCAACCACAGTGCAGACGACGACGCCGCGACGGGGAACCGGCCTGTGGCCGGTGTCTCGTCGCGGCGTCGCGTGCTGTTGCGGGGTGTCCTACTTGATGACGCCGCAGGCGACACGGGAGCCCGCGTCACCGGTGTCGAGCGTGGCCTGGTCCGGCGCAGGCGCGTACCGCGTCGGGATGTTCGCGAAGTTGTCCGCACCGGAGTGCACGACGATCGCGGTGCCCTTGTCGTGGTTCTGCAGATCCTCGACGGTGAACGCGTCGGTGGTGGTGGTCAGGTTCGCGGTGCCGTCCTCGCGGACGAACAGCGACGGCAGGTCGCCGCTCGCGGGATGTCCGGTGTGGCCCTCGACCTTCAGGTGTCCGCCCGCGGAGGTGAAGTCGCCCTCGCAGCTGCCGACCGAGTGGATGTGCAGACCGTGGAAGCCCGGCTCGAGACCGTTGGCCGCGACCGTGACGACGACGGTGTCACCGTCACCGACGAAGGTGGCGGTACCCGCAGCCTTGCCGTCTGCGCCCTTGAGGACGGTGTTCAGCCGGCTGGTCGCACCCGCGCCGTGCCCGTCGCCCTCGGAGCCGTGGTCGGCAGGCGCGGCCTGACCGGTCCACACTGCGGGGGTGGTACCGGGAACGTCGCTGGCCTCCTGGTTCGGGGGGCTGCACGCGGTGAGACCGAGGGCCGCGATCGCGACCATCGGGGCGACGACGCGCAGGGACACGCGGCCTGACCGGGTCGTCTGTGAATCGCGTCGGGTAAGCAAGGCCATCAAACCGCTCCTTCGAGGTGGGCTGGAAGTGCACTGATCATAGCCAGCCGGAAGAACCGACCTTCCGGTGGTCTACGACGTCGCATAGTTGACCCGACTGTGAGCTGTGCTAGGACGCGGTGACGATGACGATCACACCGGGAGAAGCCGACGTGATACCGGAGAAACGCTGCTCGGCGGTGACACCGAGTTCCGCTGCGATCTCCTGGGCGGCCTTCTTCTCCGCTGCCGAGTTCGCGGAGTAGTAGACCGTGGTCTTCGCGACGTTGCCGCTGCTGTAGTTACCCGTCTCGGCCACGGTCCACCCGCCGGACTCGAGGGTGTCCGCGGTTTCCGCCGCGAGACCGCTGATCGTGCTGTTGTTGAAGACCCGCACCGGAACGGAGGACTTGTCGGCTGTGGTGGCGGACGCCGCCTGCGCGGAAACCGAAGGCGCGGCGGCGTTCGTGGTGGGGGGCGTCGTCGTCGGCCGCGCCGACGCGCCTGGGGAGTTCGGGGCCGCCGTCACCGGCGCCACACTCGGGACGACGTCAGTGGCCTGCGCGTCGGACCCGGAATCGGAGAGACTCATCGCGCCGATACCGGCAAACGCGATCGCGAGGGCTATCAGGACCATCGCGAGGGCGCGAAGCGGGGGTCCCGACGGTGCCTGCTGCGGGGTGCTCACGGCGTCGACCTTACGTGACGTCGAATCCGAGCCGCCTCGCCGCGCGCGCCTTCTGCCTGCTCGCCCGCAGGCGACGCAGCCGTTTGACGAGCATCGGGTCGGCGGCGAGGGCTTCCGGCCGGTCGACTAGCGCGTTGAGCACCTGGTAGTAGCGGGTGGCGGACATCTGGAACAGTTCCTTGATGGCGTCTTCCTTCGCGCCCGCGTACTTCCACCACTGGCGTTCGAAGGACAGGATGTCGTGATCGCGGCGGCTGAGTCCGTCCGCGCCGACCTCGTCGACGTCCTGCTGGTCGGTGGGCTGCGAATTCCGGCTACGCGCGACTGCGCCGTCCATCTCACTCCTCAACGTCGAGCACCCGCCCCGAGCTCGGCCGGGTCCGAAGCACCCCGTCGACCCGAACCGGCTCCGACCGGGGCGAACGAATTACAACCCTGTACTTCCGGACCATTCAACCACGGTGGCCGCGCCCGGTCAGGGTTCCCGGCCGGGCGCGTCGCAGGTGTCACACACAACGCGCGCGGAGGTGACGCACACAATCGCCGACCACCGGTCCCCGGTCACGCCGCGGACCACCACTATCCTTTGCCGCATGGCAATTCTTCCGATCGTGATCGTGGGCGACCCGGTACTGCACCAGCCGACGCAACCGGTCACGCAGCCGCTTTCCGAAATCGCCGAACTCGTCGGCGACATGTACGACACGATGGACGCCGCGAACGGTGTCGGTCTCGCCGCCAACCAGGTGGGTGTGGCGCTGCGCCTGTTCGTCTACGACTGCCCCGACTACGACGCCGACCCGAAGGACGGCGCCCGCAGGCGCGGCGAGGTGATCAACCCGGTGCTCGAGACGTCCGAGATTCCGGAGACCATGCCCGACCCCGACGACGACGAGGAAGGCTGCCTGTCCGTGCCGGGCGAGCAGTTCCCGACCGGTCGCGCGAACTGGGCGAAGGTCACCGGCGTGGATCTCAACGGCGATCCCGTCACGATCGAGGGAACCGGATTCTTCGCGCGGATGCTGCAGCACGAGGTCGGCCACCTCGACGGCTTCTTGTACACGGACATGCTGATCGGACGGTACAAGCGGGCGGCCAAGAAGATCATCAAGCGGTCCGGCTGGGGTGTCCCCGGCCTGGACTGGACCCCCGGGACGGTCGAGGACCCTTTCGGCCACGATGAGTGACACCCGGCCGGCGGGCGGCAGGCACCACCGGCGGATTCGCGACACCCCCGAGGCCACGGCAGCGCTCTGGACCACGGCCGTGGGTGTACAACCGGCGATCGCGGCAACCGAACCGGCAATCGCCTCCGCCGCGCAGTCGGCCGTCGCCACCGAGCAGCAGGCCGCCCCGCCGGTCGCTGCCGGCCCCCCGGAGCCGGAGGCTCCTGCCGCCGCGCCGGTCGTGGCTGCCCCCGCGGAGCCGGAGGCTCCTGCCGCAGCGGAGCCGGACGTTCCTGCCGCCGCGCCGTCGACTGTTGCCGTGACCACGCCTCCGGGACCGCGCCCTGGCAGTCGGGTCGTGATGCGGTACAAGCTTCCTCCCGGCTACCCGCAGCCGCTGACGGACGTCATCGGAGAACTCGTCAGCGTGTCGCCCGCGGTCGTCGTCGTCCGCGCCCAGGACGGCCGTATCGTCCAGGTCTCCCCCGATCAGGTGGTCGCGCTCAAGGAGCTCGGTGCCCGTCCTGTCGCGACGAGGGAGATCCGGTCGCTCGAGTTGGCCGCGGCCGACGGCTGGCCGGGCACAGAGCAGGCGTGGATCGACGGCTGGCTGGTCCGATCGGGTCACGGGTTCACCCGACGCGCCAACGCTGCGGCGCCGCTCGGGAACGCACAGCGAATGGGCAACTTGCACTCCGGCGAGACACTCGACCGGCTGCGCGCCTGGTTCGCCGCGCGCGATCAGCCACTGACGTTGCTGCTTCCCGACCGGCTCGGCGCCGCCCCCACAGGGTGGGCGGAGTCGTCGGAGGTGCAGGTGATGGCCGCCGACATCGAGAACCTGACGCTGCCGAACGGGGAGTCGGCAGTGACGGTGAGCGATGCTCCGGACTCCGATTGGCTGGCCACGTACCACTACCGGGGCGCAACGCTGCCCGACTCCGCGACCGCCGTGCTCACCGCGGTCAGCGAAGGCGAGGTGGCGTTCGGCACGCTCGGCACTCCCGACACCGGCGGTCTGGCGATCGCGCGCGGCGCCGTGACGCAGGCCCCGGACGGCAGGCGCTGGGTGGGGCTGAGCGCGGTCGAGGTCGCGCCGGAGCACCGGCGCCGGGGACTGGGGATGCTGATCTGCGCGGAGATGATCCGCTGGGGACGCGACCGCGGAGCCACCCATACCTACGTCCAGGTCGAGGCGGACAACGCGGGCGCGATCGCGCTCTACCGGACCCTCGGCCTCGTCGACCACCACCGCTACCGCTACGCCACCGCGCCCTGATCGCCAGAGGGTGAGGGGAACCCGACGCCGGCCGGACCGGGCAAGAATTCCCCTCACCCAGGCGGCTACGCTGCGGGCATGCGATTGGCGACGTGGAACGTGAACTCGGTTCGGGCTCGGACGGACCGGATCGTGGACTGGCTGGTCCGCACCGACACGGACGTGCTCGCCATGCAGGAGACCAAGTGCCGGGACGACCAGTTCCCGACCGAGCGGTTCACCGAACTCGGCTACGAGGTCGCCCACATCGGCCTGAGTCAGTGGAACGGTGTCGCGATCGTCTCCCGCGTCGGCCTGGACGACGTCCAGGTCGGGTTCGAGGGCCAGCCGGGCTTCGTCAAGCAGGTACCGGACAGCCTGGACGTCGCGACGCCGGTGGTCGAGGCCCGCGCGATCGGCGCGACGTGCGGCGGGGTTCGGGTGTGGAGTCTGTACGTGCCGAACGGCCGTGAGTTGGCCGACCCGCACTACGCGTACAAGCTGGACTGGCTCGCGACGCTGCGTGACGACGCCGCGAAGTGGCTCGCCGACGATCCGAACGCCCAGGTCGCGTTGGTCGGCGACTGGAATGTCGCGCCGACCGACGAGGACGTGTGGGATCCGGCGCTGTTCGACGGCAAGACGCACACGTCGCAGCCGGAGCGCGACGCGTTCGCCGCATTCGAGGAGATCGGCTTCGCCGAGGTGACGCGGCCGCACACCCCCGGTCCCGGCGTCTACACCTACTGGGACTACACGCAGTTGCGGTTCCCGAAGCGGCAGGGCATGCGGATCGACTTCCAGTACGCGTCACCTGCGCTCGCCGCGCGGGTCACCGGCGCGTCGATCGACCGCGAGGAACGAAAGGGCAAGGGCGCCAGCGATCATGCGCCCGTCGTCGTCGAACTCGACTGAGCGCTCGACGAACCCGCGACGTCAGGCCTGGTCGTCGAGGAGTGCGAGGTACTCGGTGTGCGATCCGAGGTAGCGCCGAACGTAGGTGCAGACCGGATGCAGGCGCCAGCCCCGGACCCGGGACTCCTCGAGGACCTCGTGGACGAGGACGGCCGCCCATCCGCGGTCGCCGTACTCCTCCTTGACCACGGTGTGCATCAACGCGACCGCAGTCCCCGCGATCGGGGGGCCGTCGACGCCGTCGAGCCTGCGGTACCCGAGTATTCCGACCAGTTCGTCCCCGACCCACAGGTCGAAACGTGAGTGCGCCGGGTTGTCCTCGACCTGGGCCAGAGTCGGGTCGGCGCGCACGACGATCTCCTGCACTGCCTCCCGGTCATGGCTCCTCTTGAACATGCCCTCCATGGAAACAGCACTTTCGGTGGCGCGCGCCTCACGGCGACAAGTTGTCGCTCATCCTTCGTCGAATCGTGGCCGAATCGCCGCCGGCGGTTCGGCGGTTCAGACGGGGACGAGCAGGTCTCGGTACTCCGGATTCGCAACCACGAATCGCTGCAGATAGGTGCACACGGGCCGCACCTTCCAGCCGTTCTCGCGAGCAGTGTCGAGTGCGCGGCCGACCATCAACGCGGCGAGTCCGCGGTGCCCGAAGTCCTCCACGATCACGGTGTGCTGGAAGGACACGATCGGAGTCCCGGTTCGCTTGGACCGGACGGGGCGCCCGTCCGCCTCCATGTCCCAATAGCCGAGGATGCCGACGATCTCGCCGTTGAGCCACAGCTCAAAACGGCTCTGACCTGCATTGTTTGTGACCTCGACGGTCGCCTTGTCCGTGAACATCCCCGGCACTCCCTAACCCACCCGTAATTCAAATGTGACCTACGCCACTATAGGTGAGGCCGAGTTGACGTGACACCGAACCACCGAAATCGGGCGCACGAATTGACGGTCGGCGCCATGCCCTAGAGTCGGCGACGACAACTCAACAACCCACGGGGGCTCGCACCAGCGGGCTGAGAGGACGGCTAGCTCATCACGAGCGATCAGGGCCGTCGACCGTATGAACCTGACCGGGTAATGCCGGCGTAGGGAGAATCATGAGGGACACCTCTGTCGTCTCGTCCGTCACCACGGGACCGATCGAAGGCAGCAGCAAGCAGTACGTCGACGCCGACGGGGTCACGGTCCCGGTGCGACGCGTCCACCTGAGCACCGGCGACCACCTGGACCTGTACGACACCTCCGGCCCGTACACGGACTCGGACGCGGTGATCGACCTCGACGCCGGCCTGCCGCGAGTGCGGGCATCGTGGCCGCGACCCACGGGTGCCACCACGCAGCTCGCCTGGGCTCGCGCAGGCGTCCTCACCAAGGAAATGCTCTATTGCGCAGTCCGAGAGGGTGTTTCACCGGACGTGGTGCTCGACGAGGTCGCGGCGGGACGCGCCGTGATCCCCGCCAATCGCCATCACCCGGAGCTCGAACCGATGATCATCGGCAAGCGCTTCGCGGTGAAGGTGAACGCGAACATCGGCAACTCGGCGGTCAGCTCGTCCATCGCCGAGGAGGTCGAGAAGATGGTGTGGGCGACCCGGTGGGGCGCCGACACCATCATGGACCTGTCCACGGGCAGGAACATCCACGAGACGCGGGAGTGGATCCTGCGCAACTCCCCCGTCCCCGTCGGCACGGTGCCGATCTACCAGGCACTGGAGAAGGTCGGCGGCGATCCGACGAAACTGACGTGGGAGTTGTACCGCGACACCGTGATCGAGCAGTGCGAGCAGGGCGTCGACTACATGACCGTGCATGCCGGGGTGCTGCTCCGGTACGTGCCGCTCGCGGCGAAGCGCGTCACCGGCATCGTCTCTCGCGGAGGCTCGATCATGGCAGCCTGGTGCCTGGCGCACCATCGGGAGTCGTTCCTGTACACGCATTTCGAGGAACTCTGCGACATCCTCGCCCGCTACGACGTGACGTTCTCGCTCGGCGACGGCCTCCGCCCCGGGTCGATCGCGGACGCCAACGACGAAGCCCAGTTCGCCGAACTCCGCACCCTCGGTGAGCTCACGAAGATCGCGAAATCGCATGGTGTGCAGGTGATGATCGAAGGTCCGGGACACGTCCCCATGCACAAGATCGTCGAAAACGTGCGGCTCGAAGAGGAACTGTGCGAGGAGGCGCCGTTCTACACCCTCGGACCGCTCGCCACCGACATCGCACCCGCCTACGACCACATCACCTCGGCCATCGGCGCGGCGATGATCGCGCAGGCCGGAACCGCGATGCTCTGCTACGTGACTCCGAAGGAGCATCTGGGACTGCCCAACCGGGACGACGTGAAGGTCGGCGTCATCACCTACAAGATCGCCGCGCACGCGGCCGATCTGGCGAAGGGGCATCCGGGGGCGCAGGAACGCGACGACGCCCTGTCCACGGCACGTTTCGAGTTCCGGTGGCGCGACCAGTTCGCGTTGTCCCTCGACCCGGACACGGCCCGCGAGTATCACGACGAGACGATGCCCGCCGAGCCCGCGAAGACCGCGCACTTCTGCTCGATGTGCGGCCCGAAGTTCTGTTCGATGCGGATCTCGGCGGATGTCCGCGCCTACGCCGAGGAGCACGGCCTGACCGATGCCGCGGCGGTCGAGGCGGGGATGGCCGCGAAGTCCGACGAGTTCACCCGCAGCGGCGGGCAGGTGTACCTGCCTGTCGTTGCGGCCGATCGATAGGCTGTGTCGTTGTGAAGTTGTTGCCGCTGGCCCCCGACGGTCAGACCCCCGTTCGCGCCCTCACCATCGCAGGCACCGACTCAGGTGGCGGCGCGGGTATCCAAGCCGACTCCCGCACGATGGCGATGCTCGGCGTCCACGCCTGCGTCGCCGTCGCGGCGGTGACGGTGCAGAACTCGGTGGGCGTCAGTGGGTTTCACGAGATCCCTCCGGAGATCGTCGCCGACCAGGTGCGCAGCGTCGTCGGCGACATCGGGGTCAGCGGCGCGAAGACGGGCATGTTGGCGTCGACGGCGATCATCGAGGCCGTCGCCGCGGTCTGCACCGAGGTCGGGATCGGGCGGGACCAGCCGGTGCCGCTGGTCGTCGATCCGGTGTGCGCGTCGATGCACGGCGATCCGCTGCTGCACGCGGAGGCACTCGACGCCGTGCGACACACCCTCATCCCGATCGCGTCGCTGGTGACACCGAATCTCGACGAGGTCCGGTTGATCACCGGCATCGACGTCGTCGACGACGCGTCCGCGCGGCGAGCGGCGGAGGCCCTGCACGAGCTCGGCGCGCAGTGGTCGCTGGTCAAGGGCGGGCACCTGCGCACGTCGACGGAGAGCCGCGACCTTCTGTTCGACGGGGAGACTTTCCACGAGTTCACCAGCCCGCGAATCGACACCGGCAACGATCACGGCGGCGGCGACACCCTCGCCGCGGCGATCGCGTCCGCGCTGGCGCACGGCCTCGCGATGCCCGAGGCCGTCGCATTCGGCAAGCAGTGGGTCACCCGTTGCCTCGAGGCGTCGTACGACCTCGGCGCCGGGCACGGGCCGGCGTCGCCGCTGTGGCGCCTGCACGAGGCGCCCGACGCATCAGTGTGAGTAGTCCCTGAAGGTCATCACGAATCCGACCGCGACCACCGCCACCGCCACGATGTACACGGTGATCCGGAACCAGTAGGCCCCGACCCCGTAGTAGTTCACGGCGAAAGCACCGAACATCGCAGCCAGGATCAGGAGGATCCCGTAGAAGGGTGTGCGTTGTTCTCGATCAACCATGCATTCCAGTGTCCGCGCCCACCCGTGCGTGTGGCAATGGCCGAATCAGGCCCTTTCGATGGTGTACATCTGCAGCCCGTCCGGCACACCGCGGGGCGCGCTGGAGAAGAATCCACGACGGTACGGCTGCGCGCGATAGCCCAGTTCGGCGAGCCGGTCGTGGCCGAGTGCGTCGAGGGTCGCGGAGGAGGCCATCGTCTTCCCGTCGCCGCCTGCCTGCATGACGCGGGCGGCGACGTTGACGTCGACTCCGAGCCAGTCGTCGCCGACCTGACGCGGAACGCCGGTGTGCAGGCCGACGCGCATGCGCGGCCGGTGGCCGGCGCAGTCGACGAGGGCGAGGGCGTCGCGGGCGGCGAACGCCGCGTCGAACGCGCGGTCGGGTCGCGGGAACACCGCCATCATCCCGTCGCCCATGCGTTTGACCACGTGCCCGCCGTGCGCGGCGACGGGCGGTTCGATGGCCCGCGCCACGGCCCGCAACAGGTCGACGGTCGCTTCGTCGCCCGCGGCGAGCGCGTAGTCCGAGAAGCCGACGAGATCGGTGAACACGAGCGTCATCTCGCGGGTACCGCGACCTCGACCGGTGCGTTCGAGGAGCGCCTGCCACACCTGCAGCGCACCGAGTCCCACCTCGCGTGACGCCCCGGGGCTGTCGTCGAGGAGTCGGTCGGCGACGCGGGCGACGGCTCGCGCGCTGCCGGGGCCCGACGTGGACAGGGGATCACCGAAGCTGGGGTCGCCGGGCAGTGCGCGACGGACCCGCCGCACCGCACCGACGGCGCCGGGCGAGCTGTCCACAGCCCGTACCCAGGACAGTGCCGACGCGATCCGACCTCTGTCGTCCGGGATCTGAGGCTCCTCGGTCATCGGCAGAGTGTAACCATCGGTCACACACAGGCGCCTGACACGCCCGTGAGTCCGCTCGGCCCTCTGCGGGCAGAACGGACTCACGGGAGAAACAGTGTCGACGGTGCGACAGTGCCTATGCGTCGCGGCGGTTGACCACGACCAGTGCCGCACCGAAAACCACGGCCACGAACGCGATGAAGTAGACGAGGCTGCCCCACGGCCCCCAGTGCCAGTCGATGCCCTGATCGGAACCGAGGAAGTGGTTGGCGTTCGCGAACGGCAGGAACGGCTGGATCTCCCGTCCCACCTTGCCGAAGAGCCCGAACAGCGACTCGATCAGCAGCGGCCACAGCAGCAGCAGGGCGATCGCACCCGCCGACTGCCTGAGCAACGACCCGACCGCGACGGCCAGCGCGACGCACAGCAGCGCGTAGATCGGCACCCCGTAGATCGCGCGCCACGCCTCCCCGCCCGACAGCGTCAACAGGGCGCCGGCCTCACTGCCCGCGGTGGCCTTCGCGATGGCGTAGGCGCCGAAGGTCAGCACGAACGTGAGCACCGCCCCGGACACTCCGATCAGCGCGGCCTTGGTCACGAGCACCGAGTCGCGCTTGGGTACCGCCTGGAAGGTCGTCCGGATGATCCCGAATCGGTACTCGCTGGTCACGGCGAGAGCGGCCATGATCATCAGCACGAGCACGCCGAACCCGGAGACGCCACCGACCGCGTCGGCCAGCGTCGGCAGGAACGGGTCGATGCCGGGGTTCTCACCGTTCGCGATCTGGTCGTTGTACGCGTTCAGGCTGGCCTTCGACGTCAGGCCGATCACCGCAGCGAGCCCGAGCCCGAGCGCGATGATCGCGGCGGTGCACCACCACGGCGACTTCGTCGAGGTGAGCTTGATGCGTTCTGCTGTCACGACACCCATCAGAGCGCCCCTCCCATCACGTCAGCGTGGTACTGCACGTCGTCTCCGGTCAGTTTCATGAATGCGTCCTCCAGCGAGCCCCGCTGCGCGGACAGTTCGTGCAACACGATGCCGCTGTCGCCCGCGACCTGGCCGACGACCTCGGTCGTCGCACCGGAGACGACCAACGCCGAGACCACGGGTCCCCCGGCCCCGTTACCGGAGACACCGTCCTCGCGGAATGCCAGCCCCGCGCCGGTCAGTGCCGCACGCAACGCGTCGAGCTGCGGGCTGCGCACCCGCACCCCGGCCTCGGACGCGCGGTCGACGAACGCCTGGACGGGCGAGTCGGAGATGAGGCGGCCGCGACCGATCACCACGAGATGCTCTGCGGTCAAAGCCATCTCGGACAGCAGGTGACTCGACACCAGAACCGTCCGGCCTTCCGCGGCGAGACGCTGCATGAACTTGCGGATCCAGACGATGCCCTCGGGGTCGAGACCGTTGACGGGCTCGTCGAAGAGCAGCACCTTCGGGTCACCGAGCAGTGCGCCCGCCAACCCCAGCCGCTGCGCCATGCCGAGCGAGAAACCGCCCGCCTTCTTCCCCGCGACCTCGGTCAGCCCGACCAACCGCAGCACCTCGTCGACGCGTGAGCTCGGAATCCCGTTCGACGCGGCCATCCACTGCAGATGTGCCTTCGCGGAACGGTTCGGGTGCACCCACTTGGCATCGAGTAGAGCCCCGACGGTGCGCAGCGGCTGGCGCAGTTCGCGGTACGGCTGGCCGTCGATCAGTGCCTCGCCGGACGTCGGGCGGTCCAGGCCGAGGATCATCCGCATCGTCGTCGACTTGCCCGCCCCGTTCGGCCCCAGGAATCCGGTGACGATTCCGGGTCGAACACTGAACGTCAGATCGTCGACCGCCTTCACGTCCCCGAAGGTCTTGGTCAGTCCCCTCACTTCAATCATGACTGCCAGCATTCAGGAAAATCCGGGCGCGCACATCCACCGCAGGTCGCGCGCCGTGTCATCCCCGGGGATGACACGCCGCGTGTGCGTCTCGGGGTCGACTCAGGGTGTCGCGGTGACCTGGCCGTTGCCGCTCGCCGAGCCGGCGGCATGCGCGGGCAGGCTGGGGAACTTGCTCGCCGGGTCCTCGCCCTCGTCGTACACGGTCTGGGGCGGCCCGATGAGCTGCGCGTCCGGTCGTCCGACGATCCGGGTGTCCTTGCCGGTGTAGTCGAACCGCGCGAGAACCCAGCGCATCGCCTCGAGACGGGCGCGCTTCTTGTCGTTCGACTTGACGATCGTCCACGGCGCATGCGGAGTGTCCGTGTAGAACAGCATGTTCTCCTTGGCCTCGGTGTAGGCGTCCCACTTGTCGAGGCTGGCGAGGTCGGTCGGCGAGAGCTTCCACTGCTTGACCGGGTCGGTGCTACGGGCGACGAACCGTGCGTGCTGCTCCTCCCGCCCGACCGAGAACCAGAACTTGATCAGGTGTATTCCGGACTGGACGAGCATCCGCTCGAATTCCGGTGCGGAGCGGGTGAATTCGAGGTACTCGGTGGGCGTGCAGTAGCCCATGACCCGTTCGACGCCTGCCCGGTTGTACCAGGACCGGTCCATCAGCACGATCTCGCCACCCGCGGGCAGATGCGCGACGTACCGCTGGAAGTACCACTGGGTGCGTTCCCGTTCGGTCGGCTTCTCGAGAGCCATGACGCGAGCGCCACGAGGATTGAGGTGCTCGGTGAACCGCTTGATGGCGCCACCCTTGCCGGCCGCATCGCGTCCCTCGAAGATGATGACGATCTTCTCGTCGTTCTCCTTCACCCATGCCTGCAGCTTGAGCAGCTCGATCTGCAGCGCCCGCTTCCGGTGCTCGTACTGACGCCGGGTCATCTTCTTGTCGTACGGGTAGCCGTGCCGCCACGGGGCGTCGGGGCTGTCGTCCGGGCGCGTGCGTCCGGACTTGCGGAGAAGCTCGCCGATCTCGTCGATCTCCGGGGTCACGTCGATGGTTTCGGGACTGGCCAGTTCGAAACTGCCCGGCTCCCGCCCGTCACCCTGCCGACCGTCGTGCGACTGCCCGTGCTGATGATCGCTCACCTTTTCGAGCCTACCGCCGCGACGGCAGGCCGTCAGGTTTCATACAGTGGCGGGCTGTCAGGTTTCATACAGTGGCGGGCCGTCAGGACTCCAACGCGGGTGAGGACGCCTGCGCCCAGAACCGCTTCGGGATGCGTCCCGCGTTCCGTGCCAACCGTCCCGCCGTCACGGCGGAGGCCATCGCGGACGCCATCAACGCCGGATCCTTCGCCCGTGTCACGGCGGTCGCCAGCAGTACGGCGTCACAGCCGAGCTCCATCGCGAGCGCCGCGTCACTGGCCGTACCGATGCCCGCATCGAGGATCACCGGCACTCCGGCGGCATCGACGATCATCTCGATGTTGTGCGGATTGCAGATCCCGAGCCCGGTCCCGATCGGCGCACCCAGCGGCATGACGGCTGCGCAGCCGACGTCCTCGAGCCGCTTCGCCAGCACCGGGTCGTCGGTGGTGTACGGCAGCACGGTGAAGCCGTCGTCGACGAGTTGCTCTGCGGCAGAAACCAGTTCGATGGCGTCGGGCAGCAGTGTCCGGTCGTCGGCGATGACCTCGAGCTTGACCCAGTTCGTCTCCAACGCCTCGCGCGCGAGCTGTGCGGTCAGGACCGCCTCGGCGGCGCCTCGGCACCCGGCGGTGTTCGGCAGCAGTGCGATCCCGAGGCGGCGCAGCAGGTCGAGGACGCCGGTGCCGCCGACGGCGTCGACGCGGCGCATCGCGACGGTCGTCAGTTCGGTGCCCGACGCGACGAGCGCCTCCTCCAGCACCGCCAGGTTCGCGGCCCCTCCGGTACCCATGATGAGGCGCGACCCGAACTGCCTGCCCTCGATCGTCAACACGTCAGCCGCCACCACGTCAGCCACCCTGCACCGCGGTGAGAATCTCTATTTCCCAACCCTTTTCGACCGGGCTGTCCCACGACGTCCGGGGGAACACCGCGCCGTCCACGGCGACGGCGATGCCCTTCTCCGGCAACCCGAGGTGTGCCAGCAGCTGCGCCACCGTCAACGCCTCGGACAGCTGGTGGTCCTCACCGTTGACGGTGATCCCGATGTTCACGCTGTTCGTCATCCCATCCTCATTCGTGTGTCGGTCGCTGTCGTCCCGAAACGCTCGGGCTTGCAGGCCTCCGCCTCCGGCAGCGGACTGCCGGACAGTTCCGCGACCACCGCGTCCGCCGACAGCGGCGTCAGCAGAATCCCGTTACGCCCGTGGCCTGCGGCGACCACGACCTTCTCCGACACCCGTCCGAGGATCGGCAGGTTGTCGGGGCTCATGGGCCGCAGCCCGGCGGTGGTCTCGTGCAGTTCGTACTCGCCGAGGCTCGGCATCAGCGCCTGAGCGTCGAGGATCAGGTCGCGGACCCCGGCGACGGTGACCGCGGTGTCCTCACCGGACTCGTGCTGGGTCGCGCCGACGACGAGACCGTTGCCGCGGGGAACGAGGTAGACGGGCCTGCCGTGGACGCTGGCGCGGATGGTGCGCGACGGCGCGGGCGCGACACCGGGGCGGTGACGCAGTCGCAGCACCTCACCCTTGACCGGTCGGACGGGCAGACCGGGCCACAGTCGCGCGGACGCCGTACCGGCGGCGACCACCACCCGGTCGGCGGCCAGACCGTCCGGATCGGTGACGGCCTCGGCGACGAATCGGACGCCTGCCGCCTCCCCCGCCGACCGCAACGCCCGGACGAGCGCGCGATTGTCGACGGCGAACTCCGCCGCAGCCAACAGGCCGAGCCGGATCGTCGGTGCCAGCGCCGGTTCCAGTGCCCGGACCTGGGGACGCGTCAGCAGGTCGAGGTGGTACCCACGCCCGTCCAGCCAGTCGGCGACCGTTCGCAGGTCGGCGGCATCCGCTCCGTCGAGGGCCACCGTCATCGAGCTCTGCGAGGTGAACAGCGTCTCGCCCGTCGCCCGCTCCAACTCGGCACCGAAGTCCGGCCACCTGTCCAGCGACGCAGCACCGACCGTGAGAACCGCGTCCTCCCCCGGCCAGCCCTCGGACAGCGGGGCGAGCATGCCGCCCGCCACCCACGATGCCCCGGACCCGACCCGCGGGTCGTACACCGTGACCGTCCATCCGGCCTGCGCCGCACGCCACGCGATCGACAATCCGATCACGCCGCCACCGACGACCGCGACGGTTCCGCTCATCACTCCACCTCACTCCCTGCGCCGGCATGATCCGGGTCAGGTCTGACGGTCGGGGCCCGCGGGCCCCCTCTCAGCCCCGCGTTCGCCGGGACTCCCGTGTCACATCTGTTGCCTCAGAGACTACCTTTGGACGCGTGCCCCCCTCGCATGCCGGTCAACGACCCACACCGCGCGAACGCCTCGCCACGGCGCGCTTGTACCTCTGCACCGACGCCCGGCGCGAACGCGGCGACCTGGCGAAGTTCGCCGATGCCGCACTGTCCGGCGGAGTCGACATCATCCAGCTCCGCGACAAGGGCTCGGCGGGCGAACGCCAGTTCGGCCGGATCGAGGCGAAGGAAGAACTCGCGGCTCTCGCCGAGCTCGCCGCCGTGTGCCGCCGCCACGGCGCGCTCCTCGCCGTCAACGACCGCGCCGACCTCGCGCTCGCGGCGGGCGCCGACGTCCTGCACCTCGGCCAGGGCGACCTCCCGGTGCACTACGCGCGCCGGATCGTCGGCCCCGACGTCGTGATCGGCCGGTCCACGGGCAGCCGCGCGCAGGCGCAACTCGCCGCCATCGAGGACGGCGTCGACTACTTCGCCACCGGCCCGGTGTGGGCCACCCCGACGAAGCCCGGCCGCACTGCCGCGAGCCTCGACCTGGTCCGGCAGGTTGCCGAGTCGCAGCCGACGATGCCGTGGTTCGCGATCGGCGGTATCGACGAGCAGCGACTCCCGGAGGTCCTGGACGCGGGCGCGACCCGCATCTGCGTCGTGCGCGCGATCACCGAGGCCCGCGACCCGCAGGCCGCGGCCCGTCGCCTCGCCGACGCCCTCGACAGCAACATCGCCGCGAGCAGCTGACCCCGCTTTCTTTCCGCCACCCGGGCTGTCATCCCGCCGCGGCTTCCTTCCTGAATGGCCCATTCATTCGGTCTGACCGAATGGGTGGGCCATTCAGGAACAGCGCGCGAAGGGTGCCCGGAACCAGCGGGGGGAGCGTCAGCCCAACCAGGACAGGACGGTCGACGGCGCGAGGCGCAGCACCGATTCGGGGAGCCGGGCCTGCAGACCGCGATCGGCGGTGACGACCGCCGTCAACTCGGCGACGACTTCGGTGAGCGTCGCCGAGTGCGATCTCGCCGACGCCAGTTCGGCGAGGGCGTCGTCGCCGCTGCCGGACGCGACGTGGACGGGCACCCGCGCGTCGACCGCGACGGCGTCCACCGCCTGACCTTCGAGAACCGCTTCGACGCGGGGTAGCCAGCCGAAGCCGCCGCCGGGGAGTTCGATGGTGCGGGGCAGGGTTGCTGCGAGGTCGGCGAGGAGGCGTCCCGTTGCTCCTGCACGGTCCCGCCACCAGCCGTCGGGACGCGATCCGAGGACGTTCGCGGTGTCGAGGAGCAGCCGGACGGGTGTCGCGCGGAGTCCGGGCCAGCTCGCGGCGAAGCCGGGATGCAGCGGGAGGTCGGTGACCTGCTCTTCGGGGACCCAGCGCAGTTCGGTGCTCTCCCCGTTGGGGACGGTGGACAGCGCGGTCGCGGCGTCCGCGACGACCGTCGTGTAGGTCCAGGGCCCGCTGGTCGCGTGCGCGGTGACGCGTTCGGCGCGGACCTGGACATGTTCGACCGAGATACCGGCTTCCTCGCCTGCCTCGCGGATCGCGGCGTGGGTGGTGGTCTCGTGGGAGTCGCGGGCGCCGCCGGGCAACGCCCAGGTTCCGCCCTGATGACTCCACGCCGCGCGATGCTGCAGCAGCACTGCCGATCCGCCGCCCGGCGCCGGTGCGCGGAGCAGCAGTCCGGCGGCGCCGTGACGCCCCCAGTAGCGGCTGCCGTCATCACTTTCGGCCCAACCGTCCCCGTCACCGCGCATCGACTTCGCTCACCTGCCCCGTGTTCCGACTGCCACGCGCACGGCCGGAGGACCGGACACGGGACGAGTCACGTGCCCTCGAAGATAACCAGTCGTTCGACCCGAAGCGCGGGTACTGCTTATATGCTGCCCCCTGTCCGACGTTCGAGCCAGGTTCGAAGGGATGCGCGGTGGTAGTTCGGGTGGCCCCGTCGACGCGTCCGCGCGGCGTCGGGACGGCAGCCGACCCGGTCGGTGCGCGTGCACGGAGGCGTGCCCTCGTGCGGACCACTCCGGCGCAGATCACCGCGGTCGGTATCGGGTTGATCGTGATCGCGATCGTGTCGGGAGTCGTGGCCGCCGCGCAGGTGACGGACCGGGAGCGGACGCTCGACACCCTGCACAGCGAAGTCGAGCCGCTCGCCCACGCGGCCCAGGACATCTACAGCTCGCTGTCCATCGCGGACGCCGCCGCGACGACCGCGTTCCTGGCGGGTGGGATCGAGCCGGCGGAGGTCCGCGACCGGTACACCCTCTCCATCGGCGACGCCTCCGCCGATCTGGTCGACGCCGCCGCGGGCATCGACGAGTCCGACACCACCTCGCACGACCTGCTGGCCCGGCTGTCGGTCGGGGTCCCGATCTACACGGGACTGATCGAGACGGCCCGCGTCAACAACAGGAGCGGGCAGCCGGTCGGGTCGGCGTACCTGAGCGAGGCGTCGTCGATGATGCAGTCGACGCTGCTGCCGCTGGCGGAGCAGTTGCACACGGTGCAGGCGGCACGGGTGGTGCAGATGCAGGCGGAGTTCGCGACGCCGCCGTGGCTGGCGATCGCCCTGCTGATGGTGGCCTTCGTGGCGTTGGTGATCGCGCAACTGTTGTTGGCGCAGTGGACACGGCGACGTCTCAACGCCGGCCTGATCCTGGCGTCGGTGGCGGTCGCGGCGTCGCTGGCGTGGCTGGTGATCGCGGGACTGCTGTCGGCGGCGTCCACTGCCCGCGCTCTCGACGCGGGCGCCCGGCCGCTGGCCGAGCTGACGACGGGCCGCATCATCACGCAGCAGGCCCGCGCCGACGAGACCCTCGGATTGGTGCGTCGTGATTTCTCGGGCCGCTACGACGAGCAGTTCCAGCAGCGCCTCGCCGACCTGGACGCACTGCTGGAAGGCGTCGCGCGAGGGAGCCTGCGGGCGGGCGCCGACGAGGTCGCGGTGGCGGATCGGGCGCAGGAAGCCTGGTCGGAGGCGCACCGACGGTTGATGACGCTGCTCGACCGCGGCGACTGGGACGGAGCCGTCTCGGTCGCTGTCGGGCCTGCCGGTGGGTCGGCAATCCAGTACGCAACAGCTGACGCCTATCTCACGCATGCGATCGACGAGACCCGGTCGGAACTGCGGTCCGGGGTCGCGCGCGCGGTGGACACCTTGACGGGACTGGCAACGGGGACGATCGCCTTGGCGGCACTCGCCGTCGCGGGCATCGCGGCGGGTCTGTGGCCCCGACTGCGGGAGTACCAGTGATCGCGCGCCGGCTGGTCGCGACCGCTTCCACGCGCCGGCTGGTCGCGACCGCTTCCACGCGCCGGCTGGTCGCGACCGCTTCCACGCGCCGGCTCATCGCCGCGATGATCGCGGCGGCGGCGGTGTGTGCCGGGTGCACGACCACGAACGACGACATGCCGGACGCACCGGGATCGCTTCTGGTGCAGCCCCCACTCCCGTCCGGGGCAACGATGGCACCGCCTGCACCCGTGACGACACCGGCACCCACCTGTGGCGATCCGACCGCGAGCCTGCGGCCACTCCCCCCGGGTTCCACGATTCCGACACCTGCGGTGGATCGCATCCGCGAACGGGGGCGGCTGATCGTCGGGCTCGACACCAGCAGCAACCTGTTCAGTTTCCGCGACCCGGCATCGGGGTCCATCGTGGGTTTCGACGTCGACATCGCCCGCGAGGTGGCCCGTGACCTGTTCGGTGATCCGGACCGGATCGAGTACCACATCCTCACCTCCGCGGACCGCGTCGAGTCCCTGGTCGACCGGTCGGTGGACATCGTCGCCAAGACGATGACGATCAACTGCGAGCGCCGGGAGAAGGTGGCGTTCTCCACCGTGTATTTCGAAGCGGGGCAACGGGTCCTCGTGTCGAAGGGCTCCGGTATCAGGGGAATGCAGGATCTCGCGGACCGGTGGGTGTGCGCGGTCGCGGGGACGACGAACATGCATCGTCTGCAGGAGCTCGCGCCGAACGCCAGGGTGCTGTCGGTGCCGAACTGGGCGGACTGCCTGGTGGTCATGCAGCAACGCCAGGTCGAGGCGGTGACCTCGGACGACACCATCCTCGCGGGTTTGGCCGCCCAGGACCCGAACCTGGAGTTGGTGGGGCCGCCGGTGAGCGTCGAACCGTACGGGATCGGCGTCAACAAGTCCGACTCCGATCTGGTTCGCCAGGTGAACGCCACCCTCGATCGGATCCGCGCCGACGGCACATGGCAGCGCATCCACGACCGATGGCTGACACCACTCGGCCCCGCCCCCGCGCCGCCGACTCCCCACTACGAGGACTGACGTGGCCGACAGAGAACCCGAGGACGAACCGTCCGCGACCCCGAACGACGACCCGTCCGCCACCCGAGCCGCGAAGCCGACCGCGCCGGCCGCGGCACCGACGTCGCCGTCGGAGTCGGAGTCGGAGTCGGGCCGCACCTCGGGGCGTCGCAGTCGGTCGCAACGCTCCCGGAGCACGGTGCGACGCCGGATCGGCGCGGGCCTGGTCGAGGTTCCCGCGGTCGCCAGTCCTGATCCGGCGACGGTGGTGATGGCGAATCCCGTCGTCGTCGTGGACAAACGCTACTGCTGGAAATGTGGGACAGCGGTTGGCCGCGGCGGACTCGAGGACGCCTCGGGAACCTGTCCGACATGTGGCGCCGGGTTCGACTTCACTCCGCGACTCGCGAAGGGCGATATCGTCGCGGGCCAGTACGAGGTGCAGGGCTGCATCGCGCACGGCGGCCTCGGGTGGATCTACCTGGCGATCGACCGGAACGTCAGTGACCGCTGGGTGGTGCTGAAGGGACTGCTGCACGCCGGCGACTCCGAGGCGCAGGCGGTCGCACTGGCGGAACGGCAGTTCCTCGCCGAGGTCGAACACCCGAGCATCGTGAGGATCTACAACTTCGTCGAGCACCCGCAAGCCGACGGCAGCACTGTCGGTTTCATCGTGATGGAGTACGTCGGCGGGCACTCGCTGCGCGACCTGCTTCGTGCGCGCGCGAAACGCGACCGCCTTCCGGTCGAGCAGGCCGTGGCCTATGTGCTCGAGGTACTGCCCGCACTCGAGCATCTGCACTCCATCGGTCTGGCGTACAACGATCTCAAGCCCGAGAACGTCATGATCACCGACGACCAGGTCAAGCTGATCGACCTCGGAGCGGTCGCGGGTCTGGAGGACTTCGGATACCTCTACGGCACTCCGGGGTACCAGGCTCCCGAGATCCTGCGCACCGGGCCGACGGTCGCCAGTGACATCTACACGGTCGGGCGCACGCTCGCCGTACTGTGCCTGACCCTGCCTTCGGAGAAAGGACGGTATCGCGCGGGGATCCCGGCTCCGGAGGACGCGCCCACGCTCGCCGAATACGAGTCGCTGTACCGGTTCCTGCTGCGCGCCACCGACAGCGAGCCGGAGCGACGCTTCGCGGACACCACGACAACCGCGGGCCAGTTGACGGGCGTGCTCCGCGAGGTCCTCGCCAAGCAGACGGGGGACGAGCGGCCCGGCATGTCCGAGGTGTTCAGTCCCGGCCGAACGGTCTTCGGCACCGACTGGGCTGTGCGTGGCACCGACGTCTACGCCGACGGACGCCGCCACGAGGAGGTGGTCTCCGCGCGCGACATCGTTGCGGCACTGTCGGTTCCGCTGGTCGATCCGACCGATCCCAGTTCGGGTCTGATCGCGGCCACAGCCCATGCGGAACCTGAGCAGACCCTCGACGCCATCCGGCTCGCCCGCACGAAGGGGCTCGACATCGGCGTCGAGAGGACCCCGGGACACACCACGGAGATCGCGTTCGCCGAAGCGCGCGCGCTCCTCGATCTCGGTGATCCGGAGGCGGCGGGACACGTCCTCGACACGGTCGCCCTACCGAAGGGTGGGAACTGGCGTGTCGACTGGTACCGCGGGATGGTCGCGCTGCTCGGCGGCGAGTACGAGACCGCGATGACCTGCTTCGACGCGACCCTCGCCGCGCTGCCCGGGGAGATCGCGCCGAAACTCGCTCTCGCGGCCACGGCGGAACTGATCCTGCAGGACTGGCACACCGACGATCCCGAACAGTGGCGGGCCTTCGCGGAGAAGTACTACCGGATCGTGTGGCGCACCGACCGCGGCGTGGTGAGTGCCGCGTTCGGGCTGTCGCGGCAACTCGCGGATCGTGGCGACATCGCGGGCGCGGTCCTCGCGCTCGACCAGATCCCGGCGACGTCGCGACTGTTCGCGACGGCACAGATGACGGCGGCGTTGACGCGACTGTCGGGGGTTCCGATCGCGAACCTGGACGAGGCGGCGCTACGGGATGCGGCCCGTCGCATCGAGCGACTACCGCCCGAGGAGGGACGCGTGCCCCAGATGCGTGCGGTCGTCCTGGGAACGGCGCTGGACTGGGTACGGTCCGGACACACGGCCGACCTCACGGCAGGCCCGATTCTCGGTGCCGAGTTCACCGAGCACGGACTCCGGACGGGCACCGAAGCGGCGCTGCGGACGCTGGCGCGCAACACGTCCGACCAGCGGCACCGCAACGAACTCGTCGACCTCGCCAACCGAGTCCGCCCCCGCACCTGGTGGTAGGCGACTCCTGGTGCCGTGCGCCGTTGTTGTGTGGAGCTACACAGTCGGCGCCCCTGCGCGAAGCGCCTGCTGCGCGATCGCGAGTTCCTCGTTGGTGGGCACGACGAGAACGGTCACCGCGGACGCGTCCGTGGAGATGACACGGGCTTCACGACTGCGGGCGGTATTGCGGTCGGCGTCGATCTCGATGCCGAGCCGCTCCAGACCTGCGAGTGCGTCGGCGCGGACCGGGGCGGAGTTCTCGCCGACACCGGCGGTGAAGGTGATGACGTCGACTCCGCCGAGCGACAGCAGGTAGGCACCGATGTACTTGCGCAGCCGGTGGATGTAGACGTCGTAGGCCAGCGCCGCGTCCGCGTCTCCGTCGTCGATGAGACGACGCAGCTCCCGGAAGTCGTTGACCCCGCACAGTCCTTTGAGCCCGGACCTGCGGTTGAGGAGGTCGTCGATGGCGTCGACGTCGAGTCCGGCACTGCGCCGCAGGTGCATCACGAGTCCGGGATCGATGTCACCGCTGCGGGTACCCATCACGAGCCCCTCCAGCGGAGTCAGTCCCATCGAGGTGTCGACGGCGCGGCCCCCGGCTATCGCGGACGCCGACGCCCCGTTCCCGAGGTGCAGGACGATCTGGTTCAGCTCGCCGATGTCGCGGCCGAGGAACTCGGCGACCCGGCCCGACACGTACTGGTGAGACGTACCGTGAAAGCCGTAGCGGCGCACGTCGTGTGCCTTCGCAACCTCGGCGTCGATGGCATACGTACGGGCCTTCGCAGGCAGCGTGTGGAAGAAGGCCGTGTCGAACACCGCGACGTGCGGGACATTCGGCAGCACCGCCATCGCGCTCTCGATTCCGAGGACGTTCGCCGGATTGTGCAGGGGCGCAAGGGACGAGAGCCGCCGGATCTCGGCGAGCACGTCGGGGGTGATGACGGTCGGTTCGTAGAAGACCTCCCCACCGTGCACGACACGATGTCCGACCGCCGCGATGCCCACGGTCGTCAGGTCCGTCCCGTCCTCGGCGAACATCTCGAACGCCAGACGCAGTCCGTCGCCGTGGTCGCCGATCGGACCCATGCGCTCGCGGTCGACGCCGTCGTGATGGTGGGTGATCCGACCGTCGGGCTCCCCGATTCGCTCGACCAGGCCCGACGCGATCGCCACTCCGGTAACCGGGTCGACGAGCTGGTACTTCACCGAGGAGGAGCCCGAATTGACAACGAGCACGGAATCTTTCACGACTACCACTCCTTCTCGGCGATGCCCTGCGCCTGGATCGCGGTGATCGCGACGGTGTTGACGATGTCCTGGACGAGTGCGCCCCGAGAAAGGTCGTTGACGGGTTTGTTCAGTCCCTGCAGGACCGGTCCGACGGCGATCGCGCCTGCGCTGCGCTGCACCGCCTTGTACGTGTTGTTGCCGGTGTTCAGATCCGGAAACACGAACACCGTCGCCCGTCCCGCGACCAGGGAGTCGGGCAGTTTCGCGTCGGCGACGGTCGGCTCGATCGCCGCATCGTACTGAATCGGCCCTTCCACCAGCAGGTCCGGACGCCGTTCGCGAACGAGTGCCGTGGCCGTCCGTACCTTGTCCACCTCGATGCCCGCGCCGGAGTCGCCCGTCGAGTACGAGAGCATCGCGATGCGGGGGTCGATTCCGAACCGGGCGGCGGTCGCCGCCGAGGAGATCGCGATGTCGGCGAGTTGCTCGGCGGTCGGATCGGGCACGACGGCGCAGTCACCATAGGCGAGAACACGATCGGCGAGACACATCAGGAAGATGCTCGACACCGTCGCCACGCCGGGCTCGGTCTTGATGATCTCGAACGACGGCCTGATCGTGTGCGCCGTCGTGTGGGCGGCACCCGACACCATGCCGTCGGCGATTCCCATGTGCACCATCATCGTTCCGAAATAGGAGACGTCCGCCATCACCTCGCGGGCCCGCTCGACCGTCATGCCCTTGTGCGCACGGAGCTGGGTGTACTCGACCGCGAACCGCTCGGAGTGCTCGCAGTCGAACGGATCGAGCACGGCCGCGTCATCGAGGTCCACGCCGAGTTCGGCGGCGCGGCGCCGGACCGCCGCCTCGTCTCCGAGGATGGTCAGGTCGGCCACCTTCCGCTGCAGCAGCCGTCCCGCAGCTCGCAGAACGCGGTCGTCGTCACCCTCGGGGAGCACGATGTGCTTGCGGTCGGCCCGTGCCCGCTCGATCAGCTGGTACTCGAACATCTGCGGGGTGACCACCTCGGGCCGCTCGACCTGCAGCCAGGCGAGCAGATCCGCGGATTCGACCCGCTGCTCCATCAGGCTCAGCGCGGTGTCCACCTTGCGCTGCGATCCGACCGCGACCCTTCCTCGGATCTTCGACGCCGCGGACGCCGTGTCGAAGGTGCCGAGGTCGGTGGTGAGGATCGGCAGGCTCGGACGCAGGCCCGCCATCAGCTTCGCGATCGCCGGATGCGGAAGCAGGCCACCGTTCATGATGATCCCGGCGAGCGACGGGAAGCCCTCCGCCTCGTGAGCGTTGACGACGGCGAGCAGGACGTCCGAACGGTCGGCCGGCGCGATCACGATCATGCCGTCGACGAGCCGCTCGAGAATGTGCTCGGCGGTCATGCCCCCGACCATCACTTCCAACGCCTCCCGCTGCAGCAGCTCGGCGTCCCCGCTGTACACCTGGCCTCCGATGGCCTGCTGCAGCTCCGCCACCGTCGGCGCCACCAGCAGCGGCACCTCCGGAAGGGTCCGGACCGGCACCCCGAGCGGAGCGACCGCAACGGCCACCGCGTCGAGGTCGGCCGGTTCGCAGCGGTTCACCACGATCCCGAGGAGATGCGCGTGCCGGGATCGCAGCTCCGCGGCGCACATCTGTCCGAGCTGGTACACCTCGTCGGGGGTGCGGCGGGCTCCCCGCAGTGCCAGCAGCACCGGGGCGTCCAGGTTGACCGCGATCCGCGCGTTGAACTCGAGTTCACTGGGGCTGGCGACGTCGGTGTAGTCGCTGCCGACGATCACGACGGCGTCGCATTCCGCCGCGACCACGTGGTAGCGCGCCACGATGTCCGCGATCGCGAGTTCGGGGTCGGTGTGGACGTCGTCGTAGGTGACGCCGATGCACTGCTCGTAGCCGAGATCGACGGTGGTGTGCTCGAGGAGCAGTTCCAGGATGTAGTCGGGCTCGTCGGTCGATCGGGCGATCGGCCGGAACACCCCCACCCGCGCCGTCGAGCCGCAGAGCATCTGCAGCAGCCCCAGCGCGATCGTGGACTTTCCCGTGTCCCCCTCAGGCGAGGCGACGTAGATGCTCGAGACTGCCGACGCTCCGGTTGTCATGACGTCAGACTAGTGCGGTCGTGCCGACGTCCGCCCGCGGCGGGCCCCGCGCAGTGGGCCCCGCCACACCCGCAACCACTGCCCGGCCGGCCGACTCGAGTAGTCGACTACGCGTGCCTGCCCCGAACACGTTCGGCAAGGTTGTCGACGTAGCCCGATCTGTGAACCTTCTGAACGGACAACCGTTCACACCCGGTCGGGACGGTCATTCGGGGTGATCGACAATGCGAACCAAATCATGGCGGATCGGACTGTGGGCGGGAGCGTTCACTTTGCTCCTGGCGGTCCCGGGCGCGATCGCGGCCGCCGCACCCGGGCTGCCCGATGGCGGCGTCCACGCCGTTGCCCTCGCGCAGCCTCCGGATGACGGCACCAACGAGTCCGAGTCCGACCGCGAAACCGAGCCCGAGTCCAACCGCGAAACCGAGCCCGAGCCGGAGCCCGAATCCAAATCCGAATCCGAGTCATGCTGCGGGCCCGCCACGCTCGTGCTCGACCCGAACGAGGGAACGCCGGGGACGCGGGTATCGCTGTCCGCGTACTGCCCCAGTCGCGACGAGAGGCTCACAGCGTCACGGGGTCTGCAACTCGGCGAGAGACAGATTTCCCTCGACTCGGCCTTCGTTGGACTGTACGAGTTCACCGCCGCTTTCGTCGTGCCCGAACTCGAACCCGACACCTACGAGGTGTCGACGACCTGCGGCGGATCAGCGCAGCTCACCGTCGTCTCGGAACAGAAGAACTCACCGCTGCTCTCACTCGATCCGACCGAGGGCAGGCCGGGTAGCGACGTGGCTGTGTCCGCGAGCGGACTTCCCGACTGCGAACCCCTGTGGACGGTCCTGTTCGACGGTACCGACGTCGGAACGTTCGACATGTACGGTTCCGCTCCCCACTCGACGTTCACCGTTCCGGACGGGACCGCGGCGGGCCAACGGACCGTCCGGCTCGAATGCAGGCAGGCACGTGTCACGGTCGATCCGGTCGACGCGACGTTCACCGTCGTGTCGGCGGGCGGGAAGGTCGACCCGGCCAGGCCCGGGACGAACGTCGGCACCCATGTGGGTGGCGGAACCCGCAGCGGCTCCATCGACCCCGGAACAACCGACCCCGACACCACCGATTCGGACTCCCTCGCGGAGGAACCCGACTCCGATCCCTCGACGTCCCTCGTCGCCGCCGCGGGATTCGCGGCCATGGCGGTGGCGGGCGTCGGTCTTCTCGACCGCAAGCGTCGGACCCGGAACCGACTGCTCGCACGGGTCGAGACCGTTCCGCATCCGTCGCCGCCAACGGTCACGGTCGAATCGCCGACCGGCGACGCAGGCAGCCGTTCGATCGGGCTCGACGCCCGATCCGACACCGGATACCAGTTCCTGGAGGTGAAGCGCGATGACTACCGACAGCGTGACGACAACTGACGGCGTGAGGAGTTCCGGCACGACGCGAACAAGCCTGCGGGCCGCCGTGTTCGGGGACGACCCCGACACCGTCCTCACCACCCGCATGAAGCCGAACGTCCCGGCGCAGGGCCTGACGCCCGCGAGGGTGACGGGACCGGGCACGGTCACGAGGTCGGCACTGCGTCTGATCGACAGCCGGATCCTGACGACTGCGCTGCGCTTCCTCGACGAGGCACCCTGTCCCCTGTTGCTGTCCGGTGTCACCCGATTCCAGGCCCTGACCCGTGCGGCGCGCGACACGCTGTCCGCACCGGGGCGTGAGGTCGTGGTGTCCCTGGTGGAGCCGTACCGCGTCACCTCTCGGCATCGCCCCGAGGTGGTGGTGCTCGTCGACGGCAACGACGTCGCGCGGGTCCCGTTCGACCTCGTGGTCACGTTCGAGATGTGCGAGACGTCCCTCGCGGTGCGAGGCGGTGCGATCGTCGCCGTCGACTGCGCGGCCGGGAAGTTGACCGTGTCCCTGTCCACCGTCGACGGCGAACGGCTACTGCACCGAACCGCAAAATACCCTGTGCGGCAGGAGATTCAGCCGCCGATGCGGATTCCGCTTCCGGATCGTCCACGTCCTCCCGTCAGGTGACCTCGGTAGGACGTGACGTCACCGGCGGGTCCGGAGCGAGTCCGCCAGACCGTTGCGGTCGGCGGCGTCGAGCTTCGTGCAGGCACGGTAGATGTGCCCCTCGACGGTGCGCACGGACACGACCAGGCGATCGGCGATCTCCCGGTTCGACAGCCCGACCGCGACCATCGAGGCGATCTCCCGCTCGCGGCTGGTCAGCGGCAGCGGCCGAGCTGCCTCGAGAATCGCGGGCGTCGAGGCGTGGTCCGCCCTCTGCGCAAGGGAGTTCGCGGTCGCCGCGGCGTCCAGCGAGTCGCGTCTGCGGTCGGCGTTCGAGTAGGCGACAGCAGCCTGCGCGGCCGCATCGGCGGCGTCGAGGAGCGCACCGCCTCTCTCGAATTCACCGGCGATCCTCGCCAGTTCGTCGCCGTCACCGGATTCGAACGCGGCCGCCTGCGCGGCGGCGAGGGGGACGAGAACGCCGTCACACATGGCGGCGAGTTCCGCGAGCCGGGGCGCGGTCGTCGCGTCCCCGAGCCTGGTCGCGAGGTGCAGTGCCACTGCCTCGACGGCGAACTGACCCGACTCGCGTGCGGCGTCGGCGGCCGTGTGCGCCGCGGAGATGGCGCGGGACGTCTCACCCTTCCCGGCCGCCACCCAGGCCTTGCCGATCTCGAAGTACGGGCCGAAGACCGCGACGTGCCTGCCGAATCGCTCCTGTCCGGCGGCGAGGATCGCGGTCGCGTCCGAAACCCGGCCGAGCACCGAATAGGCCTGCGCGAGATACGAATAAGCGGGAAAGGTCCAGGCGAGCGCGGAGCCGGTGTCTCCGACGGCCAGGGCCGCCATCGCCTGCTCCAGCCGCCGCGCCGCATCCGCGAAGCGCCCGCTCGCGATGTCGACCGGTGCGTACAGAATGTTCGCCTGCCCCCAGCTGAGGTACTGCCCGGTCGCGGCGGCCTCGTCGAGGTACCGCTGCGCGCGCTGTCGGGCCGCGTCGAGTTCACCGGTCAGCACCAGCGCGAGCACCGGCCCCATAGCGGCCGGATAGCGGGTCAGACCGTCGACCTTGGTCCGCACCGCATCGCCTCGGGCCGCGAGCTCCGCCGCCCGGTTCCCGTGCCCACCGACAGCCAGCGCCAACGCCGCCGCGAAGATCCCCCACTCCTCGACCCACGGACCGGTACCGGACTCCGCGAGAACGGCTTCCGCTTCGGCGAGCCCCTCGTCGAGGCGGTTCTCGAACACGGTGCAGGTGGCGCCGACACCGCGCATCGCCGCGACGGCGATCGGGTCCTCGACCCGCTGCTGGACCTGGTCGAGGACCACGTGCGCCGCGTCGGCATCGCCGGCAGCCCAGAACAGGTTCGCGACGCGGGTAGCGCCCCATCGCACCAGTTGCCGCTCGTCCAGCTCGTCGGGGTCGAATCTCCGAAGCGCGGCATCCGCGTCCGCGGGACGTCCCTGCCACAGCTGCGATCGGGCCAGGAGGTTCGCCGCGCGGAATCCGCCGTCCCTGTCGACCGCGGCCTGGGCAAGCCGTTCGCCGAGCGGCACGTTCGCGAAGGCGATCGCGTCCTTCGCGGCGGTCACGAGCAGGTCGACGTCGGGCGTCTGGTCGCTGTCGAGGGCCAGTTCCGCCAGCCTGATCCGGTCACTGGGCGTGGCAGGGGGATTCGCCCGGAGTGCCTCGACGAGGTTGCCGCGCAGCCGACGTGCCGCGGCGCGTCCGACCCGGCGCCGGACCACTTCACTGAACATGGGGTGGCTGAACCGCACCTCGATCTTCGGTCCGTCCTCGACGATCTGCACCAGTCCGCGCTGCTCGGCATCCTCGACCGCCGCCTCCCCGACGAGACCGTCGAGCGTGCCGAGTGCGAGGGGCTGGCAGAAGGTGAGCAGTTCCAGTACCCGGATCACGTCGTCCGGCAGGTGCTCGATGCGGTCCTCCAGAAGGGACGCCAGCTCCGAGGTGATCGCCGCACGGCCGCGCAACTGCCACACCCCGCTCCGCTCGCGCAGTGTCCCCGCTTCGAGGGCTCCCTCGACGAGGTGGTGCAGGAACAGGGCGTTGCCGCCCGACGCCTCCCACATCAGCTTCGCGCTCAGACCTTCCAGCGGCGCGCCGAGCACCGATTCGATGAACGTCACGCTCTGGTCGCGAGTGAACGGTCGCAGTTCGAGCCGTCTCAGGTGCCCGTCCTTCCACAGAGACGTGACGGCGTCCGGGGTGGACTCGCCACTGCGGACGGTCGCGACGATGTGCGCGACCCGGTCGATCGCCAACTGGTGGAGGAACGTCGCGGAGAGTTGGTCGAGCAGGTGGGCGTCGTCGACGCCGATCACCACCTGCTCGGACGTTCCGAGGAGGGCTTCGCGTGCCGCGGCCATGAACGCAACGGGGTCGCGCGCGGTCGAGGAGCCGACGAGGTGGGCGAACACCCCGAGCGGGATGCTGCGTGCGGACTCGGTGCCCGCGACCCAGCGGACTTCCCCGGGTATCGACTGGGTGGCAACCCGGGCGAGGGTGGTCTTGCCGACGCCGGCATCGCCGGTGAGGACCACTCCGCACGCGCCGGTGGCAGACGTCAGGGCGGAGGTGAGCGCGTCGAACTCGTGCTGCCGCTGAATCAGCGGCCACGGCCGATCCATGGACAGAATCCTATGCCCATCCGGGCCGGGTCGGCAGCCCGTTCGAGTTTGTGGCGCCCCGAGCAGGCGTCAGACCACCGACGGCCGATCGATCTCCGACACGTCGGCCGCGGCCTCCTCGAGCCGCGAGAACAGCGCGTCGGGGCCCTCTCGGGAGGCGAATTCGAGTTCGGCATCGGTGATCGGCACGGCCTGCAGCCAGGTGGTGACGTCCTCTTCTCGGTCGACGAGGATTTCCAGGTCCGGCCAGATGAACGGAACGACCAGCAGCAGGTGCTTGGTGGTGCGCCCCGGGTCGGCCTCGTGCACGGCGTTGGGGACGATCGCGTTCGGGGTGACGTGGAACGACCCGGACGCAAGTGCGAACGCGCACTGCGCGAGGACGTCGGCCAGTGCCCGATGGTCGGCGCGGCCGACGGTGACGAGTTCGGTACGGATGGGTCGGCCGTCATCGGTGGTGACGTTCGTCGGGTAGCGAGACAGGTCGAGCGTCGCGTACGAGGCGTAGCCGGGACCCGGGCACCCGTCGCCGATCGCGATCGACACCTCGTCCGGCTCCTCGCCGTCGGCGTCCTCGTCGACAGCCGCCCGGTACCGCACCACCTGCGGCATCGCCCCGAACACGATGCCGATGCGGCGGGCGGATTCGATGACGTCGTCGGTGGGTTCCATGTGACGAAAGCCTAGCGTCACGAATATTCGGCGGCCCCGTCACCTGCGGCGGTCGGCAGGATGCCGTTCAGGACGATGTCGGTGAGAGCCGCGGCGACGTTCTCGATGTCCGACACCTCACGGATGCACGACGCGAAGATGGCTGCGCCGCCGAGGATGTCGAGGAGCACGTCGGCGTCCACGCCGCGACGGATCTCCCCGGCGTCGACAGCGGCGTCGAGCCGCCTGCGCAGTTCGTCGCGGACCCCGGCCAGCTGGCGGACGACGAGCACGTCTCGGAGTGCCTCGTCCGTGCGCAATTCGCCCATCAGACCTGGAACCGCCGCCCTGGTCGCGGGGTTCGAGAACAGTGCCATCGCCCCGTACACCAGGTCGCGAACCTGGTCGGGCATCACCCCGTTGGTGCCGAGCTCGGCGTCGATGTCCGCGTCACGGTCGGTGTCGAGCACCGGGTAGACCGCATCGTTGACGATGTGGGCCTTCGACGGCCACCGCCGGTAGATCGCGGGACGACCGACACCCGCCCGGGTCGCGATCGCGTCGATGGAGGTGCCGCGGTAGCCCCGCTCGACGAGCAGTTGCCGTGCGGCGTCGAGCACCGCCGTGTCGATCGCCGGGTCGCGCTGTGGCCCGAGTCGGTGCTTCGACACCTGTTCCTGTGACATTTTCGCAAAACCTCGTACGCCGTGCCGTTAGTGCCGTTACATTCTGTCACGGTTCTAGTCATTACAGTCTGTAACGGCTTTGCCCCACAGTCTGTAGCGGCTTTGCACCGCATCGGTCTTGTCGCAGAGCGGCAACCCCACGAACAGCGCGCACCACCTACCAGGAGTGGTCATGACCCCCGACACCTCGGCCCCGCCGTCCGGCCCGGACTCGGCTCAACTGTCCGGCCCGGACTCGGCTCAACCGGCCGACCCGGACTTCGCCCAGCTCGCCCGCCCAGGCGAATCACGAAAGGATCCGGAGCACCTGCGCATCCGGCTACGGGACTGGCTCGAGTCCGTCCTCCACGCCGACGCCACACCCGAGGTCACCTCGGTCGAGGTACCCGCGGCGAACGGGATGTCGAACGAGACAATCCTTTTCAACGCCGTCTGGACGGAATTGGGCATCCGCGCCGAGCACCGACTCGTCGCCCGGATCGCGCCCGCCGACTCCGCGGTCCCCCTCTTCCCCATCTACGACCTGGACCGGCAGTACCGGGTGATGAGGACGGTTGCGGCGCACTCGCCCGTCCCCGTCCCGGCCGTCTACTGGTCCGAGTCCTCCCCCGAGCCGCTCGGCGGCGCGTTCTTCGTCATGGGGCGACTCGACGGTGACGTCCCGCCGGACGTCATGCCCTACACGTTCGGTTCATGGCTCTCCGAGGCGCCGCCCGAGGCCCGCCGCCGGCTGCAGGACGCCTCGGTCCGGGTGCTCGCGGACCTGCACACGATCGATGCTCCGGATGACCGCTTCGCGCTGCTGCGCCCCGCCGGTCACGACCCCGACGCTCCACTGACCGCTGCCGCCGCATTGCGCGCGCACATCCGGGACCAGCGGGACTACTACCGCTGGGCGACCGCGGACGGCCCACGCTCGCCGCTGATCGAGCGGGCTCTCGACTGGGTCGAGACGAACATGCCGGAGCCGGCCGGGCCCGCGGTGCTGTGCTGGGGCGACTCGCGGATCGGCAACATCATGTACCGCGACTTCGAGCCGGTCGCTGTACTCGACTGGGAGATGGCCGCTCTCGGTCCACGCGAACTCGACCTCGGCTGGATGATCTACCTGCACCGCTTCTTCGACGATCTGGCCGCACTCGCCGGCCTGCCCGGCCTGCCCGACCTCCTGCGCCCGGCGGATGTCACCGCCCACTACCTCGACCGCACCGGCCACCACGCGCGGGACCTCGAATTCCACACCCTGTACGCCGCGCTACGGCACGCGATCGTGATGTTCCGGGTACAGACCCGGACGATCGCGTTCGGGCAGGCGCCCGCCCCGGCCGACCCGGACGACATGATCCTGCACCGCGCCACGTTGACCGCGATGCTCGACGGCACGTACTGGCCGGGAATCGGAGTGCAGCCGTGAGCCTTTCCCCCCTCGACGACTACCCCGTCCACCAGATCGCCGAGACGATCCGTCACGTCGGCACCTCGGACCGCAACTTCTACGACCGCTACTACTTCAACTGCCACCCCGGTGTCGACGGCGACACCGAACCACTGTTCCTGATCGTCGGCCTGGGTCAGTACCCGAACCTCGGTGTGTGCGACGGGTTCGCGGTGCTGCGCCGCGGCGACGACCACATCGTCTTCCGGGCATCGCGAGCCCTCGGCGAGGACCGGATGGACCTGTCCGTCGGGCCGCTGCGAATCGAGGTGCTCGAGGGCTTGCACCGCCTTCGGGTCGTACTCGACCCGAGCGCGCAGGCACCCGATCTGTCCTTCGACCTGACGTTCACCTCCGATGTCCCGGCGAATCTCGAAGCCCGGCACTTCCACCGGCAACTCGAGCGGGTCACCTTCGACACCCAGCGGTTCGTGCAGACCGGGTCGTGGCAGGGGACGCTCTCCGTCGACGGCACCGCCCACGACGTCACCGCGGACCGGTGGCGCGGCAACCGCGATCGGTCGTGGGGAGTCCGTCCCGTCGGCGAACCGGAACCACCTGGGCGACGGGCGGATCCGTCCATCGCGGAAACACAGAACTTCTTCTGGATCTACGCGATCATGCAATTCGACGACTTCTCCGTGATCACCGTCATCCAGGAGGACACGGAGGGCAGGCGCATCGTCGAGGACGCCACCCGCGTGTGGGCGGACCGGACTCGCGAGCCGCAGTGGCTCGGACGACCCGAGCACGAACTGCGCTTCGTCCCGGGCACCCGCGAAGTGGCCACGTCGACATTGCGGTTCCGTCGCCCCGGCGAGCCCGGCGGACCCGACGAGATCGTCACCGTCACTTGCGAACCGGTGCTGCCGCATTACCTGGGCGTGGGCACGGGGTACGGCCTCGAGCAGGACTGGCGGCACGGCATGTGGCAGGGCGACCTCGTCGTCCAGGGTCTGCGCGAGAAGGTCTCCGAGATCGAATCGTGGAAGAAGATCCTCTGCCCCGTCGACAACCTCGCGCGTTTCACCTTGATCGAAGGAGGTGAAAAACACACCGGCGCAGGATTGTTCGAGATCGGCGTCATCGGTCCGCACCGCCGTTACGGCTTCACCGGACTGTCCGACGTCGCGCCCTGAACCCGCTCCACCACCAACAGAAAGGCTCCACCAAGGCTCCACCGACAGAAAGGTTCGACCATGTCACGACGCTCGACGAAAACCCTTGCCGCGGCACTGCTCGCGGGTGGACTTCTGATGTCCGCGCCGACTGCGGCGGGCGCACTCGACCTCGACTCCCTCGGCCCTCTGGGCGCCCTCGACACCGGGTCCCTCGACACGGGGTCGCTCGGCCCCGAAAACCTTGCCGACACTCCGCGTCTCGCCTCCGTCGCCAACTTCCGCGACGTCGCGGGCAACACCGGCGCCGGCTACAAGGCCGCGAACGGACACCACCTCAATCGCGGCGTGATCTACCGGTCCGACGCACCGACCAAGACCTCCGATGCAGACCTGGCCACGCTCACCGCCCTGGGTGTCGCCGACGCGTACGACATGCGCGGCCAGTCCGAGATCACCAACCCGCTCATCGGCGGCCAGGACAAGCTCCCCGCCGACGCGGTGTACAAGAACGTGCCGATCGAGTTCTCGAATCTGATCCAGCTGGCACAGACGATCACCTCACCGGAGCAGGCCGCCCAGTTCCTGGTGGACACCAACAAGTCCTTCGTCACCGATGCCGCCAAGCGGACCCAGTTCGCCACGGTCCTGACCGACATCGCGAACAACGACGGAGCCCAGCTGTTCCACTGCACCTCTGGCAAGGACCGCACCGGTTGGACGGCAATGCTTCTGCAGTCGCTCGCCGGGCTGCCGCAGCAGACCATCATGGACGACTACCTGCTGAGCAACACCTACCTCGAGGAGACCAACCAGAAGATCCTCCAGCAGATCACCGGCGCGCTCGGCGCCCAGGCCGCGACCAACCTGACCCCGATCCTCGGTGTCGACGCCAGCTACCTGCAGGCCGGTCTCGACCAGATCACCGCGGACTACGGCACGGTCGACAAGTACCTGTCCGAGGGCCTCGGCCTCGACGCGGCGACGATCGCGAAGCTGAAGGCCAAACTGGTTGCCTGACAACCACCCCCGACTCCTGGCCCCGGATCTCATCCCTCTGCGGATCCGGGGCCAGGTCCCTGTCAGGCGAGTGCGCGCAGCCGCGGCGCCAAATCCCGCTCGAACAACTCCAGAAAACGCCGCTGATCATGACCCGGCGCATGAAACACCAAATGATTCAACCCAGCATCCACAT
>NZ_SCOY01000028.1:0-62902 GCF_005503035.1 Rhodococcus sp. Q
GTGACGAACGGTTCGGCGTCGATCAATCGGACGCTGGCGGTGGGTGCGCACGAGCTGACCGCGGTGTACTCGGGTGCTCCCGGGTTCGTGGCGTCGGTGTCGGAGGCTCGGACGCTGACGGTGTCGACCGTTGTTGCCCCTGACAAGGCGACCACCACGACGCTGACCGTCCCGGCGGCCGCACGGACCGGCGAGGCCGTCCACCTGTTCGCGTCCGTCGCCGGACCGGACCTCGCGTCGATCGGTTCCGTCGGAACTGTGGAGTTCACGGTCGACGGTCAGGTGCTCGCGCCCGTCAACGTCGTCGACGGTGTCGCCGACCTCACGCACACGTTCGCATCCGCAGGTACCGCGTCGGTCGAGGCTCGGTTCTCGGGCGGCACCGGGTTCTCGTCCTCGGCCGCGCAGTCCGCGTCGGTGAGCGTCACCGATCCTGATCCGACCGACGTCGCGACCACGACGGCACTCGACGCGCCTGCGGGCGCTGTGCGGGGCGCCTCCGTGACCCTCACCGCGACCGTCTCTCCGACGCCCGCCGGTGGCACGGTGCAGTTCTTCGACGGCGCCAACCGCATCGGTCTTCCCGTCGCGGTGACCGGTGGCACGGCCACCCGGTCGTGGGTCGTGGCCGTGTCCGGCAGTCGGGAGATCACCGCGGTCTACAGCGGTGCCCCCGGCCACCTCGGCTCGACGTCCACGGTGTCGACGGTGCTGGTCACGGATCCCCCCGTCAACCCGGGTGAGGGCAGCACCGGGTCGCTGGACAACATTTTCGGTTCCTGATCACGAACACGCACGTTTCAGTGGAGAGGAAATCAATGGCAGACAACAACATTCGCCGGATGGTCGGCGGAGTGAGCGCCTTCGCGGTGGCGGCGGGTTTCGCCGTCGTGGCCGGCGCAGGAGTTGCGGGTGCGGCGCCCGCGTCGGTCGACTGGTGGGACGGGAGCAGTCACTTCACCCGGACAGTGAGCAACACGACGCCGGCCGAGGGTGACGTGATCACGGTCTCGACGAAGTTCGAGCGCAAGGAATGGACCGTGCTCGAGATTCTCTACGGCGTCAAGGACGTGCATGCGCCCTGCCTGACGTACGTCGAGGGGTCCGCGAAGGTCGACGGCTCGCCGCGTGGTCTGGACAGCCAGGGGGCGGACTTCGCGAAGGTCGCCGGCAGCTGGACGGTGTACCCGAACATCGACCCGAAGTCCCACACGTTCGAGTTCTCCTACAAGGTCGGGCCGGATTGCGCTCGGGACACTGCGCTGCAGTCGGGCATGCACTACAGCGGCTCGCTCGGCTCGGGAACCTACGACAACAAGGGACCCGCGATCACGGTCGGCAAGAACGCCTCGACCACCACCCTCGCCTCGGTGACGGGTGCTCAGGTCGGGCAGGCCGTGACCCTGTCGGCCACCGTCACCGGCGGCGCCAACGGTGACACCGTCGACTTCTACGACGGTGGCACCAAGATCGGTTCGGGCACGCTGAACAACGGTGTCGCGACCTACTCGTGGACCCCGGGCAACCGCGGCTCGCACACTCTCGTCGCGAAGTTCCCCGCCACGCCGAAGGCGAACGCCTCCGAGTCGGGTGTGCAGACCGTGCAGATCACCGACGCGGACGCCAACTCGTCCACCGTGCTCGCACCGGTCGGCAATGCGCAGGTCGGACGGCCCTCGGTGCTGAAGGCGACGGTCTCCCCGGCCGGTGCCGGCGGCACGGTCACGTTCAAGGACGGTGCCGCGGTGCTCGCCGAGGTTCCGGTCCCTGCGAACGGTGAGGCCACCTACACCTGGGTGCCGTCCACGTCGGGCGCCCACGCGATCAGCGCGGCCTTCTCCGGCCGGGCCGGTGTGACCGCTTCGACGGCGAACGCGACCATCACGGTGGCCGAGGCGGCGGCCGGCAACGTCTCGTCGACCACGGCGCTCGCCATCGGTGGCAACCCGACGGTCGGCGCATCGAACATGCTCTCGGCTCAGGTTTCGCCCGGAAACGCGGGTGGCTCGGTCACGTTCAAGGACGGTGACACGGTCATCGGTACCGCCCAGGTGGATGCCAACGGCAATGCCGGCCTCGCGTGGACTCCGGCGACTGCCGGTCAGCGCGTCATCAAGGCCGAGTACTCGGGCGCGGGCAACGTGAACGCGTCCGCCGACTCGGAGTCCGTCCAGGTCATGGCCGCCCCCGGCGGCGGTGACGGCGGCAACGGCAGCTCGCTGTTCGGCTCCAGCTAGACCCTGTCAACGGATCCCCGTCACCGCATGCGGTGACGGGGATCCGTCGTTTCCGGAAGTGGGTGTCGTCAGCCCGCGTACAGGTCCTCGATCTGCCGTGCGTACTTGTCCGCGATCGGCTTGCGGCGCAGTTTCAACGTCGGCGTGAACTCCTCGCCGCCGGGTTCCCAGACGTCGGGGAGCAGCGCGAACTTCTTGACCTGTTCGACGTGTGACAGCTGGCTGTTCGCGGCGGCGACGGCGCGATCGATCTCCGCTCGCACCTCGGGGCTGTCCGCGAGTTCACTCGGGGAGCGGCCGGATCCCGCGAAGGCTGCCGCGACGTCCGGATCGAGGGTGAGGAGCGCCGTCACGTAGGGGCGGGCGTCTCCGATCGCGACGGCACCCGCGATCAGCGGGCTCGCCGCGTGCAGTGCGTCCTCGATGGCCGCCGGCGAGATGTTCTTGCCGCCCGTGGTGACGATCAGTTCCTTCTTGCGGTCGACGATCGTCACGTAGCCGTCGGCGTCGATGGTCGCGACGTCGCCGGTGTGCAGCCAGCCGTCGGCGTCGAGCGCCTCGGCGGTCTTCTCCGGTTCGCCGCGGTATCCCCGCATGACGCCGGGACCGGAGACCAGGAGTTCCCCGTCGTCGGCGAGTTTCAGTGTCACGCCGGTCACCGGCTCACCCACGGTGCCGATTCGGATCGCCCCCGGCCGGTTCATCGTGGTCAGGGCCGTGGTCTCGGAGAGTCCCCACGCTTCGCAACAGGGTATGCCCAGGCCCAGGATGAAGGTCAGTACATCGGGCGACATCGGGGCGGCGGCGGTGGCCGCGAGACGGACCTCGTCCATCCCGAGTTTGCGGCGGATCGAGGAGAGTACGAGCCGATCCGCGGCCGCGTGTTGCAGTTCCAGCCGATGGGGGACGGGGACGCCCGCCGAGCGCATTCGTGCGACGCGCATGCCGACGTCGACGGCCCACTGCGCGAGCTTCTTCTTGGCTCCGGTCTCGGCGTCGATGGCCGCTTCGACTCCGGCCTTGACCTTGTACCAGACCTGCGGGACCGCGAAGAACACCGTTGGACGAACCTGCGGTAGCACGGTCGTGGCTTGCTTCATGTCGGCGAGCGTGGTGAGTTCTGTGGCGAAGAGGATCGAATTGTAATGGCAGACACAGCGGTTCGCGATGTGCGCGTCGGGTAGGTAAGACACGATCCGGTCGTCGGGGCTCGGGTGGGTGATGTCGGCGACCGCATCACGGAACGAAGCGATGTTCGCATGGGTCAGTTCGACACCCTTCGACGGTCCCGTGGTCCCGGATGTGTAGATGATGGTGATCAGGTCGTCGGGACGGACAGCTCTCCAGCTCGCATCGAAGTCGAATTCCGGGTCGGGATTCGATTCGACATCGGCGAGGCCGATGGTTCCGTCGGCTGCGCCGTCGACGCAGACGATGTGCTCGACCGCGGTCCCGGGAACCGCCTGCTCGATCACCGGGAGATATTGGCTTTCGCACACCATGACCCGGTTGCCGGCGTTGTTCAGTACGTGGCGAAGTTGTTCGGCAGCGAGGGTGTTGTACACCGAGAACGGGGTGGCCCCCGCGTGCAGCGTCGCGGTGTCGACGAGGTGGAACTCGGGTCGATTGGTGAGCATCAGCCCGACCGTGTCGCCCTGACGCACACCCAGCCCCACGAGGCCGGCGGCGATGGCACGGACCCGTTGCGAGTACTCCCGCCAGGTGATCTCGACGCTGTCGTCGGGGGTGCGCAGCGCGATCTTGTCGGGATGGCGGGCGACGGTGTCCTGGAATGCGGCGCAGAGGGTGTCGAGGCTCATCGTGGATCCTCCTTGACTGGCGGGCCGGGGCCACCCAGGGCAGCGATGTGACCCACGTCACCTACCAGGATAGCCCCGCGGCGTCCGGCATTCTGGGCGGTTGGCCGTGCGCCAGAAACGGAGCACACTGAGTGATATGGATCACAGAATGTCGGATGACGAGTTGCGCAGGGCGATCCGGAAGTTGCGGGAGCGCGCCGACTACGCCCGTGGCCACGAGGATGCGGCCGCGGCCGAGGAGATCGAGCGAACCATCCGCGGCTACCAGGACGAGATGGCCACGCGACTGTAGGTCGCGCGCGACCGAGGCGACGGCGATCTGGATCGGCTCGCCGTGCGCTGGTGGGCGGTCGCGTCACCGCCGCCGCCGTAGACTCCCGCCGTGAATCGAGTGCGCACCCGCGTACGGACGGCAGGGGGTCTCGTGAGGAATCTCGGCGGCAAGAAGTGTCTGATCACCGGTGCCGGAAGTGGAATCGGCCGCGCGACCGCGCTGGCGTGCGCGGCCGAGGGCGCGCAACTGTTTCTCACCGACATCAACGAAGTGGGCCTTGCCGAGACCGTCGCGACGATCACCGCGCGCGGCGGTGACATTGCGGAATCTCGTGCCCTCGACATCGCCGACTACGACGCCGTCACCGAGTGGGCGGTGCAGGTCCACGGCGAGCACGGTTCACTCGACGTCGTGATGAACGTCGCCGGGATCTCCGCGTGGGGGACTGTCGAGAATCTCGAGCACCGGCACTGGAAGTCGATGGTCGACGTCAACCTGATGGGTCCGATCCACGTCATCGAGAACTTCGTACCGCCCATGGTTCGCGCGGGCCGGGGTGGGCACCTGGTGAATGTGTCCTCGGCCGCCGGATTGTTGGCACTGCCGTGGCACGCGGCGTACAGCGCGAGCAAGTTCGGGCTGCGCGGTGTGTCGGAGGTGCTGCGGTTCGACCTGGAGCAGCACGGGATCGGCGTCTCCCTCGTGGTTCCCGGTGCGGTCCAGACTCCGTTGGTCGGGACGGTCGAGATCGCCGGTGTCGACCGGAACGATCCGAAGGTCCAGAAGGCCGTTCACCTGTTCGAGCGGCGTGCCGTGACCCCGGAGAAGGTCGCGCAGTGCATCGTGCGGGGAATCGAGAAGAAGCGGTTCCTCGTCTACACCTCGCCGGACATCCGGTTCGGATACTGGTGGGCGCGGAAGTTCGCGTGGCCCTACGAGTTCGTGATGCGTCAGGCCAACCGCCAGTTCTCGAAATTTCTGCGCTGACACGGTCCCGCGCCGACCGTTCCCGGCCGTCTGGACGAACGTTCGACCAGTTCGCCGAAACCGCCTCTACAAGTGATCGAACCGTGATCTACTGCACCCCGATCTCAATCCGATCCGCCTCTATCGGCGGTTCGAGACCACACCACTGGGGCCTGTCGTGGGGGCCGCATTCGGAAGGAATTGCATGTCGGGGATGTCTGGACGCAGGGCGGTCGCCCTTGCGAGCGCGGTCGGGGTTGCCGCGGGGTTCGTGGCGGTGGTGTCCACCGGCGTCGCGTCGGCCGCACCGGGAACCATCTCGTGGGCCAACGGTGGCGACGCGCTCACCCGCACGGTGAGCAACGTGACGCCCAACGAGGGCGAGGTCCTCACCGCCACCACCACGATCACCGGTGCAGGCAGCACCGTCAGCTGGGTCGAGGACGTCCGACCCACCTGCCTGACGTACCTGCAGAACACCGCAAAGGTGAACGGCCTGCCCGTCCCGGTGTCCAGCATCGGCGCGGGTCTCGTCCGTGTGGCGGGTTCCTGGGACGCCACTGCCACCCAGACCTTCGAGTTCCAGTACTCCGTCGGAGCCAACTGCGTCCGTGAGGCCGCCCAGAACACCGGTGTTGCCTACGGCGGCACCACCTCTGGCGAATTCCGCGGACAGGGCCCCGCCCTCAATATCGCGAAGAACGTCACCACCACCGAACTCAAGCCCGTCGGCGCACTCAAGGGCGGCATCAAGTCCACGCTGACCGCGAACGTTCTCGGCGGTCGCGCCGGTGACCTGGTCAAGTTCTACCGCGGCGTGGACGAGGTCGGCACCGGAACGCTGAACGCCACCGGCGCGGCGACCTTCGACTGGACCCCGTCGAACGTCGACGCAGGCACGTTCGACATCACCGCGAAGTTCCTCGGCACCGGGTATGCGCTGGAGTCCGTCTCGGCTGCGCAGACCGTGACCATCGAAGCGGGCAACCAGAGCACGCAGACGACGCTCATTGTTCCGGCGACCTCGCTGATCAACACGGACGTCGTTCTCGAAGCCCAGGTCGAGCCCTCTCCGGGCGCCGGAACCGTCACCTTCAAGAACGGTGCGACGGTCCTCGGCACCGCCGATGTCGACCCCGCCACGGGCAAGGCCAGCGTGGTGCAGAACTTCAACGTCATCGGTGACAAGGTGGTCACCGCCGTGTTCAACGGCGCGCCCGGGTTCAACGCATCGACGTCCGCGGCGCAGACGATCAAGGTCAGCGAGCCGGGCGCGACCGACGTGGCGACCGCGCTGACGCTGAACATCCCGACCCTGGCGCAGAAGGGTGTCTACGTGTTCCTGCGCGCGACGGTGGCGCCCGCGGCCACTGCCGGAACGGTGCAGTTCTTCAGCGGCGCCGAGCCCCTCGGTAACCCCGTGAACGTCAAGAACGGTTTGGCGCAGCAGAGCTACGTCTTCAACGCCAGCGGAATCTTCGACGTCCGCGCCGTCTACAGCGGTGGACCCGGCTTCCTCGGTTCCGAGTCCACGACGACGGTCACCGTCACCGACGAGCCGGTGCCCAACCCCGGTGGTGGCGGCGGAAGCGTCGACCTGGGCAGCCTGTTCGGCCAGTAGTCGCGAACGTTTCGCGTCACGGCGCCCCGTCCCGGTTTCGGGACGGGGCGCCGTTTTCGTTCACTCGGATGCGTTGACGCGGGATCCGGAAGTGACTCGGCCGCTGTGCATCTCGCGGACCTCGTCGACGAGGTCGAGCTGGCCGAGGTCGTGGGTGACCATCACGACCGCGACGTCGCGGTCGTGGGCCAGGTCGGCGAGCAGTGCCACGACCTGCCTGCTCCTGTCCTCGTCGAGCGCGGACGTCGGTTCGTCGACCAGCAATACCGACGGTTCGTTCATCAGGCCGCGGGCGATCGCGACCCGCTGCCGCTGCCCGCCGGAGAGTTGGTGCGGACGCCGGTCGAGGTGTGTGCCGAGACCGAGTTCGGTCAGCAGACCGCGCGCCCGGTCCCGGTCGGTGCGGATTCGACCTCCGCGCAGATGGGTGATGGCGAGCAGTTGTTCCGTCGCGGTCAGTGACGGCAGCAGGTTCGACTGCTGGAACACGAATCCGATTCGTTCCCGGCGCAGCGCCGTCCGCTGGGCGCGGGTCGAGCCGGTGAGGTCGGTGCCGTCCAGCACGACACGGCCGGAGTCGGGTGTGGTGAGCAGTCCCGCGACGGCGAGCAGGCTGGACTTTCCCGAACCGGACGGCCCGGTCACTGCGGTCAGGCGTCCGCGTTCGGCGGCGAAGTCGACGTCGTCGAGTGCTCGGATCCGGTCGTCGCCGTCGGGATACGTCAATACGACGTCACGAAGGGTGATTCCCATGGTTGTTCTCCTGGTTCTCCGAGTGAGGCGCGGGTGTCAGCGGGCCGCGCTGAGCGCGGTGAGTGGATCGACGGTGACGATCCGGGTGAGGGCGGCAGCGGCGCCGACCATGCCGAGTGCGATCAGGGCGACGAAGGGGAGCGCGACGCCGGCCACCGTCAGGCTGAATGGAACGGACTGGGCGGCAAGGGATCCCAAACCGACGGCGGCGGCCGTGCCGAGGGCGGTGCCCAGAGTGAGGACCGCGAGTGCCTGCCCGAGCGCGTCCCGGATCAGGTAGCCGGTGGACGCGCCGATCGCCTTGAGGACCGCGAGGTCCTGCCCGCGTTGAATCGTCCACACGGTGAAGAACATGCCCACCACCAGAGAGCCGACCGCCACCAGCATGGCCTGGATCAGCAGCAGTGATCCGCGTTCGGAGCTGTAGCCACCGATCGCGCCGAATGCGCCGGACTCGTCGGTGATCGAGGTGCCGGACGCGGTCGCTGCCGTGCCCGCGTCGAAGCCCGTCGACGTCTTCAGCGCCAGGACGGTGCCGTCGCTGCCCGCCGCGGTCGGGAGTGCCTGCCAGTCACCGAGATCGAGCCAGACCACGGGCTGATGACTGTGTGACGAGTCGTCGACGAGGGCGGTCACCGTGACGGTGTGACCCCCGATGTCGACCTGCTCGCCCGAGGTCACCCCGTTGTCCTCGGCGAAGGTGCGGTTCATCGCGACCTGGCCGGGCGACAACGGGACCGGTGCCGCGAAGGACGTACCGTCGACGCCGAACGCGCTGACAGCGGCTTCGTAGCCGCCGACCGCGACCCGGGCCGGGGCGACCCCGACGACGGCGACCTCGTCGACACCGGGCTGCGCGGCGAGTTCGTCGTGCTGCGTTTCGGTGACCCGGGAGTCGGAGAACGACAGCGGCCGATCCTGCCCGGAGTCCTCGAACGCATAGTGGTCGGCGCCGATGCTCTGGACCGCGGAGATCGACTCGTGGCCGAGTCCGGCGGTCAGGCCCGACAGCAGGACCACCATCAACGAGACGAGAAATCCGGCGGCGACGGTCAGTGCGAAGCGGCCTTTGGCGAATCGGAGGTCACGCAGTGCGAGGAACATGACTCCAGCCTCTTCTGTGGCGAGGAGGTTGGCATCGCGCAACGGGTGGGTTCGGCGATCAATCGAAAGTTGGAATCCGCAGGTCGGAGGCGGATCGGGGTGCACCCGAGTGTTAGCGTGGACGAAATGCAGCCCACGTCCGCTCCCATGCTGCGCGTCATGACGGTAGGCGCGCATGCACTGTTCGTCCTGCTGCTCGGTCTCGGCGTCGCCCGGGTCGTGGCGGACGGTTCGTCACCGGTCGTGACGACTGCGGTGGCCGTCGCGCTGCTCGGGTGGTACGGCTCGGGAATGTGGTTCGCCAGGAAGGCGGACCCTACCCGAGATTCGTCGTGGGGTCGGTTCTGGCTCGCGGTCCTCGTGGCCGGCTGGCTGCTCCTGGTCGTGCTCGACCCGTCGTTCGTGTGGGTGGCGTTCCCCCTCTACTTCCTGTGTTTCCACCTGCTGTCCACCCGGGCCGCTCTGGCCGCGACGGTGGGGATCACGGCGGCCGCGATCGGCGGCTCCCTGTGGCACGGCGCGTCGAATCCGGTCGCCTCGGTTCTCGGCCCGATCTTCGGTGCGGCGGCGTCGGCGGGGATGGCGCTGGTCTACCAGCAGTTGCTCGAGAACGCGCGGCAGCGCGGCAAGCTCTACGAGGAACTGTCGATCGCGCACAACGAACTGCTCAGTGCCCAGGACGAACTCGCGGCGCTTCAGCGTGAGGCCGGCGCCGCCGAGGAGCGGGCGCGGCTGGCCAGGGACATCCACGACACCCTCGCGCAGGGGTTCTCGTCGATCGTGCTGCTCGCTCGCGCCGGGCAGCGCGGTGACCCGGTTGCGGTCCTCGGCCAGATCGAGGAGACGGCCAGTGGTGGCCTCGACGAGGCCAGAAGGGTCGTCGGGGCGTTGACGCCCGCCGTCATGGACGGCGCGTCTCTGGTGTCCGCACTCGACCGGGTGACCGCGCAACTGCGCGACCACACCGGCATCGACGCCACCGTCGTCGTCGACGGAGCACCTGTTGCGGTGCCGATGGAGTACGACGTCGCGCTGCTGCGGGTGGCGCAGGGCGCACTGGCGAACGTCCGACTGCACTCCGCGGCGGAACGCGTCCGGGTCACGTTGAGCTACGCCGAGGACGAGGTGCGCCTCGATGTCGTCGACGACGGTGTCGGCTTCGACCCCGACGCGCCGCGAGGGCGGTCGTTCGGGATCCGGTCGATGCGCGAGCGCCTCGACTCGTTGGGCGGGTCGCTGGTGGTCGAATCCGCGCCGGGCGACGGGACCGCTCTGGCCGCGACCCTGCCGGTGCCGTCGTGACGGCACCCGGCGCGGGCGGGGCTCTGCGGATCGTCCTGGTGGACGACCATCCCGTCGTGCGTGCCGGGATGCGGGCCCTGCTGTCGTCGGTCGACGGTCTGGAGGTCGTCGGTGAGGCGTCGTCGGGGGAGGAGGCGCTGGACGTGGTCCGCACCCAGCACCCCGACGTCGTCCTGATGGACCTGCGCCTGGGTTCGGGAATGGACGGTGCGGAGGCGACGGGCGCGATCATCGCGGGGGAGCGGCCACCGAAAGTCGTCGTTCTCACCACCTACGACACCGACGCCGACATTCTCCGTGCCGTCGAGGCGGGGGCGTCGGGGTACCTGCTCAAGGACAGCGATCCGGAAAAGCTGATCGACGCGATCCGGGCCGCGGCCCGGGGTGAGACCGTGCTCGATCCCGGTGTGGCGCAGCGGCTCTATCGCCGCATCCGGGCACCGCACGAGGACCTCAGCGCCCGCGAGATCGAGATCGTCACACTCGTCGCCCGTGGAATGTCGAACCGGGCGATCGCGCGGGAACTGTTCGTCACCGAGGCGACCGTGAAATCACACCTGGTTCACGTGTTCTCGAAACTGTCCGTCGACAGCCGCACCGCCGCGGTCGCGGTGGCCCGCGACCGGGGGCTGATTCGCTGACGAATCCCGCGCGCCACGTGTAGTCGACGAGTCGCCGACGCCGGCGGTGCGCACTACCGTCTACTCATGACGAGCGAGAAACCGGCTCCCAGGGTCGATTCCGAAGTGGGGCGTCTGCGGACGGTGCTGCTGCACCGGCCGGGAGACGAGCTCAAGCGTCTGACGCCACGCAACAACGACCAACTGCTCTTCGACGGACTGCCCTGGGTCGATCGAGCGCAGGACGAGCACGACGCGTTCGCGGACCTGCTGCGGTCGCGTGGTGTGGAGGTGCTCCTGCTGTCGGACGTGTTGACGGAGGCGCTGACGGTCAGCGGAGCGGCCCGCATCCAGGGCATCGCGGCGGCCGTCGACCCGCGTCGACTCGGGCATCCGTTGGCGCAGGAACTCGCGGCGCACCTGCGCACCGTCGACCCGGCGACACTGTCCACGGTGTTGACCGCCGGGATGACGTTCGACGAACTGCCGATCGGACCCAGCGGGTCGTCGTTGGTGCGGCGGATGCACCACGGCGGAGACTTCGTCATCGAGCCGCTCCCGAATCTCCTGTTCACCCGTGACTCGTCGTTCTGGATCGCCGACCGGGTCGCGATCACCGCGCTTGCCCTGCCGGCCCGGGTCCGGGAGGCGTCGTTGACGGATCTGATCTACGCGCACCATCCACGATTCCTCGGTGTGCGACGCGCGTACGAGTCGCACACCGCGCCGGTCGAAGGGGGTGATGTGCTGCTGCTCGCGCCGGGCGTGATCGCGGTCGGGGTGGGGGAGCGGACCACACCCGCGGGGGCAGAAGCATTGGCGCGAAGCGTGTTCGAGGACGGACTCGCGCACACGGTACTCGTCGTCCCCATCGAGCAACGTCGGGCCTCGATGCACCTGGACACCGTGTGCACGATGGTCGACGTCGACGCGATCGTCATGTATCCGGCTGTGGCGGACACGCTTTCGGCCTTCACGCTGCGGTTCGAGGGCGATGGGGTCACGATCCGCGGCGCCGAGCCCTTTCTCGATGCGGCGGCGGCGGCGATGGGTATCGACAAGCTCCGAGTCATCGACACCGGGCTCGACCATGTCACCGCCGAACGTGAGCAGTGGGACGACGGCAACAACACCCTCGCGCTCGCGCCCGGTGTCGTCGTCGCCTACGAACGCAACGTCGAAACCAACGCCCGGCTGGAGGCATCGGGCATCGAGGTCCTGCGCATTGCGGGCTCCGAACTCGGTTCCGGTCGAGGTGGCCCGCGCTGCATGTCCTGCCCGATCTGGCGGGAGTAGGCGGCTCACCGCTCGTGCGCCGCTTCGGTAGGTGGAGCTACCCAAGAGACGCGCACGCGCGAAGCGTCTAGAGGATCGAGGTGACCTTCTCGACGGGGCGGGCGAGGACGGTGCCGCGGTCGGTGACGACCAGTGGGCGCTCGATGAGGATCGGATTCTCGACCATCGCGTCGATCAGTTCGTCCTCGCTCGCGCCTGCGAGGCCGAGCTCCTTGTACACGGCTTCCTTGGTGCGGATCGCCTGGCTCGGTTCGAGCCCCGCGTCGTCGAGGAGCTTGCGCAGTCCGTCCCGCGACGGCGGGGTGTCGAGGTACTTGACGATCGTCGGGACGATGCCCGCCTCCTCGATCAACGCGAGCACCTTGCGGGACGTCGAGCAGCGCTGGTTGTGGTAGATCGTCGCCCTGGTCGCGGGGGAAGTGGTTGCCATGACGGACATTCTGCCCCGGCCGCCGGATTCCGGGACAACGGCGACGTCGGTGCGGTTTCATGTCGTGATGGACCTTCGGACGATCGCCGACCGCATCGAGATCACGGACCTGCTGACGCGCTACGCGCACGCTGTCGACACCAAGGACTGGGTGTTGTACCGAACGGTGTTCACTCCCGACGCGGCGATCGACTACTCGACCACGGGCGGGCCCGCCGGGTCTCTCGAGGAGGTCGTCACCCAACTCACCCCGATGCTCGACCTCTTCGCTCGCACACAGCACTTCGTCTCCAACATCTCGGTCGACCTGGCAGGGGACGAGGCGAGCGTCCGGGCGATGTTCTTCAACCCGATGATTCTCGCCGAGGCGCAGGACGGTGCTCCGGCGAAGCAGTTCTTCTGCGGCGGCTGGTACAACCACGAACTGGTTCGAACCGAGGACGGCTGGCGTAGTCGCAAGCTGTACGAGGAGTCGGCGTGGTTCGACGGGTTGGACCGATTGTCCTGACGAGTGCGGGTCGGCGTGCCGTCGGCGCTCCGCAGGGCTAGCCTCGCGACATGCGCATCGACATCGATCCGGAGTCGTCGACGGCACCGTTCGAGCAGGTGAAGCTGCAGATCCTCGACCAAGTGCGGGACGGTCGGTTGATCGCGGGCACGAAGCTGCCGACCGTGCGGGCGCTCGCCGAACAGCTGGGGTTGGCGGCGAACACGGTCGCGAAATCGTACCGGGAACTCGAGGCGCTCGGCGCGATCGAGACCCGTGGCAGGCTCGGATCCTTCGTCGCCTCCACGGGTGACGCGTCGGCCGGTGTCGCGGCGCGTGCGGCCACGGACTACGTCGCGACGGTGCGAGGCCTCGGTCTGTCCGACGACGTGGCCCGGTCGCTGGTCGAGGCGGCGATCCGGGGAGCGTAGGGGGCTACGCTCGAACTCGGGGTGGGAACGTCGCGGAGCAGTGCGCGCGTGACGGAGGTGGTGATGATCTACCGCGTCGTCGAGGTGCTCGCGGTCGCGTTGCATTTCGCGTTCATCGGCTACCTGGTGTTCGGTGGCTTCCTGGCGTGGCGCTGGCCGCGCACTCTCCCGCTGCACGTGATCACCGTCGTGTGGGGTGTCGGGTCGGTGCTGGTGGGGTACGAGTGCCCGCTGACGTGGCTCGAGAACTGGGCGAGGCTGTCGGGAGGCCGGTCGGCGTTGCCTTCCACGGGTTTCATCGCCCATTACCTGGAGGGTGTCGTCTATCCGGTCGAGGCGGTGAATCTGGTTCGACTGCTGGTGATCGCTGTCGTCGTCGGGTCGTGGGTGGGGTACGCCAGGCGGTCGCGTCGCACCCGCTTAGTTGACGCTTCAACTTAAATCGTGCGACAGTGGGAGTGTTCCGCAATCGGAACGCCGACCCCGCGCCCCGAATCGCAAAGGACGACAACACCCATGAAATCCAGCGCTTTCCGCGACCTGGCCCTCCTGATCGCCCGCATCGGCATCGGCATCATCTTCGTCGCCCACGGCTGGCAGAAGTTCTTCACCAACGGCATCGACGCGACGCAGAAGGCGTTCGACGGAATGGGCGCCCCACTGCCCGACCTGTCCGCGATCGCCGCCGCGACCATCGAACTCGTCGGCGGATTCGCGCTCATCGCCGGTGTCGCGACCCCGATTTTCGGCATCCTGCTCTTCCTCGACATGCTCGGGGCGTTCTTCATCGTGCACATCGACAAGGGCATCTTCGTCTCCGAAGGCGGCTACGAACTCGTCCTCGCGCTGGGCGTCACCTCGCTGCTGCTCGCGGCGACCGGAGCAGGGCGCTTCAGCGTCGACGGACTCCTGGGCGGACGGTCCCGATCCAGCGCAACCACATAGCGTCGCCCTGCCGCGCGGTTCCACCGGCCCACCGCGCGGCAGGTTGCATTTGCCGTCGCAGCCGAGCAACGTAGGTCATCATGGTTGCGAAAACCGATTCTCCGGGAATGGATTCCGGTCAGAGCGATCCCGGCGACGCGGGCATCGGCACCGCTGCAGCGGCCGACGCAGGCCGCGCCGCGCCGGGAGGGGTCGGTGTTGACAGCGACGACACCACCTCCAGCGGCCCGCCGGTACGCACCGACCGCGTCGTGTTCACGGTCACCGCGACGATCGTCGGCGTCATCCTGGTCTGGGGGCTGATCTCCCCGGACAGTCTCCAGTCGGTGACCGGGCACGTGCTCGACTGGATCGTGACCAACGTCGGCTGGCTGTTCATCCTCGCAGCCAGCGGTTTCGTGCTTTTCTCCCTGTGGCTGGCCTTCAGCCGCTTCGGGCGGATCCCGCTCGGCAAGGACGGTGAGAAGCCGGAGTTCAAGACCGTCAGCTGGATCGCGATGATGTTCAGCGCCGGTATGGGTATCGGCCTGATGTTCTACGGTGTCGCCGAACCGCTCGCCCACTACGTGACGCCGCCCCCGGGCACCGACGGCGGCATCGGCACCGCCATGGCCACCACAATGTTCCACTGGAGCCTGCATCCCTGGTCCATCTACGCCGTCGTCGGCCTCGCGCTCGCGTACGGCACCTACCGGCGGGGCCGCAAACAGCTGTTCAGCTCGGCATTCGTGTCCCTGCTCGGGCGGCGCGCCGAAGGCCCGATCGGCAGGGTCATCGACATCCTCGCGATCTTCGCCACCATGTTCGGAACCGCCGCGTCGCTCGGTCTCGGCGCGCTGCAGATCGGGTCCGGAATCGAGGTCGCGGGCTGGGTCGAGGAAGCCGGGATCCTGCTCCTCGTTGCGGTCATCGCCGTGCTGACCCTCGCCTTCATCGCATCGGCGGTGTCCGGAGTCGCGAAGGGCATCCAGTGGCTGTCGAACATCAACATGGTGCTCGCGCTCCTACTCGCCGTGTTCGTCTTCGTGCTCGGTCCGACGGTGCTCATCCTCAACCTGATTCCGACCACGATCGGCGCATACTTCGGCGAGCTGTTCGAGATGTCCGCGCGCACCGCGGCGTCCGCGAATCCCGAGGTCGGGGAGTGGCTGTCCACGTGGACGATCTTCTACTGGGCGTGGTGGATCTCGTGGACCCCGTTCGTCGGGATGTTCCTCGCGCGGATCAGCCGGGGACGCACCATCCGCGAGTTCGTCGCCGGAGTCATCCTCGTGCCCAGCGTCGTGAGCCTGCTGTGGTTCGCAGTGTTCGGCGGGGCGGCCATCGCCCAGCAGCGCGACGGTATCGACCTCGCCGGGCGGGACTCCTCAGAGGCACAGCTGTTCGGAATGCTCGACAACCTGCCGCTCGCCGGCATCTCCACCGTGCTCGTGATGCTGCTCGTCGCCATCTTCTTCGTATCCGGGGCGGATGCGGCGTCGATGGTGATGGGGACGCTGTCACAGCGCGGATCGCTCTCACCCAAGCGGTGGAACGTGGTGTTCTGGGGTGCGCTCACCGGCGGCGTCGCCGCCCTGATGCTGTGGACGGGCGGGGCGAACGCGCTCGACGGCCTGCAGACGATGACCATCATCGCCGCGGCGCCGTTCGTCGTGGTCATGATCGGACTGTGCATCTCGCTGTACCGCGACCTCTGCCACGACCCGATGATCCTGCGACCGAGGGAACGCCGCCGACTGCCGCTACCGCTGCGCCGTCATCGCGTCCCCGAGTGACGGCCTGAGGATCACCGCCAGCTCGGCAGCCACAGCTGCTGCTGCCACATCTCCGGAGTGATCGGCAGCGCCGTCAGGATCGGCCACAGCCAGACGAAGTTCGCGACAACCAAACCCAGGTACAGGGCGACGGCCAGCAGCCCGGTTCCGCGACGTTCGTCGGTCGCCGCGCGCGACGCACCCAACCGCCCCCGAGCCGAGCCGATCACCTCGCCACACACCAACGCCAGACCCATCACCAGGAACGGCGCGAGGGCGACCGCGTAGAAGTAGTACATCTGCCGATCCATCGTGACGAACCACGGCAGCCAGGCGGCCGCGTAGCCGACGAGGACCGCCGCGTACCGCCAGTCGCGTCCGACAACCGACCGCCACAGCGCCCACGCCAACATCGGCAACGCCAGCCACCACATCGCAGGCGTACCGATCAGCATGATCGCCTTCACACAGCTCTGCGCGCCGCAACCCGACACCTGGTCGCCCTCGGCGAAGTAGTACAGCATCGGCCGCAGACCCATCGGCCACGTCCACGGCTTCGACTCCCACGGGTGATGGTTGCCCGCCGAATTGGTCAGTCCGGAGTGGAACTCGAGAACGTTGCCGCTGTAGTACCAGAGCGAACGCAGCGCGTCCGGCACGAACGAGAAGCTGCCGCCGAACCCCAGCTCGTCGCCGACCGCGTGCCGGTTCACCCCGGTCTCCGAGGCAAACCATGCCCAGTAACTCGCGAGGTAGACGCCGAGCGGGACCAGGACGAGCGCATACAGCCCCGGACCGATGTCGCGCAGCGCAGTGCCGACCCACGGTCGGCGCACCCCGTGGTACCGGCGCGCCGCGACGTCGAAGGCGACACACATCAGCCCGAAGAACGCGATGAAGTACATGCCCGACCACTTCGTGCCGCACGCGAGCCCGAGCATGACGCCTGCACCGAAACGCCACCACCGCACCCCGAGCCGAGGTCCGTACTCGGAGACTCCGATCCGACCCTCCGCGAATGCCACCGCCATCCGCGCCCGCACCTGGTCGCGGTCGACGACGAGACAGCCGAACGCGGCGACCACGAACAAGGCCATGAAGATGTCGAGCATCCCGATCCGCGACGAGACGAACATGACACCGTCCGCGATCATCAGGATGCCCGCGATCGCCCCGACGAGCGTCGATCGCGTCATTCTCCGCACGATGCGGATCACCAGCAGCACGAGGATCGTGCCCGCCACTGCCGCCGCGAACCGCCAGCCCCAGCCGTTGTATCCGAACACCGCCTCGCCGAGCGCGATCAGCTGCTTGCCGACCGGCGGATGGACGACCAATCCGTATCCCGGGTTGTCCTCGACGCCGCCTCCGGTGAGCACCTGCCAGCCCTGCGGCGCGTAGTGCTTCTCGTCGAAGACGGGCGTACCCGCATCGGTCGGGTAGCCGAGCATCGTGAACCGGGTGATCGCGGCGACCGCGGTGAGGAACAGCGTGACCACCCAGCCGCGAAGCCGGTCGGCGGGCGGCGGATCCGGTACCGGCGCGGCGGGCCCCGGGCTGATCAGCACCCGGTCGTCCGCCGCCCAGCGCTCGTCGGTCAACTGGGTCACCGAACGATCGTAGGCTGTCGGACATGAACGGTTGTCTCGTCCTGGCTGCGACCCCGATGGGTGATGTCGGCGACGCCTCGGAACGGTTGCGGATCGCACTCGGGACGGCGGACGTCGTCGCTGCCGAGGACACCCGCCGCACCCGGCACCTGGCGTCGGCGCTCGGCGTCACCATCACGGGCCGTGTCGTCAGCTTCTACGACCAGGTCGAGACGACCCGGCTGCCCGCGCTCGTCGAGGACGTGGCCGAGGGGCGAACCGTGCTGCTGGTGACCGACGCCGGCATGCCGTCGGTGAGCGATCCCGGATACCGGCTCGTCGCGGCCTGCGTCGAGCGGGACCTGCCGGTGACCTGTCTGCCCGGCCCATCCGCGGTGACGACGGCATTGGCGCTGTCCGGTGTCCCGGTCGAGCGGTTCTGTTTCGACGGATTTCCGCCCCGCAAGCAGGGCCCGCGTCGGGCATGGCTGGAGACACTGCGCGCCGAGTCGAGGGCCTGTGTGTTCTTCGAGGCGCCGCACCGTTTGGCGGACTGCCTCGCGGATGCGGTGGATGTCCTGGGTGGAGAACGCCGGGGGGCCGTGTGCCGGGAGCTGACGAAGACCTACGAAGAGGTCCGACGGGGAACGCTCGCCGAGTTGGCGGAGTGGGCCGCCGACGGCGTACGGGGTGAGATCACGGTCGTCCTCGAGGGTGCCCGTCCGGTGGCCGCCCGGCCCGAGGATCTGGTTGCCGTCGTCGAACAGTTGGTGGCCGATGGCGCGAGGCTCAAGGATGCGTGCGCCGATGTGGCGACTGCGGGCGTGTCGAAGCGCGAGGTGTACGAAGCAGTGCTCGCGGCGCGCAGATCCTGACAAACCGAGTGCAGCAGGGTCAGGTGGGCATGCCCGCGAGGATGACGATCAGCGCGACGGACGCCGCGATGACGAGTGCGGCGGACAGGGTCGGCGGAACACTCCGAACGATCCTGATGGCGATTCGACTCACCGTCGACTCCTCACGTCACGACCATGGATGTGCGCTGCCCGGCGGGAACTACCCCTCGAACTCTTAGTCCCCGCCGGTGCTGCGACGTACGCAGAGCGTTGCCTGCGGTGCTCACAACTGTGCCGCCCCGATCCAACCTGACCAATAGGTCTGTGCCACCAATCCGGTATTCTCCCAGTTCACATGTGGTGAGGAACTATTCCGCAGCGGATTTTCCGCGGCTGGGAACAGGTGGAGACGGGCAGCACGATGACCGACGAGCACGACGCGAGGTTGCACTTCGCCGACCAGTTGCGCCTGTTGTTCGCAACAGCGGGCGGGCCTCCTCTGAAGACGGTGGTGTCGGAGGCAGCCGCCCTCGGTCGCGCGATCGGCGCGGAGAAGCCGGTGTCGATCCAGCGCCTCAGTGACTGGCGCTCCGGAAAGCGGGTGCCCGCGAGCTTCGACTCCCTGCGACCCGTACTCGTTTCCCTCATCCGCACGGCCCAGTCGCTACACGGAAGCCAGCCGCCCTCGCCGGGGTTGTATTCGCTCAAGCAGTGGCACACGTGGTGGGAGAGCGCCCGCGACGGCGGTGGCGCCGCCCGCGGCAGCGTCGAGTCCGACAAGCCCGCCGCCGCCCCGATGTCCGGGGTCCGGCCCTATCGCGGTCTCGAGCCGTATCGGGCCGAGGACGCGCGCCTGTTCTTCGGGCGCACGGAAACCCTGCAGCGTCTCGTCGACGTGGTGACCGCCGCCCAGGGACACGGCATCGCCATCGTCACCGGCGCATCCGGAGTCGGGAAGTCGTCGCTCGTTCAGGCCGGCCTCGTCCCCGAACTCCTCGGTACCGGGCAGTTGCGATCCGATCCGGCGTCCGACACCGCGACCGTGACCGCGATCGTCGTGACCCCGGGGCCCGACCCGGTTCGAGCGCTCGCCGCGGCGATTCCCGAGTTCGGTGACCTACCCGTCGGCTTCGGACGAGAGGGCGTCCGGCGCGCGGTCCGGGCGGCGACGATCCGCCTCGGCGTCTCCCAGCTCGTCGTGATCGTCGATCAGATCGAGGAACTGTTCACCCAGTGCGACGACGCGGACGCCCGCGACCGATTCCTCGAACTGCTGGACGACGCCGCATCGGCGTTGGCGGCCGACGAGACGCCCGATGCGGCCCCGGTCGTCGTCGCGACCATGCGGTCGGACTTCTACGCGCAGGCGTTGGCTCATCCGGTTCTCGCCGACGCCCTCGAGCGACGCAGCCGCGCGGTGTCGCCGCTGACACGAGCCGACATGGTCGAGGTCATCACCCGGCCCGCACAGATGATCGGACTCAAACTCGAGTCCGGACTGGTCGATCTGATCCTGCACGACCTGGGGGTTCTCACCGCAGACGACGGTGGCAGCACCGTACTGCCCCTGCTGTCGCACCTACTCGACACGATGTGGGAGCGCCGCCGCGGCGGCCAGTTGACGGTGGCGGGCTATCGGGCGACCGGTGGTGTCCGCGGATCGGTGACCGCGACCGCGGAGCGCACCTGGGAGGGCCTCGACGAGCGGGGCCAGGCGTTGGCCCGGGCGATCATGGTGCACCTGGTGTACGTGACGCAGACCGGAGCCGACGTCAAGATGCGGCGCACCCGGCCGGAACTGCTCGCGCTGACCGACCAGCCCACCGAGGTCCAGCAGGTGGTCGATCGTTTCATTGCAGCGCGTGTCCTCGTCGCCGACGCCGACAGCGTCGAGTTGATCCACGATGCCGTGATCGAGGCCTGGCCGCGTTTGAAGGCCTGGATCCAGGAGAACCGGTCATATTCGGCGCTGCGGCAGCAGATCGAGGAGGACGCGGCGCGGTGGGAAGACTCCGGTCGCGACTCCAGCCTGCTGTACCAGCGGGGCCGCCTCGACATCGTGAACGAGGCATCGCAGTTCGCCGCCGACGGATACGCCGGGGTCGGGTACAGCGCGGCGAGGGGCGGTGGTTCCGGTCTGGTCGCGACGTCGCTGACGCCGTCGGCGTCGCAGTTCCTCGCGGCGTCGACGCGTCATGCACGCCGGAGCACCTGGGTCGCGCGCACGGTGATGGCGGCTCTCGTGCTGTCGACGGTGGTCGCGATGGTGGCGGTGTCGACGGCGTGGTCGGCGAAGAACCGCGCCGAGTCCGAGAGCACTGCCGCCCAGTTCCGGCAGGTCATCGCGCTCGCTGATTCCCTGCGGACGACCGACCCCACGACGGCGGCGCGGCTTTCCCTGGCAGCGTGGCAGATGCGACCGGATTCCGAGGACGCCTACTCGAGATTGATCGCGACCGAGGCGACGCCGATCGGCCGAGCCCTGGAAGGTCACACCGGACCGGTGTACGGGGTGGCCGTCAACGGCAGTGGCACGTTGATGGCTTCGGCCAGTGACGACCGCACGGTACGGCTGTGGCAGCTCGGTGGCGGTGCGGAGCCGACGCCGATCGGACCCCCGCTCATCGGGTCGGAGAAGTACATGGCGTCGGTGTCGTTCTCCCCGTCGGGGGCGGTGCTGGCCGCGGGGGCCGGTGACGGCACCGTGCACATGTGGGATGTCACGAACCCGGCAGCGCCGCGACTGCTCCTCGACGATGCCAGGGTGGGTACCGAGGCGGTGCACAACATTCGCTTCAGCCCCGACGGTAGGACTCTCGCCGTGCCGAACGACGACGGCACCGTCACCCTGTTCGACACGTCGAGTGCACTGGCGGCCACCCCCGCACCCGGCCCGTATCCGTCGACCGTCCTGAACGCGCATCCTGCGGGTGTCCGGACCGTCTCGTTCCGCGGCGATTCGGCCGTGATGGCGACATCGAGCGACGATCGCAGTGTCCGGTTGTGGGACGTGTCGAACCGCGGTGCGCCCGTACCGCTGCCGCCCGTTCCCGCCGAGTTCGGTGACGTCGTGCATTCCGTGGCGTTCGCACCGGACGGACGCAGGTTGGCGGCGAGCAGCGACGACGGCATCCTCCGGTTGTTCGACACCACGGACGTGCGCGCGGTGCGGGAGGTCGGCGCCCCCGTGCAGGCGCACACCGGCGCGATCTGGACGATCGCATTCGCACCCGACGGCGCCACCCTCGTCAGTGCGTCCTGGGACGGGTCGGTCAAACGGTGGTCGGTGGCTGCGGGACGCGGCACCATGCGGCAGCTGCAGCCGCCGATGACCGGAAATGGTGGAGGTGTGCCCGCGTTGGCGTTGTCGCCGGACGGGGCGACAGTCTTCACCGGTGGTCAGGATTCGCGCGTGCGGGCGTGGACGCTGCCGCACACTGCGGTTGCGGCGTCGGACGCCGCGCTCACCCTCCCGTCGATCAGCCGCGACGGAAAGCTGATGGCGACAGGCGGATACGACTCGGTGATCCGGCTCTGGCGAGTGGACTCCACCGGGCACACCGAGCCGTCGGGATCGGTGGAGTTGCCCCGCCCCTTCGGCGGTGCACACGTGGTCGAGTTGGCGCCGGACGGAACGTTGATGGCGACCGCGCCCACGACGGGTGGGCAGGTGCAGATCTGGGACGTCCGGAACCCGGAACGTCCCGTCGCCCTGGGTCCGCCGATCCTGACCGACACCCGATTCACCTGGGAGCTGGCGTTCGGTCCGGACAGTCGCACGCTCGCCGCGGGCGACGACGACTCCAGCGTGCGGCTGTGGAACCTGGCCGATCCGGCGAACCCTGTGCCGTGGGGCGGGCGCCTCGACGGGCCGACCAACCTCGTGCGGTCGGCCGTGTTCAGCCCCGACGGCTCGTCGTTGGTCGCCGTGGACGCGGACGGCGGACTGTTCGCGTGGCGGGTCACCGATCCGTCCGAGCCGGAGGTGTTGACGGTCGGCGCAGGTGGCAGTTCCGGCATCAACTCCCTGTCGTTCTCTCCGGACGGCCGGACGCTCGCGACCGGGACGGACGATCAGACGGTCGTGCTGTGGGACCGGGCGGAGGACGGATCGATGACGGTGCGCGAGCCGGAGTTGCGTGGCCACAGCGGCACCGTCTACTCGGTCTCCTTCGACTCGAAGGGCCGGTACGTGGTGTCGGGGAGCGACGACGGGACGGTCCGGCTGTGGGACGTCGCCGACCCCGCGGACATGCGTGAGGTCGGCGGCCCGATCCTCGTCGACGGGTCGGGACGGCAGCAGGTCGAGTTCCTGCCGAACACGGACACCGTGGTGGCCGCGGACGGTGACGGAGTGTTGCGGGCGTCGCGTCTCGACGTCGACTCGATCATCGACCGGATCTGTTCGTCGTCGTCGCCGCTCAGCGCCCAGCAGGAAGCCGATTACGAGCTGACCGGGTCGGCTCGGGGGGAGTGTTCGGAGTAGTCGGTGCCCGGTTCGCCGAGCAGGGACGTCAGTGCCTCGGTGCGCTCCGCAACGCCAGGATGCTCGACGCCTTGTCGAGGCACTCCTGCCATTCGGCGTCGGGATCGGAGTCGATGGTGATCCCGCCGCCGACACCGAGCGTCACGTTGCCCCTCGGGTCGAACTCGACGGTGCGGATCGCGACGTTCAGTTCGGTGCCGGCCAGAGGCGAGGCGAATCCGACGGTTCCGCAGTACACCCCGCGCGGGTTGGGCTCCCACAGCGAAAGGAGTTGTCGGGCCCGATGTTTCGGGCATCCTGTGACCGATGCAGGCGGGAAGCTGGCATCGAAGAGTGCGGGTGTCCCGGTTTCCGGTGGCACGGTCGCGGTGACCGTGGACACGAGGTGCCACACGCCGGGGGCGGGGTGCACGCCGAGCAGATCGGTGACCGTCACCGTCCCCGGTACGGCGAGATGGCCGAGGTCGTTGCGGACCAGGTCGACGATCATCACGTTCTCGGCGACGTCCTTGACGGAGGCGCGGAGTTCGTTCGGGTCGGCGTCGATCGACAGCGTGCCCTTGATCGGGCTGGACGTCACCTGGTTTCCGTGTCGAGCGAGATACAACTCGGGTGACAGAGACGCGACCGCACCCCACTCGCCGTGAACGAACGCGGCGCGCGCCGGCTGCGTTGCGTCCGCCGCGTCGGCGAAGAAGTGCAGTGGGTCGCCGTCGAAGGCGCCGGTGAACTGTCCGCACACGCATGCCTGGTACACCTCGCCCGCCGCGATCGCGTCGAGGCACTGCCGGACTCCTGCGCGGTGCGCCGCGCGGTCCGGCGGTGTCCATTCGACGTGCCACGGCGCGCGGTCCGCTTCGGGTTCGGTTACCGCCGTCAACCAGTGCTCGGGGCACGACGTGTCGGTGAGCGACTCGTACCACCAACAGTTGTCGGCGTCGAGGCGCAGGACGGAGTCGGTCCAGCCGCCCGCAGACTCCGGTAGCGCCGGCGTCCGGCCGTCCGCGGGCAGGTCGGGGTAGCTACGGAAGCCGATCCATCCGCCCCCGACGACCGGTGCGGTGGCATCTGCGTTGTCGATGGCGTCGCTGGTTGCCCACGGCGTGATGTCGAAGGCGGCACCAGGCGTGACCGGACCCGTCGTGACGCTGGGCGCGATCACGGCACGCGACCCGAACCAGTCGCCGATCAGTGCGGCGGGCAGTGGGACGCCCCGATCGGCGCTGACACGTGCCAGGGCGCGAAGCACCGCCGCCGGGGTTCCGCCCCCGCCCAACCGTTCGACTCGCACCGGGAAAGGGTTTCACGACGGGGCGCGAGTACGAAAACGGCAGGTGCGAGCGTGCCAAGCAGCATGTCCACGGCCCGTTATCCGGCCACGGCCCGTCGGTCGGGCGCGAGATGTGCGGCGTCGGCGGCGCTTCGTCCGGCCGCGATCCCGGCGCGATCGCTGACCGTGAACCCCCACGAGCGCAGCGCCGGCCCGAACAGTCGGTCGACCTCGGTCTGCACCGCGTCGGATCGGCGGGCGAGCAGGGGGAGCAGGTCCCCGAACGTGACACCCGCTTCGATCACCGCCTCGGCGGTGGCGGACTTCTCGGCCTCGGTGAGGCGTTGGCCGATGCGCACCGCGAAGCCGTAGAGGAAGGCGCGCCGGAACGCGGCCGAACTCGCTCCGCTCGAGCCTGCGGTATGCATCGCGCGGGTGGCCTGGACCAGCAGCGAGGTGAACAGGAGATCGACCTGTTCGAGATCGGCCGGGGTCCCGACCACGGTCGCGATCGCGTCCACCGGATTGAACAGCGTGCGGACGTGATTGGCGTCGCCCACCGTGGTGAGCAGTAGGCCCTTCTGCTTGCTGTAGGGCCGGTCGAGGTGAACTCGTCTGGCGTGCACCGAGACCGTGCGCCCGGGCGCGGAGGCGTCGAGCAGTGCCGTCGTCACGGAGTGACGGGTCATCAGTTCCTGGGCCTTGGCCGTGAGGGTTTCGGCCTCTTCGGTGAACTCGGTGCTCTCGGCCTTGGCGAGCAGTCCGCGGATCCGTCCCAGTACCTTCGCGTCCGTGCCTGCGACCGCGTCGTCGGAGCGCACGTCGGGCCACTGCGACGGTGGTGGGCACAGCCGGCGCAGCGGTGCCAGCTGGCCGAGCAGTCGGGCTGCCGTCGGCGCGAGGTGTGGCTCGTCGCGTCGCCGCGGATAGGTGTCCGCGATCGCCTTGAGTTGATCGACCCAGTGCAGCGGCGCCCGCGCCCAGGCGCCGCTGCGGTGGGCCTCCCGCTGGATCAGCAGGGCGATCGATGCCAGCTCGACCGCGGCGAGGCCACGCCGGGCGACGTGCAGGACGTCGCCCGGTTGCCAGCCGATCTCGTAGGCGTGACGCAGCAGGGACACGTCGTCGTCGCCGGAGCGTTCATCTCGAATGTCTGTTCGATTTCTCCCCATGTGGGCAGTGTGCCCCAGGGGTACGACAGGTTCTTTCGGCCCAGGTGGGGCCGGTCTTCAGGGGTAGTCGACCGTCAGGCTTCTTCCGGCTCGACGTACCGCGGGAACACCGGCGCCGGCGCGGGGAGGGCCGTGCCCGCCACGATCCGCGTCGCGATGTCGGCGAACTGCCGCGACTCGGGCCGCTGGCCGAGGATCGAGAGGATCTTGTCCGCGGCGTCCGGCATCACGGGCTGTACGAGGATGCCGACGATCCGCACGACCTCGAGCGTCACGTAGAGCACCGTCTCCATGCGCGCGGTGTCGGTCTTGCGCAGCACCCACGGCTCCTGGGCGCTGAAGTAGCGGTTCGTCTCCGCGAGGACGTGCCAGATCGCCTCGAGTCCGAGGTGGACGGCCTGGACGTCGAACTCGGCGCGCACCTTCTCGAGCAGGGTGTCGGCCTGTGTGAGCAGCGCGATGTCGGCGTCGGTGAACTCGCCGGGAGTCGGCACCGCACCGTCGCAGTTCTTCGCGACCATCGACAGCGACCGCTGGGCCAGGTTGCCGAGTTCGTTCGACAGGTCCGCGTTCATCCGGGCGACGATGGCCTCGTGGCTGTAGCTGCCGTCCTGGCCGAAGGAGATCTCTCGGAGCAGGAAGTAGCGGACGGCGTCGAGGCCGTACTCCTCGACCATCTCGAGCGGGTCGACGACGTTGCCGACCGACTTCGACATCTTCTCGCCCTTGTTGTAGAGGAAGCCGTGGACGAACACCCGCTTCGGCAACTCCAGGCCCGCAGACATCAGGAACGCGGGCCAGTACACGGTGTGGAAGCGGCTGATGTCCTTGCCGATGATGTGCAGGTTCGCCGGCCAGAACTTGCCATACGCCTCGGAGTCGGTGTCGGGGAACCCGACGCCGGTGAGGTAGTTCGTGAGCGCGTCCACCCAGACGTACATCACGTGCGAGGGATCGCCCGGAACGGGCACGCCCCAGTCGAAGGTGGTGCGTGACACGGACAGGTCCTTGAGACCGCCGGAGACGAAGCTGACGATCTCGTTGCGGCGAGTCGCGGGCGCGATGAACTCGGGGTGCTCCTCGTACAGGGCGAGCAACTTGTCCTGGTACTCGGACAGCTTGAAGAAGTAGGTGGACTCCTCGGTCCACTCCACCGGGGTGCCGGTGTCGGTCGAGATGCGGCTGCCATCCTCCTGCAGCGTCGTCTCGGCCTCGGTGTAGTAGGCCTCGTCGCGGACGGAGTACCAGCCCGCGTAGGTGTCGAGGTAGATGTCCCCGGACGCGACCATGCGCTCCCAGATCGCCTTGCACGCCACTTCGTGGTCGGCGTCGGTCGTCCGGATGAACCGGTCGTAGGAGATGTTCAGCACCTTGTCCATGGCCTGGAACACGTCCGAGTTCCTGGCCGCGAGTTCGCGGACGTCGATGCCTTCCTTCGCCGCGGTCTGCTGCATCTTCAGGCCGTGCTCGTCCGTCCCCGTCATGAAGAACACGTCGAACCCGTCCAGCCGCTTGAAGCGCGCGAGGGCGTCCGAGGCGATGTACTCATAGGCGTGCCCGATGTGCGGGGCGCCGTTGGGGTACGCGATCGCGGTGGTCATGAAGAACGGGGGCCGGCTGGGTGCAGTCATGGTGGGCCTATCGTATCGGTGTGCCCAAGGATCGTCCGGCCCCGGACCTGCCCGAGCCCCTCTCTCCGCTCGTGGACGCTCACACGCACCTCGATTCGTGCGGTGCGCACGACGCGACCTCGGTCGCTGCGATAATCGATCGCGCGGAGAAGGCCGGTGTCGGGCGCGTCGTGACGGTCGCCGACGACCTCGCCGCGGCTCGTTTCGCCGTCGACGCCGCGCACTGGGACCCGCGGGTGTACGCCGCCGTCGCGATCCACCCCACGCGCGCGAACGTCCTCGACGACACGACGAAGGCAGAGATCGAACGCCTCGCTGCCGACCCACGCACCGTCGCGGTGGGGGAGACCGGCCTCGACTACTACTGGCCCGGCAAGCTCGAGGGCTGTGCGTCCGTCGAGGATCAGGTCGAGGGTTTCCGCTGGCACATCGACCTCGCGAAGCGGCTGCGCAAGCCGCTGATGATCCACAACCGCGAGGCCGACCACGACCTGTTGACGGTGCTGCTCGACGAGGGCGCTCCGGAGACGGTGATCTTCCACTGTTTCTCGTCGGACGCGACGATGGCGCTGGCCTGCGTCGAGGCCGGGTACGTACTCAGTTTCTCGGGAACCGTCAGCTTCCGCAACGCGCGTGAGCTGCACGAGGCGGCGAAGCTGGTCCCGGACGACCAGCTGTTGGTCGAGACGGACGCGCCCTATCTGACGCCGCACCCGTTCCGCGGCGCCCCCAACGAGCCGTACTGCCTGCCGTACACGGTCCGGTCCCTCGCCGAGACCCGCGGCCAGGACCCGTTCGAGCTCGCCGCCGCCTCGACCGCCAACGCCGAACGCGTCTACCGCCTCTGAGCAACTGGCGTAGGCTGCCCGGCACAGGTACGTCCGCGCCCGGGGCCGTCGCGCCTCGGACCCTTCCGAGTGCGCGGGCGCGACACATGCGTCACCGGTTCACCGAACCCACCCCGGTCGACTCGACCGTCGAGATCGTCACCGTCTTCATCCCGTGCTGGGAGATCGAATGCTGCGCGCCGCCCCCGCGGGTGGGTGAGTGTTCCACGTGGCAACTGCTCGACCACGAGACCGTCGACGGTCACACCGTGGGTACCGCGCACGGTGGGCGACGCATCACCGCGACGGTCACCGGCACGGTTCTGAGCGTCCGGCTCGTCACCCACGACTACCGCGAGGACGAGGACGGGGTGTGGAAGCCCGTGCCCGGCAGCGCTTCACTGACGCGGATGTTCCGCAGCCCGAGATGGTTCCGGGGCGCCGAGGCGTTCGTTCACGGTCGTGCCTCTCGCGCGCAGTCGGGTGTCCTCGTCGAGCTGGCCGTGTCGGCGGACGGAGTGGTGCCGGACGTGGAAGACGCGGCCGAGTTCGTGTTCCTGGCCGACCTGTGACCGTCAGAGCACCTTCCGCAGGAAGTCCTGGGTGCGGGGCTGCTGCGGGCTGCCGAACACCTCCTCGGGGGTGCCCTCCTCGACGATGTAGCCGTCCGCCATGAAGATGACGCGGTCGGACACCTCGCGGGCGAAGCCCATCTCGTGGGTGACGACGACCATCGTCATCCCCTGGGCGGCGAGGTCACGCAGCACCTGCAGCACCTCACCGACCATCTCGGGGTCGAGGGCGCTGGTGGCCTCGTCGAACAGCATGACGTCGGGGTTCATCGCCAGGGCGCGGGCGATCGCGACGCGTTGCTTCTGACCACCGGACAGGCTGGCGGGTTTGGCGTCCTTCTTCTCCGCGAGCCCGACCTGCCCGAGCAACCGGGTGCCGTTCTCCCGTGCCTCCTCCTTGGTGGCCCGCTTCGTCTGCACCGGCGCGAGCATGACGTTCTCGAGCGCAGTCATGTGCGGGAACAGGTTGAAGTGCTGGAACACCATCCCGATGTGCTGGCGCACCTTGTCGATGTCGACCTTCTTCTCGGTGAGGTCGACGCCGTCGACGACGACGGATCCGCCGGTGATGTCCTCGAGCCGGTTGAGGCAGCGCAGGAAGGTGCTCTTGCCGGAGCCGGACGGCCCGATCACGCAGACGACCTCGCCCGCCGCGATGTCGATGTCGATGCCCTTGAGCACCTCGTTGTCCCCGTACGACTTCTTCAGCCCGGCGACCCGGATCTTGGGTGCGGTGACGGTGTCGCTCACTGATTGATCCTCTTCTCGAGCCGGTCGGACAGTTTGGTCAGCGCCATGATGATGACGAAGTAGAAGATGCCGACGATCAGCCACATGTTGAAGGACTCGAAGTTCCTGGCGATGATGATCTTGCCTGTCTGGGTGAGTTCGGCGATGCCGATCACGGACAGGATCGACGTGTCCTTCAATGTGATGACGGTCTGGTTGACGAAGGACGGCATCATCGTCCGGAAAGCCTGCGGCAGGACGACTTTGCGCATGGCGGGCAGGTATCCCATGCCAAGGCTGCGCGCCGCTTCCATCTGGCCCTTGTCGACGGACAGGATGCCGCCCCGGATGATCTCGGTGATGTACGCGCCCGCGTTCAGGCTCAGGGTGATGATGCCCGCGGTAATGGCGGGCATCTTGAAGTCCAGGGCCGCGGGGATGCCGAAGTAGATGAAGAACGCCTGCACGATCAGCGGGGTGCCGCGGAAGATGTCGACATAGGTGACGCCGATGCCGCGCAGGATGCGACTGGTCGAGACCCGGAAGAACCCGAAGATCAACCCGAGGACCACAGCGATCGCCAACGACACCACGGTCAGGACGATGGTGAGCCAGAGACCTTCCATGAGGAGCGGGAAGCTGTCGCGCAGCAGGGAGAAGAACGTGTTGTCGCCCTGTGCTGTCTGGGCGCCTTCGCCGAGGTAGGTGTCGATGATCTGGTCGTACTGGCCGCTGGCCTTCACGTTCGCGAGGCCGGCGTTGAACATGCTCAGCAACTCGGCGTTCTGGCCTTTCGACACGGCGAAGCCGTACGAGGCGCCTGCCTCTTTCTCCGTGACGGTCTTCAGGCCGTTGCCCTGAGCGATGCCGTACAGCAGGACGGGGTAGTCGTCGAAGACGGCGACGGAGTTCCCGGTCTTGACGTCGTCGTACATGCTGGCGGAGTCGTCGAAGGTGACGGTGGTGAAGCCGTACTGGTTCTTGATCGAGTCCGCGAACGCCGCACCCTCGGTGCCGGTCTTGACCGCGACCCGCTGACCCCGCAGATCCTCGTAGGAGGTGATGTCGTCGTTGTCCTTCGACACCGCCATCTGGACACCGGACTCGAAGTACGGGTCTGAGAAGTCGAAGACGAGTTTGCGTTCGTCGGTGATCGACATGCCCGCGATGACGCCGTCGACCTGCCGTGACTGCAGTGCCTGCACGGCGGCGTTGAAGCCGAGCGGTTTGACCTCGTAGTCGAAACCCTGGTCCTCGGCGATGGCGGCGAGCAGGTCCATGTCGATTCCGACGAAGTCGCCCTGCTCGTTCTGGAACTCGAACGGGGCGAACGTGACGTCGGTGGCGATGACGTACGTGCGATCGGACTGCGCCGCGGCGGAGCCCGTGCCGACCAAGGCGCCGAGCAGTGCGAGTACCCCGGTCAGGGTGATGACGACGGCTGATCGTGTGCGGCCGTGCCTGCCGCGCCGACTGATCCTCGGCATGCTCATGCAACCCAGCTTTCGTGCTCGTCGTACCCGGTCGTGACGCTTGACGACGTTAGTGAGCCTCGTCCCATTTCTGCTGGTCACGCCCCGTGTGGTTGCCGGAGCTCTGCCTATTCGTTACCGTACCGTGATCGCTCAAGTCCGGGATCACATCCCGGTAACCCATAGCTCAGGACTTTCTAGTGTCACCTCTCACTCGAATCAACAACGCCCGTTCACCCCTGCTGCGACTCGTGGTCGGCGCACTGCTGCTGACCCTGATCGCGGGCGGAGCAATGGCGGTGAGCAGGCACAAGACCGTTCTCGTCGACGTCGACGGCGAGACCGTTGCGCTCAACACGATGTCCACCGACGTCGATGCCGTCCTCGAGGACGCGGGTTACTCGATCGGTGAGCACGACGTCGTCGCCCCTGCCGGCGGCAGCGCGGTGTCCGATGGCGACACGGTTGTGTTGCGCCGGGCGCGTGAGTTGACGCTGACCGTCGACGGAACGCCCCGGACCCTGTGGACCACGGCACTGACCGTCAACGAGGCGCTCTCGCAGGAACGGCTCGCGGGCGACGTACACGTCTCGGCCTCCCGCTCGGAGCGTTTGCCGCTCGAGGGCGCTGACCTCGAGGTCATCAATCCCAAGGTGGTTCGCCTGTCCGACGGTGGCGGCGCCGCCGTGGACGTGCGGCTCGCTGCCCCGACCGTCGGTGAACTGCTCGCGGCCAAGGGGGCACCGCTCGAGGAGCAGGACACGGTCGAGCCCGCCGCCGACACCCCGGTTACCGAGGGGCTGGACGTGAGGGTCACCCGGGTTCGCACGGAGAACAAGGTCGAGACGCTTCCGGTCGCACCGCCCGAGGAGCGGATCGAGGATCCGACCATGAACATGAGCCGCACCATCGAGGAGCACCCGGGCACACCGGGCGTGCGGGACGTGACGTTCGCGGTGACCACCGTCAACGGCGTCGAGACCGGCCGCGCCGAACTCTCCGAGACGGTGACCACGCCTGCGAAGCCGAAGACCGTGCGCGTCGGCGCGAAGCCCGGCACCGAGGTGCCGCCGGTGACCAACGGTGCGACCTGGGATGCGCTCGCGCAGTGCGAGGCAACCGGCAACTGGAACATCAATTCCGGCAACGGCTACTACGGCGGCGTGCAGTTCGATCAGAGCACCTGGGAACGCCAGGGTGGACTCAAGTACGCGCCCCGCGCGGACCTCGCGACCCGCGAGGAGCAGATCGCGATCGCGTCGAAGACCCAGCAGACGCAGGGCTGGGGTGCGTGGCCGTCCTGCACGAGCCGACTGGGCATGCGCTGACCGCGCTGCGCTAGATTCACCAGGTGTCCGACGAATCCGCCGCCCCTTCCGACCTGCCCGAATCCGCTCCGCGGGGGCAGGCGGCTCTGCTCGGTCCCGCCGAGGTGCGGGCGCTGGCGGCCGAGTTCGACATCAGGCCGACCAAGCAACTCGGCCAGAACTTCGTCCACGACGGCAACACCGTCCGCAAGATCGTGGCGGTGTCCGGTGTCACCCGCGACGACGTCGTTCTCGAGGTGGGCCCCGGTCTCGGCTCGCTGACGTTGGCGCTCCTCGACGTGGTCGAGAAGGTCGTCGCCGTCGAGATCGACCCGAAGTTGGCGGCCCGGCTGCCCACGACTGTCGCCGAACGTGCCCCGGAGCTGTCGAGCAGGCTGGACGTGGTCCTCGAGGACGCCATGCGGGTGATGCCGCCGCAGGTGCCCGCCGAGCCGACGGCACTGGTCGCGAACCTGCCGTACAACGTCGCGGTGCCGGTGCTGCTGCACCTGTTCGCCGAGTTCCCGTCGCTCCGCACCGCGTTGGTGATGGTGCAGGCGGAGGTCGCGGACCGGCTCGCCGCGCAGCCCGGCAACAAGATCTACGGCGTACCCAGCGTGAAGGCGTGCTTCTTCGGACGGGTGCGGCGCGCGGGTTCCGTTGGGCGGCAGGTGTTCTGGCCCGAGCCGAAGATCGAGTCCGGTCTGGTGCGCATCGATCGGTACGAGGACGCGCCGTGGTCGCTGGACGCCGAGCACCGCAAGCGCGTGTTCGCGGTCGTCGACGCCGCATTCGCGCAGCGCCGCAAGACCCTGCGCGCCGCATTGGCGACCTGGGCGGGTTCGCCCGTCGAGGCGGAGCGCCGGTTGGTCGCCGCCGGTATCGAACCCTCCGCCCGCGGCGAGGTCCTCGACGCGGCCGCGTTCGTGCGCCTGGCGAACGTCCAGTCGTAGCTGCAAGGAATACGATTCGTCCTGAAGTCGACCAGCGTCGACCGGTGTCGCGAGTTGTTGTGCAGAACGAATTCTCAGTTGCGGCAGCAACATTCGAATCGTGATGTCCGGTGGATCGGCGGGGGCACGGCCGCCTCGGGTTTCCTGCTCGGCACCGGAGGTAGGTGCCTACGGGTTCACGGGGGACCGTTTGGCTCTCGGTGCAAGAGGGGCGGGCATCGAGGCGTTGTGCCGAATTAGATCGGCATCGAGTTAACATGCGGATGTGCCCTTACGCGCAGATTCTTCGCCTGGCAACACGTTCGCCGACTACGACCGCCCGTCGGTCGCGGTGGACGTCGCTGTTCTGACCTACCGGGACGGTGCGCTCCAGGTCCTGGTCGTCGAGCACGCGACGCTCGGGGGCCGGGCCCTACCGGGAACGTTTCTGCATTCGGGGGAGCGACTCGCCGATGCCGCCGAGCGTGCGTTGCGCGACAAGGCCGGGCTCGCCGGTGCCGCTTTCCGGCAGTTGGCGATGTTCGACGATCCGCAGCGCGACGACCGCGGATGGGTGATCTCGATGGCGCACACCGCTGTGCTGCCGGAGTCGGCCCTGCCCGTCGACGCCGCACTGGTTCCGGTGTCGGACGGTTACGCCACCGAGGGCCTGCTCTTCGATCACGCGGACATGGTGCGGCTCGCCGTCGAGGACCTGCGGGACCGCTACGCGGAGCGAGTGGATCCGGATCGTCTTCTGGGGGAGCAGTTCACGGTGCTCCAGCTCAACGAGCTCTATCGTGTGGTCTTCGGATTGAAAAGACTGCAGAAGGATTCTTTCCGGCGACACGTGATCGCCGCGCTGGAGCCGACCGACGAACTGGTCACCACCGGCGCGGGTCGGCCTGCCGAACTGTTCCGTCGCAGGGGTGAGGCTCACCTCTCGCCCAAGGCCGCGGCGCTGTTCTCGAAATGACTGCGGCGCGCATGGCAATTCTGCTCGGTTGACGCGACCGATCACGGTGCGGTGAAGGCTGTTTGAACCCGCCACGCCGGGTGCACGCTGCGGGTAGGGTCCGGCGAGCGCCGACACGGCGCGGCCGACGACCGCATCCGTGCGGGGTCGGTTCCTTCGGTGATTGGGGATGGTATGGCTCGATCCATCAGGCGTCGTATCGCGTCGACAGCGGCTGCGGCGGCGCTGTTGACCGGTGCTCTCGCTGCCGGCGCGGGCACCGCGTCGGCGCAAGATCCGATCGAGACCGGGAGCGCGGTCCTCGGGAACCTGCTATACGCCCCGGTCGGCTCGGTGGATGTGGGGAGTGACCTCGCCGAAATCGTGATCGACAATCCGCTCCAGACGATCATGGTGATCCTGGTGGGCGGGTCGACGGCGATCGACAATCTCGGAAGTTAGGGCGTAAACGCTTGTGCGCCTTTCCGGTAGCTGGACTACCGGAAAGGCGCACAAGCGGCGTAGCCGCCTACCTGAATCGGCGGAGCCGAAGGCTGTTGCTGACCACGAAGACGGATGAGAACGCCATCGCGGCGCCGGCGAGCATCGGGTTGAGCAGGCCGGCTGCGGCCAGCGGCAGGGCGGCGACGTTGTAGGCGAACGCCCAGAACAGATTTCCCTTGATGGTGCGCAGGGTCTTCCGCGACAGGCGAATCGCATCCGCCGCGGCCCGCAGATCTCCGCGCACCAATGTCAGGTCGCTGGCCTCGATGGCCACGTCGGTTCCGGTGCCCATCGACAGGCCGAGGTCCGCCTGCGCCAGCGCTGCCGCGTCGTTGACGCCGTCCCCGACCATCGCGACCACCCTGCCCTCTGCCTGCAGTCGCTCGACGACCGCGACCTTGTCCTGCGGCAGCACCTCGGCGATCACCTCGTCGATGCCGACCTCATCGGCCACCGTGCGGGCGGCGGCCGCGTTGTCGCCGGTCAGCATGATCGGCGTCAGACCGAGTGCCTTCAGCTGGGTGATGGCCTCCGCGGAGGTGGGCTTGACGGCATCCGCCACGACGAGCACGCCCCGTGCCCGGCCGTCCCAGCCGACCGCGACCGCGGTCCTGCCCTCGGATTCGGCCACACGCATGGCGTTGTCGAGTTCGGGGGTCAGTGGCTGCGCCCAGTCGGCCAGCAGGCGTGCCCGCCCGACGATCACCGCGCGTCCGTCGACGATTCCCTGGACACCGAGGCCCTCGATGTTGGCGAACTCCTCGACGGCGGGCAGGGACCCGACCCCGGATGCTGCCGTCGCGATCGCCTTCGCGATCGGATGCTCGGAGGAGTCCTCGAGTGCGCCCGCGAGCCGGAGCACCTCGTCGACCGACTCACCCTGCGCCGCATGGACGCCCAGCAGGGTCATGGTGCCCGTGGTGACGGTGCCGGTCTTGTCGAGGACGATGGTGTCGATGCGGCGGGTCGATTCGAGGACCTCGGGGCCCTTGATGAGGATGCCGAGCTGGGCGCCGCGGCCGGTGCCGACCATCAGGGCCGTGGGCGTCGCGAGGCCGAGGGCGCAGGGGCAGGCGATGATCAGGACCGCGACGGCCGCGGTGAATGCCGCGGCCACGGAACCCCCGGTGCCGATCCAGTAGCCGAGCGTCGCCACCGCCAGCGCGATCACGATGGGGACGAAGATCCCGGAGATCCGGTCGGCGAGACGCTGCGCCTTGGCCTTACCGGTCTGCGCGTCCTCGACGAGTCGCGCCATCTGGGCGAGTTGGGTGTCCGATCCGATCCGGCTGGCGCGCACCACGATCCGGCCGCCCACGTTCACGGTGGCGCCGACGACAGCGTCGCCCGGTCCGATCTCGACGGGCACCGACTCGCCGGTGAGCATCGACGCGTCGACGGCAGACGAGCCGTCGGTGACGACACCGTCGGTCGCGATCTTCTCTCCGGGACGAACGATGAACTCGTCTCCGACGGCGAGTTGGTCGACGGGGATGCGCTGTTCGACGCCGCCGCGCAGCACCGACACCTCCTTGGCGCCCATTTCGAGCAGTGCGCGCAGCGCGGCCCCGGAGCGGCGCTTGGCGCGGGCCTCGAAATAGCGGCCGGCGAGGATGAAGGTTGTGACCCCGGCGGCGGCTTCGAGGTAGATGTTGCCCGCGCCGTCGGAGCGAGAGATGGTCAGCTCGAAGGGGTGCGTCATCCCGGCGACCCCCGCGGTGCCCCAGAACAGGGCGTACAGGGACCAGCCGAGGGCGGCGAGGGTGCCGATGGACACCAGCGTGTCCATCGTGGCGGTGCCGTGCCGCAGGTTGGTCCACGCGGCCTTGTGGAACGGCAGCGCGCCCCACACCACGACCGGTGCGGCCAGGGTGAGCGAGAGCCACTGCCAGTTGGTGAACTGCAGCGCCGGCACCATCGCCATCGCGATCACCGGCACGCTGAGGACGAGCGAGACGAGCAGTCGACGGCGCAGCGCGGCGGTCGGGTCGTCCTCGGCCGGGGCGTCGGCCGCCGGCGACGAGGCCGCGGGTGTGGGAAGCGTCGCCGTGTAGCCGGCCTGCTCGACGGCGTCGACGAGGTCGTCGGCGGTGACATCGCCGGTGTAGTCGACCCGAGCCTTCTCGGTGGCGTAGTTGACGGTGGCGGTGACCCCGTCAAGCTTGTTGAGCTTGCGCTCGATGCGGTTTGCGCACGACGCGCACGTCATGCCACCGATCAGCAGTTCGACCTGTCCCGTGGTCGGCGCCTGTGCGACGGGGTTCATCGTGACTCCTCTCGTGTGATCTGTCAGTGCCCGTGGCCGGCAGGCTCGACGGGTGCGGTGGTGGTGGGGGCGGCTTCGTCGGCGGCGAGGGTGAATTCTGCTGTGCGGACCGTGTTCTCGTGCCGGAAGTCGAGGAACAGTCGGTAGGTCCCCGAACTCGGAGCCTGTGCGTGGAACACGATGTCGGGGCCGGGTGCGGTGACGCCGTCGCCGGGTTCGCCCTGCGGGTGCACGTGCAGGTAGGCGAGGTCACCGGTGCGCAGCGCGACCAGGTGCCCGTAGGCGCCGAGGTAGGGCTGCAGGTCGGTCACCGGCTGTCCGTCGCGGCTCACCGTGAGGGTGAGGGGACCGCCGGACGTGGACAGGTCCCCGGCCAACTCGACGCGGTACCCGTCGACCTCGGCGACCCGCGACGGCGACGGAGTCGGGACGGGGGAGTAGTCGCCCGCGACGTCGACGTTGCGTCCCAGCGTGAGGGCGGGTCCGCCGGACGGCTGGAAGTCCGCGAACACCCGGTAGGTGCCACCGGTCGGCCAGGACCAGTCGATCGACCAGGTCCCGTCGGGGAACATCGTCGGGTGGACGTGCCGGAACTCGGTGGTGTCGGCACGGACGACGATGAGGTGCAGCGCCTTGTCGTGCTGCTCGGTGAACTCGGTGACCGCAGCGCCGGACGGTTCGGTGATCCGGAAGTCGAGCGTGCCGGGTGTGTCCGCGGCTGCAGGGGCGGTGATCTCCGTCAGGGTGTAGCCCTGGTCGGAGAGCTGTAGGCCCGCGGGTGTCTCGGATTCCGGCGACGTTGCGGCGTGGGTCTCGTGCGTGGTGGTGGGCATGTCGATCGGGCTCCCGACGGCTGCCCCGACACCGAGGGCCGCCGCGAAGATCGCGGCGAGCCCCCCGGTGTAGGCGGCCAACTTTGTGGCGGTGTTCATGACTGGACGGTGTAGCCGGCCTCGTCGACGGCGGATCGGACCGCGCCTTCGTCGACGGGGGCGGTGCTCGTGATCGTCACGAGGCCGGTGGGGACGTCGACCGCGATGTCGGTGACCCCGTCGAGCTTGCCGACCTCTTCGCGGACCGAGGTCGCGCAGTGGCCGCAGGTCATCCCGGTGACGGTGTAGGTGGCGGTGGTGGTGGTCATTGCGGACTCCTTATGCATATACGGGGTAGGGGTATCAACACGGATGAACATACCCCCGGGGGGTACCTTTCGCAAGGCGTGAACCGAAGGAATTTCGCGATCGCGATCCCGTGGTGGGCTCGCCGGTGCGGGAAGGGAACAGCGTTAAACGAATAGTGTTGCTGGACAGGATGTTCGAAGTCGCGGTCGGACTCGGTGGCGGCTGCGTAGCATGCCGTCGGGGCGGTGTTGTCTGGTTGTGCCGGTCGATGGTCGATCGGTGCTGCACCGTCGCTGTCGATCACGGGGGTTCTTCATGTCATCACGTTCAGCCCGTCGCGCGCTGTCGACGGTCGTCGTTGCCACTGTGCTGGGAGGCGCGCTGGTGGGCGGTGGTGGTTCGGCCATGGCAGGTTCGCTCGACTGGACCGAGACCCCCAGCGCGGGGTCCGAGGCGGGGTCGGTGCTCCTGGAAGGGGCCGATCCGGTGAAAGCACTCAGCACGATCGTGGCCCCGGTCGTCGATGCGGTCGGTCCGGTGCTCAGCTCCGTCTGCGCTGCCGTGCGGTATCTCCAGTCGGGCGAGAACTACTGCATCTTTCCGCCCGGAGGCCCGATTGGGTGACGTCGTGCCGGTGTCCTGACGACAGTGGGCGCCGCCGGAACCATGTCCGGCGGCGCCCACTGCTGTGTGGTCGGTGACTACTGGGTGTTCAGGACCTTGCCCATGCCCCGCTCGACGGCGGAGACGAGACGGGGGCGCAGGTCTGCGGCCGGCACGATGTCGTGCACGGATCCGACTTCCTTGGCGCGTTCGATGTTGTGGATCGCCTCGAATTCCGCGGCCACCTCACCGAGCTTGGCGTTGCGGACCGCGGTCTTCGTGGTGGCGAGCTCGACGCGCAGTTCGGCGCGCTTGGCGTCGTCGTCGGTGGCGGCGAGCTTGGCCTCGAGTTCCTTGACCTCGGGGTCCGCAGCGGTGCGGGCGTTGACGTCCCTGGTGAAGACGACGGCCGCGGCGGGCGCGCCACCAAGGACGGACGCGAACGATCCCTCGACCGCCAGCACCTCCATGTTCTCGTTCAGCGCTCCGGAGAACACGACGAACGCGCCGCCGTGGTAGCGGGAGATGACGACGAACACGATCGGGCCGTCGAAGTTGACGATGGCCCGGCCGATCTCGGCGCCGTACTCGAGCTGCAGGTTCCGCAGCGACTCCGGGGAGCCGTCGAAGCCGGACAGGTTCGCCAGCACCACGACCGGACGGTTGCCGGACGCCGCGTTGATCGCGCGGGCCGTCTTCTTCGACGAGCGCGGGAACAGGGTGCCCGACGTCCACTGGTCGGGGCCGTCGGTCGGGAACCAGCCCTTGCGGGCGATGGCGCGGGACTCGATGCCGACGACGGTGACGGCATTGCCGCCGAGGTGCGCGTCGAACACCACCGAGGTGTCGGCGTCCGCCATGTCCGCCCAGCGTTCGAGGACGGCGTGGTCCTGGTCGACGACGGCGTGCATCACGGTGCGAATGTCGAACGGCTTCTTGCGGTCCGGGTTGGTCTCCGCGGAGAAGATCTCGCCGACTGTGGTGAACTCGCTGGACGGATGAACGTGCGGGAAGCAGCGCACGTCGCGGTCGATGGGGTCGGTCGACTCGGCCTTGCGCGGGAAGCGTTCCCCGGCCGCGAGGTACGAGTGCTCGTAGTGCGCGAACAGGACGCCGATCGCTGCCGTCAGGTCGGGTGCCCAGTACTGGGCCTGACCGTTGGGACCCATGACACGGTCGTAGCCGCCGATGCCGAAGTTGTCCTCGGCGGAGACGCCGCCGGAGTAGTCGAGCGACTGCTTTCCGGTGAGCACCATCGCCGATTCCGGGGTCATCACGAGAATGCCCTTGGTGTGCATGAGCATGGTCGCCTCGGCGTTCCAGTACGGCTGCGCGCCGACGTTGATACCCGCGACGATCACGTTGATCTCGCCGCCGTTCTGGGTGAACGTGATGATGCGGCGGAGGCCGCGGGACACCCAGTCCATGTTCTCGGTGCCGGACTCCATGGAGATGGTGGCACCGGAGGAGAGGGCGAACCATTCGACCGGCACACCGAGGGATTCGGCGAGGTCGATGGCGGCGACGATGCGGGAGCATTCGGCCTCGGCGACGGTGCCGAGCGCCCGCGTCGGGTCGCCGAACAGTGCCACGCGCGTCATGCCCTCGGGATGGCGCTCGGTCGCGGTGTTGACGACGCCGACGATGATGCCCGCCTTGTTGCGCCCGTACGGCCGGTCGACGGGCAGCAGGGCTCCGGTGTCGTCGAGGTCGTACTCGACGAAGCTGCCGCCCGCGCTGAGCGCCGGGATCAGCTCGTAGGGGTAGACGGTCCCGCGGGCCTTCGAGCGCTGCACCTTCTGCGTGTACTCGTCGAGCGGCTTGAGGGGCTGCGTCGGCGGCTCGGTGACCGCGACCTGCAGACCCGCGCCGGACCGGTACGAGAACCGGATCGCGACCTGGCGCGGGGTTGCGTTGGGCGCCTCCTGGATTCGGCAGATCAGGGTGATCTGCTCGATGCCCGCACCCACGGTCAACGGTGCTACGTGGCCCGCGATCGACGCGATCCGGTCCACGGCGATGTCGAGGCGCGGCCACACGTAGAGCACGACGCGGTTGTTGTCGAGACGCTTGCGTCCGCGCGCGGCCTGGGCGTTGCGAATGCCGGCGAGGCAGGACGCGACGGCCCGTTCGATGGCGGGTGCCGCTTCGATCTCGCCCGCCTCGTCGAACTGCAGGGTGAGGTCGCGAACCTGGGCCATCGCGATCAGTCGCTCGTCGGACGGGTTGTCCTTGGCCGCGAGGTGATACACGTAGGTGTCGGCGGGCGCCGGGAGCCGGGTGCCGTCGAAGTTCTTCAGGCGCCACATGTCGAGGCGCTGTGCGGTCAGCGGGTGCATGCCGCGGATGATGCGGTCCTCGGTGAGGCCGCCGTCCGCCGCGGGACGGAACGTGACCTGACGCTGGGTGGTCATCGCACCCGGCACGGTGACGGTCACCGTGACCCGTCGCCACTGAGCGGATCCGTTGTGCGCCAGTAGTTCCGAGCGCAGCGTGTCGGCGAGTACGTCGTCGTCCGCGGGCGCATCCGGCCAGGTCAGGTACAGATCTGCGACGAGGTTGACCGGCGCGGGTCCGGCCACCGAATCCGCCACGGCGAGTGCATCGGACAGGCGTGACTTCTCGGCCACCACCGACACCAGGTTCAGGTGTTCGCCGGAGAGCTCGAAAATGCCTGTGACGCAGGGCAGTCCGTGTCCGTCAACGGACTTGACGTCCGACAGGCCGCGGATCTTGTAGTACTGCCGCGTGACGACCTCGAGAAGGTCGGCCGGAGCGGACCAGGGCTCCGCGAGAAGTCCGACGAGCGGTTCGGGGGTGTCGACCATGGCATCGATCCGTGCGGCACGATCGGTGGCACCGGGCTGCTCGGTCAGGTACTGCAGGCTGCCCCGGACGCCGTCGTAGATCTGCTCGCGGGCACGTCGCACGACGGGCTCGTCGAAGATCCGGAAGTGCAGGCCGCGGGCCATGTCGCCGATCAGCGGGTAGCGCAGCTGGGTGGCGACGACCAGACGGTCGAGCACCTCGCCCACCTCGGCGGACAGCGCGTCCCCGATCGGGAACTCGCGCAGCCAGTGCGACAGGAGTCCGGCGACGACCGGCACCTGGTGCTCGAGGCGCTGCAACGCGACGAACAGCCGGAACACGGCTTCCTCGAGCTCCGGGGTGCGGTCGAGCTCGACGATGTCGTAGTGCAGGAGCGAGCGGGACAGCCGCGCGCGGAACGACTCCGGGAGTCCTTCGAGTTCGACGTCGAGCGAGCGGAGGAACGAGTGGAAGTGCTCGCGCGGGGAGTGCACCCGATCCTCGCTGTCGACACCGGCCGGACGGTTCCGGGACAGTTCGCACAGGTCCGCGAACGTGGTCAGCAGCGCCAGTTCGGCCCGCACCAGGGTGGGGTCGGACTCGGGCAGGCGGTCGCGCAGCGACTCGTACTCGGCGAGCAGCGCCACCGCACGGGTGTCGTCGACGTCGAAGCCGGTGATCATCGCGGTGAGCGAATCGAGCCGTGCGAGTGCCTCGGTGAGGTCGTCACTGTCGTGGGTCTCGGGCATCGCGAACTCGACGCGCGGAGCCGTCGAGGTCACCGTCTCCTCGGAGACCTGATCGACGCGCAGCAGCGGCGCACCCGCGTCGACCTGGCCGTTGACGATCGCCAGGACCTCACGGACAGTGCCCGCGTAGGGCGCGCGGATGGCGGTTTCCATCTTCATCGCCTCGAGGACGACAAGGGGGTCACCCGCCTCGACCTCGTCACCGACGGCGACGGGCAGCGCGACGACAACGGCGGGCGACGGAGCACGGACGACGCCTGCTTCGTCCTGGCTGATCTGGTGGCTGACACCGTCGACCTCGACCAGGTGGTGCGCGGGACCGGTCACGGAGACGACGTGAGAGCGGCGGCCGCCGACGGTGAGCCTGCGCTCGAACTCGCCGAGCCGATCGACGTCGACCTCGACCTCACCGCTGTCACCGTCGACGAGGTAGCGGTGCGGGCCGACCTGGCCGACCTCGAACTGGTACGCCTGGCCCTGGTAGCTGAGCTCCACGCTGCGGCCGAGTGCCTTCTTGGTGCGGGGGCGTCCACCGCGCGCGGAGGTGAGGAACGCGGACCGCTCGCGGGCCTCCTCGGCGTCGTAGACGCCGATGGCCGTGGCGAGCAGCGCGATCGCGGCCGCGGGGGTCGGGCCGTTGTCGGTGCCCGCGCCCGTGCGGTCGAGCCATCCGGTGTCGGCGGACGCGCTGACGACCTCGTCGCGGTCGAGCAGATCGAGGAGGAAGGACTTGGTGGTGGTGCCGCCGTCGAGAACGACCGTGGTTTCCCGGAGTGCGGTGCGCAGTCGTGCGAAGGCCTCGGACCGGTCTCGGCCCCACGCGATCACCTTCGCGACCATCGAGTCGTAGTCGGGCGGGATGACGTCGCCCTGGGCGATGCCGGTGTCGACGCGGAGGCCGGAACCGAGCGGGAACTTGAGGAGCTGCACGGTGCCGGGTGCCGGGGCGAAGCCGTTGTCGGCGTCCTCGGCGTTCAGACGGGCCTCGACGGCGTGGCCGAACTCCGTCGGGCAGTCACCGACGAGGGGGTTGCCGCCAGCGACGTGGATCTGCAGCTTGACCAGGTCGAGGCCGGTGGTGAACTCGGTGATCGGGTGCTCGACCTGGAGGCGGGTGTTGACCTCGAGGAACGTGAACACCTGCTGTGACGGCTGGTACAGGTACTCGACGGTCGCGGCGCCGCAGTAGCCGGCGGCCTTGACGAGTTCCGCGGACACCTTCCGAAGCTCGGCGGACTGATCGGCCGTGAGCAGCGGGGACGCGGACTCCTCGATGACCTTCTGGTTCTTGCGCTGGATCGAGCAGTCACGGACGCCGGGTGCCCACACGTTGCCGTGTGCGTCGGCGATGACCTGCACCTCGACGTGGCGGGCCTCGGTGACGAGGCGCTCGATGAACACGACGGGGTCGCCGAAGGAGCGCTCGGCCTCGCCCTGGGTGCGCTCGAGGGCGAGTTCGAGCTCGTCCTCGGAGTACACCTTGCGGATGCCGCGGCCTCCGCCGCCGGAGCGGGCCTTGATGATCAGCGGGTAGCCGATGGCCTGGGCGTGGCGCCGGGCGTCGGCACGGGTCGTGACGGGGCCGCCGGACCACGGTGCGACGGGGACACCGACCTTCTCGGCGAGCAGCTTGGCCTCGACCTTGTCGCCGAGAAGACGCATGGCGTCCGCGGACGGGCCGATGAAGGTGATGCCGAGTCGGGCGCAGACGTCGGCGAAGCCGGGGTCCTCGGCGACGAAGCCCCAGCCGACCCACACGGCGTCGGCGCGGGCCTCGAGGAGTGCGCGCTCGAGTTCGACGTGGTCGAGGTAGGGGGTTGCGGCGGTGGTGGACGGGCGCAGCGTGACGCCTTCGTCGGCCTGTCTGACGAACATGGCGCGTCGTTCGGCCTCGGTGTGCAAGGCGATGACGGTGATGTCCTGGTTGGAAGCAGAGTTGCCCGACGCTTCGCCCGAGGAGTTCTCGGCGTTGAGTTCCCGGACGGCGCGGATCAGGCGCACTGCCGCCTCGCCCCGGTTGACGACTGCGATTCGTCTGAACATCTGGTTGGCCACCATTCCCTCGTGCATCGATTTCTCACTTGTGTTGTCCGCCCCGTGCGCCGAGGGCACTCGGTGCGGACAGGCGGCAGCCGCGTCGAACATGTGCGAGCCGGGGGCCCTCGACTGCCTGCGACCTCCACTGCCCCGGGTGTCGGGGATGGTCGCCGGATGCCGGGCGCCGTGCGGACGGAGGGGTCGACGATGACCGTTTCGGCCGGGATTTCCCGGCCGACCTCCGGCGCGTGATCGGCGCTACCGGAATGCCAGCATGCATTATTTCGGCGGTGGTGTCATGTCGTTACAAGGTCGCTCAACATCGTTTTGCTGCAACGAAATTGGACCGCAGTTCGTGACATTCCATCCGGTTCCGATGGCTACTTTCGAGTAGCTTTTCGCGTACTCGCGAGTAGGTAATTTCCCGAGATGAATTTCTCCCGCACGGCTTCCTGTGACGCGTGGTACCGACCGAGGTGAGATGCGTCGAGTCGGTGCAGGTGGGCGCGGTGTGTGGGCCGCCGGGTGGGTCATGGCGTAGCCGGGGTGGGGCTTTCGTTACCGGATAGTGACGCTATCTGGACGTTTGCCCATGTGGTGCTGGGTGTCCAAATGCGGTACAAAACCTACGTCACAACAAAATCGTGACCACTATCACATTTACTTGTGATCTTTGGTGACATACATCACCCGAGATGGGACGCCTGAACATGCTCCTACCGATGTCGCCGACCGACTCGATGTTCCTGATCGGTGAGTCGCGCGAGTGCCCGATGCATGTGGGCGGACTCGTACTGTTCGAGCCGCCGGAGGGCGGCGACGCGAGCGACATCCGCGACATGCTCGACACCGCGCTCGCGCGCGACTGGGTCGCACCCCAGCTGCGTCGCCGGGCGCGGCGATCGCTGGGCACGCTCGGGCAGTGGGGGTGGGAGACCGTCACCGACGTGGACCTGGCCCATCACGTCCAGCACGACGCACTGCCTCAGCCCGGCGGCATGCGCGAGCTGATGGCGCTGGTTTCCCGCCTGCACGCGGGTCTGCTCGACCGGAGTCGGCCGCTGTGGGAGATGCACCTCATCGAGGGACTCGCCGACGGGCGTTTCGCGGTGTACATGAAGGTCCATCACGCGCTCGCGGACGGAATCTCGGTGATGCGGATGCTGCGGCGGGCGCTCAGCACGGACCCGGACGCCCGCAACCTGCGCGCTCCGTGGGAACCGGGCGCGCCCCGGCTGGAGGTTGTCTCTCCGGTGACGGGCACCGTGGACTTCGCCGAGGCGGCGGTCCGTGTCGTCCGGGAATCGGTCGGTGAGGTCGCCGGGCTGGTGCCCGCGCTGGTCGACACCGTCGACCGCGCGCTGCACGGCCGCGGCGGCGCGCTGACCCTGGCCGCGCCCTCGTCGCTGCTGAACGTGCCGATCGGTGGCGCGCGACGGTTCGCGGCCGGGTCGTGGTCCCTCGAGCGGCTGCGGCTGGTCGCCAAATGCGCGGACGCGACCGTCAACGACGTGGTGCTCGCGATGTCGTCGGGGGCGCTGCGCACCTTCCTGGCGGGGGCCGACGCACTGCCGGGGGACCCGCTGCTGGCGCTGGTGCCGGTGTCGCTCCGGAGCGAGGGTCGAACCGAGGGCGGAAACGAAATCGGTGTTCTCACTTGCAATCTCGGAACCCATCACGCCGAGGCCGCAGATCGCCTCGCCGCCGTCAGGTCGTCGATGCGTGAGGGAAAGGAGACCATGCGCACCCGCAGCGCCACCCAGATCAGGGCGATGAGCGCGCTCGGGGTCGCGCCGCTCGCACTGGGAATGCTGCTCGGCCGGAGCCTCCCGATCCGGCCGGCGAACGTGATGATTTCGAATGTGCCGGGACCGGATGTCCCCCTCTACTGGAACGGAGCTCGCATGACCGCCCTGTATCCACTGTCCATCCCCGTCGACGGACAGGCACTCAACATCACCTGCACCAGCACCGACGAGGAGATCTCGTTCGGGCTCACCGCTTGCCGGAGCCTTCCCGACCTCGCTCCCATGGTCACCCATCTCGACGACGAACTCGCCCTGCTCGAACGGGCGGTGGGACTGTGACCGCCCACCACGGTCGGCACCGACTGCCCGAGAACGCCGACGCGCTACGGGTGCGGTCCGCCACTGCCATCGCGTTGACGTCCGCGGTCGCGGCGGCGATGCCCACGGTGGTCGTCAGTGGTTCGGTTCCGCTTGCCCTGCTCATCGCCCTCGGAACGGTCCTTGCCGTGGCTGTCGCGGGCTTCCTGATCTGAGCAGGCGAGAAGGACTGTGTTGCAGACGGACTCGATGACCCTCATCTGAGGTCGGGTACGAGGGGGCGGGCGGCGCGACGGCTCCACTAGGCTGTCTCGATGTGCTGTCAGTCGTTCCTCGCCCGGTGATCGTCCGGGCACCGTCCAAGGTGAACCTCCACCTGGGTGTCGGCGACCTGCGCGAGGACGGCTATCACGAGCTGACCTCGGTTTTCCAGGCGCTCTCCCTCAGCGACGACGTGCACCTGACCGAATCCGACACGCTGTCCGTGCGCGTGCGGGGAGTAGACGCCGAGTCGGTGCCGACGGACCGGTCGAACCTGGTGTGGCGGGCCACGGAGCTGCTGGCCGCGCGGGCGGGCCGGTCTCCCGACGTCGCCATCACCATCGTCAAGGGCGTCCCGGTTGCGGGCGGTATGGCAGGCGGCAGCGCCGATGCCGCCGCCACGTTGGTCGGGTTGAACGAACTGTGGCACCTCGGGTTGGGGCGGACCGAACTGTTCGAGCTCGGTGCCGAGCTGGGTAGCGACGTGCCGTTCACCCTGCACGGCCTGACGGCATTGGGAACCGGCCGCGGCGAGAAGCTGCTTCCGGTCCTGTCCCGCAACAGTTTTCATTGGGTCCTCGCCCTCGCGAAGGGTGGATTGAGCACCCCGGCGGTGTTCCGTGAACTCGACCGGTTGCGGGCCGAGGGCAGCCCGCCCCGCATCGGCGGACCGGACGACCTGATGCAGGCGCTCGCGTCCGGCGACGCCGCCGCCCTGGCACCCTTGCTCGGGAACGATCTGCAGCCCGCGGCGTTGTCCCTCAAACCCGAACTGCGACGCACGCTGCGCGCGGGTGTCACCGCGGGAGCTCTCGCAGGCATCGTCTCCGGATCGGGACCCACCTGTGCCTTCCTCTGCGCCGACGAGGGCACGGCCGTCGAGGTCGGCGCCGAACTTGCCGGTGCAGGCGTGTGCCGCACCATCCGCGTCGCGCAGGGACCGGTCCCGGGCGCCCGCGTCATCGGCGACGACAACGAACACCCCGGAACGGAATTCTGATGGCCAATCTGATCAACCTGGAGCAGGTCTCGAAGTCGTACGGCGTCAAGCCGCTGCTCGACTCCGTGTCCCTCGGCGTGCAGGAGGGCGAGCGCATCGGTGTCGTCGGCCTCAACGGCGGCGGCAAGACCACGATGCTCGAGGTGCTGGCCGGTGTCGAGGAGCCCGATTCCGGCCGGGTCAGCCGGGTCGGCGGACTGCGGATGGCCGTCGTCACCCAGCGCGGTGTGCTGCCCGAGGGGGCGAGCGTCGCGGACGTCGTCCTCGCACCTCTCGGACTCGCGGAGCACGAATGGGCAGGTGACGCCCGGATCCGGTCGATCCTGGCCGGGATCGGCATCGATTCGCTCGGTCTCGACCGGTCCGTGGAGGGGCTCTCCGGCGGCGAGCGACGCCGGGTCGCGTTGGCCGCGGCCCTCGTGCGAGACCTCGACCTGCTGGTGCTCGACGAGCCCACAAACCACCTCGACGTCGAGGGCGTGCAGTGGCTCGCCGAACACCTGTTGACGCGTCGCAGCGCGCTCGTCGTCGTCACCCACGACCGCTGGTTCCTCGACACCGTCGCGTCGCAGACCTGGGAGGTCGTCGGCGGCAAGGTCGAGGCCTATGAGGGCGGCTACAACGACTGGATCTTCGCGCGCGCCGAGCGGGCCCGGCAGGCCGACGCCGCCGAGGAACGTCGCCGGAACCTGGCCAGGAAGGAACTGGCGTGGCTGCGGCGCGGACCGCAGGCCCGCACCTCGAAGCCCAAGTATCGCGTCGAGGCAGCGGAGGCGCTGATCGCGAACGTTCCGCCCCCGCGGGACGCCGTCGCGCTGGCGTCGTTCGCCAAGAGCAGGCTCGGCCGCGTCGTCATCGAACTCGAGGACGCGACGCTGGCAACTCCGGACGGCCGCGAACTGGTCCACGACCTGACGTGGCGACTCGCGCCGGGAGAGCGTGTCGGTCTTGTCGGCGTCAACGGTTCCGGCAAGACGACGCTGCTGCGCACGCTCGCAGGCGAACTGCAGCTGGCGTCGGGCAAGCGGATCCAGGGCCAGACCGTCAAGATCGGGTGGCTGCGTCAGGAACTCGACGATCTGCCCGTCGACATGCGGGTGCTCGAGGCCGTCAAGGACGTTGCCGAGCGAATCATGTTGGGTGACAAGGAGATTTCCGCGGGACAGCTGGCCGAGCGGCTCGGGTTCACGCCTGCACGTCAGCGGACGCCCGTCGGCGACCTCTCCGGTGGCGAGCGGCGACGGCTGCAGCTGACGCGTGTCCTGATGAGCGAGCCGAACGTGCTGCTGCTCGACGAGCCGACCAACGATCTCGACATCGACACGTTGCAGCAACTCGAGGACATTCTCGACGGCTGGGCAGGCACGATGGTGGTCATCTCCCACGACCGTTACCTGATCGAACGCATCTGTGACAGCACCTGGGCGCTGTTCGGGGACGGCAAGCTGACGAACCTCCCCGGCGGAATCGAGGAGTACCTTCGGCGCCGCGCGGCAGTGGCCACCGCCGCCGCACCCGGCCCCGCGCCGGTGCGGGTCGCGTCACCGTCGACCGAGGGTCCGGCGGTGGTCCGCGACGGTGCCGCCGAGCGCGCCGCGCGGAAGGAGCTGAGCCGCATCGAACGTCAGGTGGCGAAGCTGTCCGAGCGGGAGAACACACTGCACGAGGCGTTGGCTGCCGCGTCGACCGACGTCGCGGAACTGCAGAAGCTCGACACCGAACTGCGGGCGGTCGTGGCGGAGAAGGAGTCCGCAGAAGAGCGGTGGATGGAGCTCGCCGCGGAACTCGACTGAACGACTCGGGCGGCGGCGTCGTTCGGGCACGCCCGAGTGTTCACCCCCCGAGTACGCCGCAAGGCGACTAGGCTTCGGCTCAAGTCGTTCTTGTCGTTCATGGTCCCGTCATGAAAGGCGTGCGTCATGGATCTGGAGGCTCTAGCCGAGATCACCAGGCTCAAGCACCGCTATTCGCGAGCCCTGGACACGAAGGACTGGGCGCTGTTCCGGGAGACCTTGCTGCCGGACGCCACCGCCACCTACGGCGAGCACCTGCGGTTCGAGGATCGTGATGCGCTGGTCTCGTTCATGGAGATCACGCTCGGGCCACACGTGTTGTCCGAGCACCTGTGCACGCAGCCCGAGATCGACGTCACCGGGGACGTCGCCACCGGGACATGGCTCCTGCAGGACGTCGTGATCATCCCCGAGGACGGAATGATGTTGCGCGGCGCGGCTTTCTATCACGATCGATATGCCCGCAACGAGGCCGGGGAATGGCGGATCGCGCACACCGGCTACGAGCGGACGTTCGAGTTGGTGATCGCGTTGTCCGACCTGCCGAGCCTGCAGTTGACCTCGAACCGGTGGGCGATGGCGATGAATTCGGTGCCGCCGCGGCAGGCGGTCACCGAGTGAGCGCCTCGCCGAGCGTGTTCATCTCGTCGAGGTTCATGTGGAACCGCGCCGGCAGGGGCACACTCGTCGCATGATCGGTGCATTGCTCAACCCTCTGCCGTCCGTTCGTTCGCTGACGGCCCGTGTGCGTCCCGGCCCCGACCGCATCGCCGGGCGGACGATCCTCGTCACCGGCGCCTCGTCCGGCGTCGGCGAAGCGGCTGCGACCGCGTTCGCGGAGCGGGGCGCGGCCGTGATCCTGGTGGCGCGCGGAGCCGACGACCTGGCCGCGGTGCGGGACCGGATCACGGCGGCAGGCGGCGTCGCGCACAGCGTGCCCTGCGACCTGACGAACCAGGACGACGTCGAGGCGCTGGCGGCGCGGGTGAACTCCGATCTCGGACCCCTCGATGTGCTGGTCAACAATGCCGGTCGGTCGATCCGCCGCACCGTCACCGAATCGCTCGACCGGTTCCACGATTACGAGCGGACGATGGCGCTCAACTACTTCGGTCCCGTGCGGCTGACGTTGGCGCTGCTGCCCGGGATGCTCGACCGCGGACACGGCCATGTCGTCAACGTCGCGACCTGGGGCGTTCCGGGTGGAGTGATGCCGCGGTTCGGGGCTTACCACGCGTCGAAGGCGGCGATCAGCGCATTCGGTCGTGACCTCGGCGCGGAGGTCGAGGGCACCGGTGTCGCGGTGACGACCGTCCACTTTCCGTTGATCCGCACGCCGATGATCGCGCCGACGCAGGACTACGACCGGATGCCCGCGTTGACGGCGGAGCAGGCGGCGGGCTGGCTGGTGGACGCGGTGCGGACGCGCCCGGTCGAGATCGCGCCCGCCTACGCCGAACTGCTGCGCTACGTCGGGGCGGTGTCCCCGACCCTCGCGAACTCGTTGGTCAGTCGCGCCGGTATCTGACTCATCCGCTCACAGCGGGCTGCCGAAGGCCGGGCAGTCGCAGTGTCAGGCGGGCGCCGCCGAGGGGGCCGTCCGTCAGAGTCGCGCTGCCCCCGTGCAGGTCGGCCTGCTGTGCGACCACCGCGAGCCCGAGCCCGGATCCCTCGGCCAGAGATCCGGAGCCGCGGACGAAGCGTTCGAAGACCGATGTCCGCTCCGACTCGGGGACCCCGTTGCCGTCGTCGTCCACCGTGATCGTGACGGCGCCGGCATCGGTGGCGACGGTGACGAGTACCTTTTCGGCTCGCCCGTGCCGGACCGCATTGGTCACTGCATTGTCCAGGACCAACCGCAACCCGGTCGGGATACCCCGAACGACAAGGCTTTCCGGGGCGTCGACAGCGACGTCGACTCCGGGGTGGGTGCGGGCGTACTCCTGGACGCAGCGGTCGACCAGCTCGGCGAGGTCGATGAGCTCGTGATCGGCGGGATCGGCCAGTTCGCCCGTGGCGAGCCGCTCGAGGTCGGTCAGCGTGGTCTCCACCAGACGCTGAGTCGCGAGCAGGTCACGCAGGATTTCCTCGCGCTCCGGGCGGCTCAGGCGCATCGTGGACAGCACCTCGAGATCGGTGCGCATCGACGTCAGCGGGGTACGCAGTTCGTGCGCGGACACCGCGGCGAAATCGCGGGCAGACCCCAGGGCGTCCTCGGTGCGCTCCTGCGCCGCGGCGAGCCGGTCCAACATCTGGCTCATCGCGTCGGCCAGGTCCTCGGACTCCCTCGCCCCACGCGCATCCGGGCGGTGCGTGCCGGGGCTGTCGCCAACGGTGCGCATCCCTGACGCGAGTCGCTGGAGCGGTCGTACCGCGCGCCCGGCGAACAGCCACCCGAGTCCGGCCGCGGCGGCGATGGCGGCGACCGCGGCCGCCGCGACCCACACCTGCTGGTCACGGATCGCGTCGATCAGCGGGTCTTCCGGAACCGCGACCGACACGAGCGCGCCCGGTGTGCCGGTGACGGTCACGTCGCGGGCCCGGACGACCTCGCCCGCGACCGATTCGATGCGGATGGGGTCGGTGGTCGACGCCGCGGGCAGGCCCGGTTCCGCCGGGTCGATCGCCAGGGCCGGCAGTGCCGGGGCCGTGCTCGACGCCAGGTCCAGGGGCGAGGCCAGGACCACGGAGTCGAGCGTCCGGTCCAACTGCGCGGAGCCGTTCACCCGGAGGAACACCGCGAACGCCACCGCGATCGCACCGATGACGATGGTCGCGCTCAGCGCCGACGCGATCGCGACCCTCGCCTGCAACGACAGGGACCGCCTCACGGCTCGGCCCTCAGCACGAAGCCGACGCCTCGGACGGTGTGCAGGACTCGCGGCACCGAGTTCGCCTCCAACTTCCTTCGCAGGTACGTGACGAAGACGTCGACCACGTTGGTGTCGGCGTCGAAGTCGTATCCCCACACCAGCCGCAGCAGTTGTGGCCGGCTGAGCACGATCCCCGCGTTCTCGGCGAGCACACCGAGGAGGTCGAACTCGCGTTTGGTGAGATCGAGTCGTCGGCCGGCGATGTGCGCCCGACGACCGGGCAGGTCGACCTCGAGCGGGCCGATCGTGATGTCGCCGGCAGTGGGTCGCTGCGGGGCCCGGCGCAGCAGCGCCCGCAGTCGTGCGACCAGTTCGCCGAGCTCGAACGGCTTGGTGAGGTAGTCGTCCGCGCCCGCCTCCAGACCTGCGATGCGGTCGCCGACCGAACTGCGTGCACTGAGTACGCAGATCGGCACCTCGTTGCCGATCGCGCGAAGCGCGGTGACGACGCTGACCCCGTCGAGGCCCGGCATGTTGACGTCGAGGACGACGGCGTCCGGTGTCGATCGGGACACCGACGCGAGCGCAGAGGCCCCGTCCGTCGCGGTCTCCACCACGAAGTCGGACAGCCGGAGCCCCCGCTCGAGTGAGGTCAGGATCTTCGCGTCGTCGTCGACGACCAGGATTCGGGCAGTGGTGCTCACCCGACCATCTTGCCCGCGGCCCCGATCAGCAGGGCTGGGCCTGACCGATGATCACGGTCCCCGGTGCGGCGTCGGCGGGCAGGGCGGGCAGGGCCGGCACGGTCGGCAGGGCCGGCACGCCGAGGCCGTCGAGCCGCTCGATCAGAATCGTGGCGGCCGCCACGAGCTCGCCCGGCGCGCCGTCGATGCGCTGGATCAGCTCCGCCTTCTCGGCGGGGGTGGCGCGGACGACTGTGCCCTCGTCGATCAGCCGCTGCAGTTCGGCGTCGTCGAAGGCCACGGCGCCGCCGCAGACCTCGGTCGTCCGGGCCTGCTCGACGACCAGGGCCTGCTCGACGACCTGTGCCGGCTCGCCGCCCGACGACCCGGCGTCGGCGGCGGACGCCACCGCGGGAGCCGCGAGTGCCAGCCCAGCGATACCGGCGGTCGCGAGCCCGAGGCGGCGGAGGGTGGTTCGGCTGGTGAGGGGCTGGCGCATGTCGCTCTCCTTCGGTTCGGGGCCGGGGGTGGCCCTGCACGAACGAAGGTATGGACGGAAAACTCGGCGTCGGTTAGCGGAGTATTAGGGTTCCGTTAGAGCCTGCACGGCCGGTGATCCGTTGCCGCGGCGCTGGATCCGCAGCCACACCGCGAAGCCCCACACCACGAACCCCGCGTACACCAGGTACAGGATCGCCGACGGGTAGTACCCGGCCTTCAGCAGCAGTGGCACCCCGATGACATCGACGCCGATCCAGATCAGCCAGAACTCGGTCCAGCCGCGCGCCATGCCGTAGGTGGCCAGCATCGAGCCCATGAAGATCCACGCCTCGGCCCACGGTCCGTACGACCCGAGACGTCCGAAGATCTGTGCGAACGCCACGGTGCCGACGGCCATCGCGAGGAGCAGCAGTAGGCGGTCCCGCGGGGGCGCCCACCGCGGCAGCACAGCGTTGCCCGACGCGCGCCGCGACCGCAGCCATTGAGTCCAGCCGTACACGCTCACGGTGATGAACATCAGCTGGCGGCCGGCCTGGCCGTACAGGTTCAGCTCCTGCGGCGTGTGGAACAGCGCGCCCATGAACACGGTGAACAGCAGGGCGTTGCCGGCGATGCCGACCGGCCACGCCCACACCACGCGCTTCATCCCACCGATCGCCGACGCGATACCGAATGTGTTGCCGAGGATCTCGCGCCACAGGATCGTGGCCCCGCCGATGTGCAGCTCCGCATCGAACAGGGTGAGCAGCGGGTTCACGGAGTCAGTCGGCGGTCGCGACGAGCGGCTCGAGCGTGAGCTCGGGGAGTTCCTTCTGGATGTACTGCAGGCGCCACTTGTCGCTGACGAGGGCGAGGAGGACGCCGTCGGAGCGGGTGAAGACCTCGACGCCGCGCTGACGGCCGAGCTCGACGGCGGACTCGGCGTCGGTGCGCCGCGCCAGCTGGTAGGGCAGGCCCTCCATTCGCGCCTCGACGTTGAACTCCGCCTTCATGCGGGCCGCGACGACCTCGAACTGCATGGGGCCGACGGCCGCCATCACCGGGGACGCGTCGCCGCGGATGTCGTTGCGCAGGATCTGGACGACGCCCTCGGAATCGAGCTGGTCGACGGCGCGACGGAACTGCTTGTACTTGCCCGCGCTCTCGGCGCGCAGCGTCGAGAAGTGTTCCGGCGCGAACGACGGGATCGGCGGGAACTCGACCTTCTTCTCGGTGAACAGGGTGTGCCCGGGCGCGAGCGCGGTCGCGTTGACGAGACCGACGACGTCGCCCGGGTAGGCGCTGTCGACGGTGGAACGCTCGCGGCCGAACACCGTCTGTGCGTACTTGGTCGCGAACGGCTTGCCGGTCTGCGCGTGGGTGACGACCATGCCGCGCTCGAACACCCCGGAGACGACGCGCATGAACGCGAGCCGGTCACGGTGCGCGGTGTCCATGCCTGCCTGCACCTTGAACACGACCGCACTGAACGGGTCGGTGACCTCCCGCTCCTTGCCCGCGAGGTCGGCGCGGGGGCCCGGAGCGGGGGCCAGTTCGACGAGGGTGTCGAGGATCTGCCGGACACCGAAGTTGAGCATCGCGGACGCGAAGATCACCGGCGACGTCTGTCCGGCGATGAACAGTTCCTGATCGTGGTCCTGGCCGGACGCCGACAGCAGCTCGCTCTCCTCGACGGCGGTGTCCCACTCGCTGCCGTCCCGAGTCGCGGCGGCGTCGGCGTCGAGGATCTCCTCGGGGGCGATTTTCGCGCCGCCCGCGGTGCGGGTGAATCGGATGTACTCGCGGGGAGCGCCCTCTTCGCCGCGGCGCAGCAGCCCGCGGAAGTCGCCCGCGATACCGACGGGCCAGTACAGCGGCGTCGGCGTCAGGCCGATCCGCTCCTGGATCTCGTCGAGCAATTCGAGAGGGGACTGGCCGGGGCGGTCCCACTTGTTGATGACGGTGACGACGGGGATGCCGCGGTGCCGGCACACCTGGAACAGCTTCAGTGTCTGCGGTTCGAGACCCTTGGCGGCGTCGATCAGCATGACGGCGGCGTCGACGGCCGTGAGCACCCGGTAGGTGTCCTCGGAGAAGTCGGAGTGGCCGGGGGTGTCGACGAGGTTGACGACGTTCGGTTCCTCGTCGGGGCTCGACTCGGGGGACTTGTAGTTGAACTGCAGCGCGGTGGAGCTGACCGAGATGCCGCGGGCCTTCTCCATCTCCATCCAGTCGGAGACGGTCGACTTGCGGCCGGCCTTGCCGTGGACGGCGCCCGCCTCGGCGATCATCTTCGCGTGCAGGGCGAGGGCCTCGGTGAGCGTCGACTTGCCCGCGTCGGGGTGCGAGATGACGGCGAAGGTGCGGCGGCGACCCGCCTCGGCGGACAGTGCACGCGCGGACCGGTCGATCGTGCCGGTGGCAGTCGTCGCGGCCTCGGATCCGGCGACGGCCTCGGACTCGGGTGCAGGTGTCGTCGACGCGGGCTCGGTGGTCACCGGGGAGTTTCCTTTGCTTGACGGAGTCGGGTCGCGCACGGGCGTGCCGTGGCGAACGGCCGGTAGTCCAGGTTACCCGCCCTGTGGTGGCCCGATTCGCCACGTCGGTCGTGGGCGTGCGGGACAGCATGAACCCACACCGGGAATGTGACGTGTAACACAACGGTGGTGTCGAGGGGAAATACCTTGTAGCGACCCGGTGAGGAGTCACGCCATGAGCAGATTCACCGACGAGATGTACGAGACCGCCGCGACCAGCAGCGCAGGCCTCGTCATCGGCGAGCCGGACAGCCCTGCGCGTCAGACCTGGGGGCAGATCCACGCCGTCGCGCGGCACATCGCCGGCGGGCTCGGTGCGGCGGGCGTGGGGGCGGGTGATTCGGTCGCGGTGCTCGCCGGCCAGTCCGTCGACATCGCGCCGACCTGTCAGGCGGTCTGGATGCGCCGTGCTGCGGTGACCATGCTGCATCAGCCGACCCTGCGTACCGACCTCGAGGTGTGGGCCCACGACACCGAGGTCGTCGTGCGGATGATCGGCGCCCACGTCGTCGTCCTCGGATCGCCCTTCGAAGCGGCGGAGCCGGTGCTCGCCGCGCACGGCATTCCCGTCGTCACGGTCGACGGCCTCCGCGGCGCCCACCCCGTCGATCCGCTGGACGCGGCGGAATCCGATATCGCGTTGCAGCAGTTGACGTCCGGGTCGACCGGATCACCGAAGGCGGTACGGATCACGCACGCGAACTTCTACACGAACGCGAACGCGATGCTGGACCGGATCAAGTTCGACGCGCAGAGCGACGTGATGATCAGTTGGCTGCCGCTGTTCCACGACATGGGCATGGTCGGTTTCCTGACGCTCCCGATGCAGTTCGGTGCCGAGATCGTCAGCGTCACTCCGCTCGACTTCCTCCGTGCGCCACTGCTGTGGGCAGACCTGATGAGCAAGTATCGCGGAACGATCAGTGCCGCACCGAATTTCGCTTACTCGATGCTGGCACGCCGACTCGCTCAGGCGCCGGACGGCGCAGTCGACCTGTCGTCGGTACGCTGCCTGCTCAACGGGGCGGAACCCGTCGACGCCGACACCGTGCTCGCGCTGGCCGCCGCGGGCGAACGGTTCGGCCTCGACCCGGCGGCGCTCGCGCCCACGTACGGGATGGCGGAGGTGACGCTCGCGGTGTCGCTGCCGTCGCCGGGACAGGGCATGGTGCTCGACCTGGTGGACCCGGACCTGCTCGGCGCGATGCACCACGCGGTGCCGTCGACGCGCAGCAATGCCCGCAGGATGGTCACCCTCGGCAAGCTCGTCTCCGACCTCGAGGGGCGGGTCGTCGACGAGGACCGCCACGAGCTGCCCGCCCGCTGCGTCGGCGTGCTCGAGGTCCGCGGACCGTCCGTCACTCCCGGCTACCTCACTACGGAGGGGCCGAGGGCCGCGCAGGACGCGGACGGCTGGCTCGACACCGGCGACGTCGGCTACTTCACGGAGGACGGGCTCGTGGTGGTCTGTGGACGCGTCAAGGACGTCATCATCATGGGTGGCCGCAATGTGTACCCGACCGACATCGAGCGGGCCGCCCTGACGGTGCGGGGCGTGCGCCCGGGCAACGCGGTCGCGGTGCGCCTGGACGCGGGCCAGAAACGGGAATCGTTCGCCGTCGCCGTCGAGACCAACGCGATCGACGACCCCGACGAGGTGCGGCGAATAGAGCACGACGTGGTGCACGCGGTGGTCTCCGAGGTCGGGGTCCGGCCTCGCACCGTCGCCGTCCTCGGGCCGGGCAGCATCCCGAAGACCTCGTCGGGCAAGCTCCGGCGCACTCACTCGGCGATCCTCGTGGGCGGCGAGTGAGTGCGGCCCGGTCGCTACGCGGTGGAGCAGGCGTCGCTGACGGGAACCTCCGCAGACCATCGATTGGACCCGACGTCGCGTGCTCGGACGGAGGCGTCGGCTGTGCCGTCGCAGTCTCCGGGTTCCGGAGACTCGTAACTGAACGCGCCCGCGACGAATCCCGGTAGGGTCCGAGCCGTCGTGGTGAAGGTGGAGATCGTGCCGTCCGACCGCCTGACCGTGAGATCGACGGGGCTGCCGACGGTGAAATGGTCCCCGTTGATCCTCACCCGGGCGACACCGTCGCCCACGGGGGCGCAGACGCCGCCGTCGCAGACGATGGACTGCCGATATGTCGTCAGCCAGATCGCGGGAGCGTCGGAAGCCCAGTTCTGGGCCGCGCCCGAAGCGGCGCCGACCTGGGGCAGTACGAGGACCGCCCCGATCACGAGTGGTGCGATGAGTTTCATGACGAGTCCTTCCTCGAAAGGGTGTCCCGGTTCTCGGGGGTTCCCGAGTCTCGGGGGACGACTTGATCGTCCGGCCCGTCGAGGCGCGGCACACGCGTAGTCGACTACGCGATCACGTGTCCAGGGTCGCCGAGCGCGACAACTCCGATCGCATGCACGTGGTGCCGCCGGCGGTCAGGGTCCGGCACGCTACGCCGGACGGTCCGCTCGGGAAAGGGATCGACTCGTCCTGATTCGAAGTACTGTCCGTTGACAGGCGCTGTGCTGCAACCAGATTCGACTCCACATCGATCTCGTTCTATGGTGGGTGCTCGATGTGCGTCACCGCCGCGTCGACCCGAACGGAGATCCCATGAGCACCACCCTCGCCTCGCTGGACCAGACCTCACTGCGCGAGGTCTTCGGACACGTCCCCAGTGGCGTCGTCGCGGTGTGCGCGGAGGTCGACGGGGAGCGCGTCGGGCTTGCCGCGAGCACGTTCGTTCCGGTGTCGCTCGACCCTCCGCTGGTGGCATTCTGTGTGCAGAACACGTCGACCACGTGGCCGCGGCTCGACGGTGCCGCGCACATCGGCATCAGTGTGCTGGGTGAGTCGCACGATGGCGCCGCTCGGAGCCTCGCCGCCAAGACGGGAAACCGATTCGAAGGTTTGACCACCGCGACGACCGACGGCGGCGCGGTGTTCGTGGGTGGGGCATCGGTGTGGCTGGACACGTCGGTCTCGCAGCAGGTTCCTGCCGGTGATCACGCGATCGTGATCCTCCACGTCAACGAGGTGCGGCTACAGTCCGACGTGGAACCGATCGTGTTTCACCGCAGCAGGTTCCGTTGGCTGAGGTCGCAGTGACCGGTGGCCGTGATCGGCCACATCGAGTCGAGAGAAAGGTGAGCGTCGGCATGACACTGCACGTGCAGGAATGGGGCGCCGGCGACCGGGTGGCCGTCCTGATCCACGGACTCGGCAACTCGAGCGACTCGTGGTGGCGAGTGGGTCCGGCCCTTGCGGACAACGGATACCGAGTCGTCGCCGTCGACCTTCCCGGACACGGGAAGAGCGAACCTCTCGCCGCCTACGGCGCCGAGGCGCTCGCGTCGTCCGTCGTCGCGTCGGTGCCGCGCAATCCGGCGCTCGCGATCGGCCACTCGCTCGGCGGACTCGTTCTCGCCCATGCGGTAGCAGAGCTGCGTCCCGGTATCGCCGTATACGAGGATCCCGCATTCGTCGTGTCGTCGGATCCGGTTGTGGCAGAGGGTTTCCGTGCGCAGAAGGCGTGGGGAATCGACGACCTCGAACGGGAGCATCCGCGCTGGGACGACACCAGCAGGCGCCACAAGCTCGACGCGCTCACGGCGTGGGACCCGACGATCGTCGACCACCTCGGCGCCTTCACCTCCGCGCCGGTCGACGCCCCGGTCGTTCCCTCCGTGCTCGTGCTCGCGGACCCGAGCAGACTGATTCCGCCGCCGTTCGCGGACGCACTGGCCGCACGTGGCTTCGTCGTCGACGTCGTTCCCGACTCCGGGCACGTCATCCACCTGGACGACCACGACGGGTTCCTGGCCGCACTGGCGCGCCACGGTGTCGTCCCTGCACGAGGATGACGCGGTCACCCGGGCTCGGCCGAAGTCCGGGAACGGTGTGGGGTGCGCCAGTCGGAGCGCACCCCACACCTGCCGCACCAGGATCAGCGCACGTCCCGCAGTTCCCGTCGCAGGATCTTGCCGGTGACGGTCTTCGGCAGTTCGCCGACGAACTCCACCTGACGCGGATACTTGTAGGCGGCCATCTGTTCCTTGCAGTACGCGACGATCTCGTCGGGTTCCACTGACGCGCCGGGCTGGAGGGAGACGTACGCCTTGACCGTCTCGCCGCGGTATTCGTCGGGCACACCGACAACGGCCGCCTCTCGCACGGCGGGATGGGCGTAGAGCACGTCCTCGACCTCCCGTGGCCACACCTTGTAGCCCGAGGCGTTGATCATGTCCTTCTTGCGGTCGACGACGTAGTACCAGCCGTCGGCGTCCATGAACCCGACATCGCCGGTCTTCAGCTCGCCGTCCGGGATCGACTCGGCGGTCTTGTCGGGCTTGTTCCAGTACCCCTTCACCACCTGGGGCCCGGAGGTGACGAACTCGCCGACCCCGCCGACCGGGACATCCTCGCCGTCCTCGCCGACGACCCGCACGACGGTGTTGAAGACGGGGACACCGACGGACAGGGCACCCGAGGTCGGGTCGACGGGGGCGCGGACCCCGAGCGGGACACCGTGGGACGGCGACGACGTCTCGGTGAGGCCGTAGATGTTGTGGATGTAGGCGCCGAACACCTTCTCGAGTCGATCCGCCATCGCGGGCGCGATCGGGGCGCCGCCCGAGTACAGCACGCGCAGGCTCTGGAAGTCCTCCGGTGTGGCGCCGGGTGCAGTGGATAGGGCGTTGTACGCGGTGATCGCCGCAACGGTGAACACCGGCTTCCATTCGCGGATCGCGTCGAGCGCCACGTCCGGAGCGAACCGGTGGGTGAGCGTCAGCGGTGCCCGCGCCAGCATCGCCACCATGACGTGTCCGACGAGCCCGGTGATGTGGAACAGCGGGGCGATGCCGAGCACGCCCTCGCCGCGGGTCAGGCCCGTCCAATCCCGGTAGGTCTGTGCGTTGAACGCCAGGTTGCCGTGGGTGTTCATGGCGCCCTTGGGTTCTCCGGTCGTCCCCGAGGTGTAGGTGAGGACCGCGACGTCGTCGGAAGTGAGCGTCGGCGCGGGCGGCGGGGTGCCGTCGTAGGCCGCGATGACCTCGGCGAGGTCGAGGGTTTCCTCGGCCCGGTGCCGTTCGGCCCCGTCGAACAGGCGCGGATCGTTCCGGGTCTGGAAGTCGAGCGCCGACGTCGTGACCGCCGTCCGCACCGACGTCTTCCCGGTTCCGATCACCTCGGCGGCGACGTCGCGGTACAGGTCGTCGAGGGTGAGCAGAGCCGTCGCGCCGGAATCGACGAGCATGTACGTCAGTTCCCGCCGGCGGTTCATGGGGTTGATCGCGACCGCGACACCGCCCGCCTTCCAGGCCGCGACCAGCCCGATCACGTACGAGGGGTTGTTCTGCGTGTACACCGCGAGTCGCTCACCGGCGGCGAAGCCGTCCGCGACCAACGCGGCGGCGAGCGCATTCGCAGCCCGGTCGACGTCAGCGAAGGTCAGTGTCGCGTCGAAGTAGTGCAGGAACGGGCGAGCAGGGTCCGACGCCACGGCCGCGTCGAAGACCTCGAGTGCGGTGGCGTGTTCGGCCTCGATGTCGGAGGGGGTGCCCTCCGGGTAGAGGGCCAACCACGGCCGGTCGGTGTAGCTCACTTGATCACCACCGGGTTCACCGGGGAACCGCTGGCGCGGTGGATCTTCAACGGCGCCGCGACGTAGAAGAACTCGTACACACCGTCGGCGGCGCAGTCCTCGGCGAGCTTCTCCAGGTCGCAGATCTCGGTGAACGCGATACCCAGGTTGCGCATGAGTGCGTTGTGCAGCACGAGCGCGACGCCGTTGTGCGGGTCGGTGGTGATCTCGTTGGCGATGGTGTCGGTGACGAGGTTCGGGATCTCCATGTTCTGGAACCACTGCACCAGCTCGGGCGAGTAGACCAGGCCGGGCTCGCAGAAGTCGCCGTAGAAGCCCTCCGAGTCCTGGAAGAACAGCGCGAGGTGGTTGGTGCGGATCAGCAGGATGTCACGCGGCTTGATCTCGATTCCCTGTGCAGCAGCGCACTTCTCGAGGTCGGTGTGGTCGAAAGTCTCGCCCGCCGCCAGGTGGTTCACGTCTCGGAAGCGAGCCATGTCGAGCAGCACCGCACGTCCGGCGACACCGCGCTGGGCGATCGGCTCGACGCTGGCCTTGTCCAGGCCGCCGACGGTGGTGCGGGCGTCGTAGCCGTTGTAGATCTGGCCGTCATACCAGACGTGACCGAGCGCGTCGTACTGCGTGCTGCCCTGCAGGAACGCGTTGATCTTGTCGTCGGCGTAGTGCAGGCCGCCGGGGAAGGCGGGTCCGTCGCCGCCCTCGTCCCAGTGGGATTCGTCGAGGATCATCTCGCGGGTCGCCGGGCTGCGGCCGGGCCACACCGGGTCGCCTGCCGGGTCGCCGATGAGGCGCTGGAGGGTGAACAGGGCGCCCTTCCTGATCAGGCCGACGCCGCCGAGGACCTGTTCGGGCGTCAGGTAGTTGAGGCTGCCGACCTCGTCGTCGGTGCCCCACTTGCCCCAGTTGGACGGGGAGTCTGCGAGCAATTCGGTGAGATCGGGCGTGGTCATCGGCTCTCCAATGAGTTGATCTGACTGAAATTGAACGGTCCGAGCGATCGTTCGGACGGTTCAGTGAGATCAGCATCACAGGAATCGACGCGGCCGTCAAGTGTGCAGCGAAGGCGAAAGTGCCTGGGGGTCAGTCGTTCTCGATGTTCAGCGAGACTGAACCTGCATCATCGCCAGCGCGTGGCCGGCGTAGTCCCGGGCGACCTCGTCGGGGCTGAGCGGCCCGGTGGGGGAGAACCAGTAGGTCAGGGCCATGCACATGGTCGTCACGGCTCGCGCCGTGCCGCGCGGGTCGGGTGTCGTGAAGGTTCCGTCGGCGGCCGCGGCCACCGCCGCCGCGTCGAGCCGTGCCTGCAGGCGCCTGCGCGCGTCGGCAACGGTTCGGCGGTCGGGCTCCTCGAGACTCCGCATCTCGGTGGCGGTGATGAAGGCCAGGTCCCGGCGGACGGTGTGACACAGTGCCAGCGCCTCGACCATGAGGGCGAACCTCTCGGCAGGCTGGTCACCTTCGGCGTCCGCGGCCGCGACACGCCACTCGATGTCCTCCATCGTCCGCATCATCAAGGTGGCCAGAAGGTGCTGCTTGCTGCGGTGATAGTGGTAGATGCCTGCCACGCTGCTGTCGGCGGCGGTCGCGACCAGTCGCATCGTCGCGCCGTGGTATCCGAGATCGGTGAACACCTCGACCGCTGCCCGGAGGGCCGGGTCGAGGTCGAGTTCGAAGAAGCGGCGCCAGTCCGTGTCCCCGGATGCCGCCGGTGTGTCGACAGGTGCGCGGTCGGGCGGGGGGCTGAGCAGGCGGGCGGG
>NZ_SCOY01000029.1:0-61944 GCF_005503035.1 Rhodococcus sp. Q
CGCCTTCGTCCAACCTCGTGTCCGGCCCTTCCGGGCTGGTCGGTGTCCGTGTCGCTCTGACTCGACAAAAGTTACGTGGCCGTGAACGCCACCGCAAATCCGCTGGTCACACCACATTGCGTCGCACGAAAGCCCTGGTCAACACCCCGCGAACCGACGCAAACCCCCAAATCGCATCACTGTGACGCCCGACACCATGCTCGTCCGCCCCAAACGAGAAGGGCCTCGGCGCCTCGCTCACGCGAGGCGCCGAGGCCCAAAGGTCACGCCTGCCGGCTGGTCGTCACTCCGTTCCCGGCACCCGCTCGATGTCTCCCCCGAGCTCGGTGAGGTCCTCGACGAACCTCGGGTAACCCCTGTCGATGTGGTACACGTCGTGCACTTCGGTCGTCCCGTCGGCGACGAGCCCGGCGAGCACCAGACCCGCACCCGCGCGAATGTCCGAGGACCACACCGGCGCACTGGACAGGCGCGGAATTCCGCGCACCACCGCATGGTGGCCGTCCGTCCGCGCATCTGCACCGAGCCGGATCATCTCCTCCACGAACCGGAACCGCGCTTCGAAGACGTTCTCGGTGATCATCGACGTGCCGTCGGCAACCGCCGCCAAGCCGATGGCCATCGGCTGCAGATCGGTCGGGAATCCGGGGAACGGCAACGTCGCGAAGTTGACGGCGCGCGGACGCTCGGCCTGAACGACGCGGAATCCGTCCGGTTCGCTCGTGACATCGGCGCCTGCAGCCCGCAGCTTGTCGAGGACGAGCGCGAGATGTCGCGGATTGACGCCGCGAACCCGCACGTCACCGCGGGTCATCGCGGCAGCGACACCCCACGTGGCCGCGACGATGCGATCGCCGATGACGCGGTGCGTCGTCGGACGCAGGGTCCGCACACCTTGGATCGTCAGGGTCGACGTTCCTGCGCCTTCGATCTGCGCCCCCATCCGGCCGAGCATGTTGCACAGGTCGACGATGTCGGGTTCGCGGGCAGCGTTGTCGATGACGGTCTCGCCGTTGGCGAGAACCGCCGCCATCAGGATGTTCTCGGTTGCCCCGACCGACGGGAACGCAAGCCGAATGCTGGCTCCGTGCAGGTCCGCGGCTTCGGCGACGACGCATCCGTGCTGAATTTCGCTGGTCGCACCCAGCAGGCGCAGACCGCTCTGGTGCATGTCGAGCGGCCGTGAACCGATCGCATCACCACCCGGCAGTGCCACGACTGCGCGCCTGCACCGCGCGACGAGCGGCCCGAGGACACACACCGACGCCCGGAACTGGGTGACTGCGGGAAAGTCCGCGTGGTACTCGGGTTCCGCCGGCGTCGTGATGGCGACCTGGTCGCCTTCCAGGACGACTTCGCAGCCGAGTCCCCTGAGAACCTCCGCCATCAAGGGCACGTCGAGGATGTCCGGACAGTTCGTGATGGTCGTCGTGCCCTCGGCGAGCAACGCCGCTGCCATCAACTTCAGGACGCTGTTCTTAGCGCCGCTGACCGAGACCTCACCCGACAGTCGGTTGCCGCCGGTGACCAGAAAGCGTTCACTCACAGTCGCACAGCCTAGTCAGGCCGACTCGGCGGTCCGTCGGGGCGCGGTACGGTGACCCCATGGCAGTCCACCTGACCCGCATCTATACGCGCACCGGCGACGACGGAACCACCGGTTTGAGCGATTTCTCGCGGGTGTCGAAGAACGATCCCCGGCTCGTCGCGTACGCGGACTGCGACGAGGCGAACGCCGCGCTCGGGGTTGCGTTGGCCGTCGGAAACCCCGACGAGAAAATGGCCGCGGTCCTCCGCCAGGTCCAGAACGACCTCTTCGACGCGGGGGCCGATCTCTCGACGCCGGTTGTGGAGGATCCGAAGTATCCGCCGCTGCGGATCACCCCGGAGTACATCGAGCGACTCGAGGGTTGGTGCGACGAGTTCAACGAGCAACTGGCTCCACTCAACTCGTTCATCCTGCCGGGCGGGACCGCGCTCGCCGCGCAACTCCATGTGGCCCGTACCGTCGTACGCCGCGCCGAACGCGCCGCGTGGGCCGCCGTCGACGCCGCTCCCGAGGACACCAACGTCGCCCCCGCGAAGTACCTCAACCGCCTGTCGGACCTGCTGTTCATCCTCGGCAGGGTCGCGAATCCGGATGGGGACGTGCTCTGGAAGCCCGGCGGCGAACAGTCCTGAGACGACGAAACCCCGGCCCATCGGGCCGGGGTTGTTCGTATCCGGACTCAGTCGCCCATTCCAGGGGGGCGTCCCCGCAGCGATCTACCCGACGGACGGGATTCGATCCATGACAGGAACGCCGTCAGCGAGCCCCTGTCGAGCGCGAACTCGAACGCTCGTTCCGAGTCATCGTCGCGCACCGAGACGATGACGATGTCGTCGGTCATGATGTCGAACTCGGTGTCCTGCGGCGATCGCCTGCCTGCGATCTCGATTCCCTGCCGCGAGATCCTCGAGTCGGGTCCGGGACGCAGGCTCGACAGCTTGAAGAACTGCAGCGTCTCCTCGCCGTAGCGGATGATCCCGTGACGCCACCCGAGGCCGGCATCGTTCGGAAGGCACCGCAGGATCGCGGCCGTCCCACCCCGGCGCAGCACCACCAGTCGATACACGAAAGCCGCGACGAGGGCCGCGAGCAGCGCAACCAGAATCGAAAGAACGATCACTCCGGTGGTCACTACTCGTCGGCCTACTCGTCGCGGCTTGTCGTAATACCTGTCAGGCCCGCTCGACAGCGCGGAGCTGGCCCTTGGCGATCGCGATCGCCTCGTCGCTTGCGCTGGTGTCGGCGAGGACGGCCTTCGCGGCGTCGACGTCGATGTCTCCGGAGAAGTCCGCGGACTCCGCCAGAATCGTCACCGTCTTGCCGGTCACCGAGAGGAAGCCACCGTGCACCGCGACGACGAGACGCTCGCCCTCGGTGGTGATGGCAACGGTCCCACCCTCGACCAGCTGGCCGAGGACGGGCTCGTGGCCGTACATGATGCCGATCTCACCCTCGGTGGTCTGGGCGCTGACGAGAGTCGCCTGCCCCGACCACAGCCGCCGCTCGACGGCGACGAGCTCAACGGTCATCTCAGCCATCGTCGACTACTTTCCGGCGATCTTGGCGGCAGCGGCCTCGACGTCGTCGAGTCCACCGCAGCTGTTGAACGCCTGCTCGGGCAGGTGATCGAACTCGCCCTTGCAGACGCGGTCGAACGCCTCGATGGTGTCACGCAGCGGCACCACGGAGCCGGCCTCGCCCGTGAACTTCTCGGCGACGATGAAGTTCTGGCCGAGGAACTTCTGCAGACGGCGGGCGCGGCCGACGAGGACCTTGTCCTCTTCCTGCAGCTCGTCCATACCGAGGATGGCGATGATGTCCTGCAGTTCCTTGTACTTCTGCAGGATCCGCTTGACCTCGTTGGCGACGCGGAAGTGCTCCGCACCGACGATGCCGGGCTCCAGGATGCGGGAGGTCGAGCTCAGCGGATCCACAGCGGGGTAGATACCCATCTGCGAGATCGGGCGCGAGAGCTCGGTGGTCGCATCGAGGTGCGCGAAGGTCGTGGCCGGCGCCGGGTCGGTGTAGTCGTCGGCGGGGACGTAGATCGCCTGCAGCGAGGTGATCGAGCGGCCACGGGTCGAGGTGATGCGCTCCTGGAGCTCACCCATCTCGTCCGCCAGCGTCGGCTGGTAACCCACGGCCGACGGCATACGACCGAGCAGGGTCGACACCTCGGAACCGGCCTGGGTGAAGCGGAAGATGTTGTCGATGAACAGCAGCACGTCCTGGCCCTGCACATCGCGGAAGTACTCCGCCATGGTCAGTGCGGACAGGGCGACGCGCATACGCGTTCCCGGCGGCTCGTCCATCTGGCCGAAGACAAGGGCGGTGTCCTGGAGGACGCCCATCTCTTCCATCTCGAGGTGAAGGTCGGTGCCCTCACGGGTGCGCTCACCGACGCCTGCGAACACCGAGGTTCCGGAGAACTCGCGGGCGATACGGGTGATCATCTCCTGGATCAGAACGGTCTTGCCGACGCCGGCGCCACCGAACAGACCGATCTTGCCGCCCTTGACGTACGGGGTCAGCAGGTCGATGACCTTGATGCCGGTCTCGAGGATCTCGGTCTTGCCCTCGAGCTGGTCGAAGGCCGGGGGCTTGCGGTGGATGCCCCACTGCTCGCCGTCGCGACCGAGGCCCGGGGTGTCGAGGCAGTCACCGAGGGCGTTGAACACGTGGCCCTTGACGACGTCGCCGACGGGAACCGAGATCGGACGACCGGAGTCGACGACCGCGGCGCCACGGACCAGGCCGTCGGTGGGCTGCATCGAAACCGTGCGCACCAGGTTGTCGCCCAGGTGCTGCGCAACCTCGAGGGTCAGCGTCTTCGCGACAGTCGGCAGAGTGATCTCTGCGTTCAGCGCGTTGAACAGGGCGGGAACGGCGCCACGCGGGAACTCAACGTCCACAACGGGACCGATGACCCGCACGACCCGGCCGGCGGTTGCCGTGCCGTTCGCGTTGGTTTGGGTTACTGCTGCGGTCATGTGCTAGTCACTTCCTGCGCTCGAGGCCAGCGCATTCGCGCCACCGACGATCTCGCTGATTTCCTGGGTGATCTGGGCCTGGCGCACCTGGTTGGCCTCACGGCTCAGGGTGTTCACCAGCTCGTTCGCGTTGTCGGTGGCCGCCTTCATGGCGGTACGACGCGCGGCCGACTCCGACGCCGCGGCATCGAGCAGCGACGAGTAGATCCGGGTGTTGATGTACTTCGGCAGCAGGGCGGACAGCAGCGTCCCGGCCTCCGGCTCGAAGTCGTACTGGGCCGTCGGCTCAGCACCGTTCGAATCGGAGAGCATGTCCTCGCCGAGCTCGAAGTTCGAATCCTGGTAGCTGACCTCCAGCGGCGCCATGCGGCGGACCTCGGGAGACTGCGTCAGCATCGACACGAACTTCGTGTAGACGATGTGCAGCTCGTCGACGCCCTCGACCGTGCCCTCGCCGTTGTAGGCCTGGATCGTGTTACCCGATCCCGCCATGAACAGCTCGACGAGGTGCTTGCTGGCGCGTGCCGCGTCGGCGTAGCCGGGATCCTGGGAGAACCCGGTCCAGGCACCCTTCACGTCACGGTCGCGGAACGTGTAGTAGGTCAGGCCCTTCGTGCCCAGCACGTAGAGCACCGGCTCCTTGCCCTCACTGCGCAGCAGCTGGAACAGCTCCTCCGCTTCCTTGAGGACGTTGGAGTTGTAACCACCACACATGCCGCGGTCGCTGGTGACGACCAGCACGGCGGCGCGCTTCGGGTTCGCCCGCTCGTTCAGGAGCGGGTGATCGAGAGATCCCGAGGCACTCGCCAACGCGGAGAGCACCTTGGTGATCTCCTCGGCGTACGGCTTGGAGGCCGCGACCCGAATCTGCGCCTTGGTGATGCGGGAGGTCGCAATGAGCTCCTGCGCCTTGGTGATCTTCTTGGTCGAGTTGACCGACTTGATGCGGGAGCGCAATTCGCGCAAGTTCGCCATCTACTCAGTCCCTCCTTCCCAATTGGTGTCCGTCACGGCCGCCGCGCTCACTTGGCGACGTGCTTGCGGGTGACGGAAACCTGCTCCTGGCTGACCTCGTCGGCACCGAGAGCGGCAGCCTCGGCCTCGTTGACGACACGGCTGCCGTCGGAAGCGAGGAAGCCCTGCTTGAACTTGTCGGTCGCGGCGTTGAGTGCCTCGATCGAGTCGCCGTCGAGCGCCTTGCCGCCTGCGATCTGCTCGTAGACGCCAGCGGCGTTGCGGTGCAGATCCTCGAGGAGCTCGGACTCGAACCGGCGGACGTCGCCGACCGGCACGGAGTCGAAGACACCTTCGCCCGCGAGGTAGATCGAGATGATCTGGTCCTCGACGGCGATCGGGCTGTACTGGTCCTGCTTGAGCAGCTCGACCAGTCGCTGGCCGCGCTCGAGCTGAGCCTTCGAGGCGTCGTCCAGGTCGGAGGCGAAGGCGGAGAACGCCTCGAGCTCACGGAACTGGGCGAGCTCCAGACGCAGCGAACCGGAGACCTTCTTCATGCCCTTGGTCTGCGCGGCGCCACCGACTCGGGAGACCGAGATACCGACGTTGATCGCGGGGCGGATGCCCTTGTTGAACAGGTCGGACTCGAGGAAGACCTGGCCGTCGGTGATCGAGATGACGTTGGTCGGGATGTACGCCGAGACGTCGTTGGCCTTGGTCTCGATGATCGGCAGAGCCGTCAGCGAGCCGCCGCCGAGCGCGTCGGACAGCTTGGCCGAGCGCTCCAGCAGACGGGAGTGCAGGTAGAAGACGTCACCGGGGTAGGCCTCACGTCCCGGCGGACGACGCAGCAGCAGCGAGATGGCGCGGTACGCCTCGGCCTGCTTGGTCAGGTCGTCGAACACGACGAGGACGTGCTTGCCCTGGTACATCCAGTGCTGGCCGATGGCCGAACCGGTGTACGGAGCGAGCCACTTGAAGCCGGCGGAGTCGGAAGCCGGGGCAGCGACGATGGTGGTGTACTCCATCGCGCCGTTCTCCTCCAGAGCCTGCTTCACGCCGGCGATGGTGGAGCCCTTCTGGCCGATCGCGACGTAGATGCAGCGGACCTGCTGCTTCGGGTCGCCGGTCGCCCAGTTGGCCTTCTGGTTCAGGATCGCGTCGATGCAGACCGCGGTCTTGCCGGTCTTGCGGTCGCCGATGACGAGCTGACGCTGTCCGCGACCGATCGGGGTCATCGCGTCGATGGCCTTGATGCCGGTCTGGAGCGGCTCCTCGACGGGCTGACGCTCGAGCACGGTCGCGGCCTGCAACTCGAGGGCGCGGTTCTCGGTCGACTCGATCTCGCCCAGGCCGTCGATCGGCTGGCCGAGCGGGTTCACGACGCGGCCCAGGAAGGCATCGCCGACGGGGACGGACAGGACGTCGCCGGTCCGCTTGACCTGCTGGCCCTCTTCGATGTCCTGGAAGTCACCCAGGATGACGGCACCGATCTCGGTGGCATCCAGGTTCAGCGCCACACCGAGGACGCCGCCGGGGAACTCCAGCAGCTCGTTGGCCATCGCCGAAGGCAGGCCGGTGACGTGCGCAATGCCGTCGCTGGTGTCGGACACCGTGCCGACCTCCTCACGGGAGGCCTCCGGGGAGTAGCTCGCGGTGTAGTTCTCGATCGCGCTACGGATCTCGTCGGAGGAGATCGTCAGCTCCGCCATGTTCTTCCTGCTCTCGGTATCTGGTCTCGAAAATGGTTCTGGGTGGGTGCTGCGGGGCGCAGCGTGGACGCCGGCTACTTGAGGTTCTTGCGCAGCGATGCGAGTCGTCCCGCGGCGCTGCCGTCGATGACCTCGTCACCCACGCGGACCACGAGTCCACCGAGGAGTTCGGGGTCGACCTCCACGTGCACCGTGACCGGCTTCCCGTAGGTCCTGGTCAGCGTCTCGACGAGCCGTTCGGTCTGGGCCTCGGACAGCGCGGTGGCGCTGCGCACGTGTGCGACCGCCTTGTCGCGCCGCGCCGCGGCCAGCTCGGACAGTTCGTTGAGCGCATCCGCCGGAGCCGACTCGAGTCGGCCGACTGCCTGGGTTGCCAACGCCTCGGTGACCGCCGTGACCTTGCCGTACAGCAGCTTCGACAGCAGCTCACGCTTCGCCGATGCAGGACGGGCACGGTCGGACAGGCTCTGCTCGAGGTCGGGGTTACCCGCCACGATGCGTCCGAGCCGGAACAGCTCGTCCTCGACGGTGTCGAGCTGGTTCTGGTCGTCCGCTGCACGCAGCAGCGACTCCCGCCCCAGCAGGACCAGCGAGTTGCGCAGGTCTGCGGTCGTCGACCAGTCCTGACCTGCTGCGGCGTCGATCGTCGCCAGGGTCTCGGCGGAAACCTTGCCCGAGAACACCTGGCCTGCGAGTGCCTGCCGGACGGACGCGGGAGCCGACGGATCGGCCAACGCGGCGCGGAGGGTGCGCTGGCCGTCGAGAACCTCGACCGCCGTGAACAGCTCCGCGCCGGTCTGTGCCGCAGCCGCAGTCGCCGCACCGGCCGAAACCCCGGCCAGCGCTGATTCCAGGGCGCTCCTCGTCTGAGTCAGCGCCTCACGGCTTGCTGCGTACATGGTGCTCACTTTCCGTTTGCGGAGTCAGCGCTGACGGTGTCCAGTTCACTGAGGAAACGGTCGATCGTGCCTGCCCGCTTGACGTCGTCGGCGAGGGACTCACCGATGACCTTCTCGGCCAGGTCGACCGCGGTGCGGCCGAGGTCGCTGCGGAGCTCCGCAACGATCTGCTGACGCTGAGCGGCGAGCTGGCTGCTGCCTGCGGCGACGATCCGGTCGCTCTCCTCCTGAGCCTGCACCTTCATCTCGTTGATGATCTGCTGACCCTGGGTGCGGGCATCCTCGCGGATGGCCGCAGCTTCGGTGCGCGCGTCGGCGAGCTGGGCGCGGTACTGCTCGAGCGCTGCCTTCGCCTCGGTCTGCGCCTCCTCGGCGCGCTTGATGCCGCCTTCGATCTGGTCGGAGCGATCGGCGAGAACCTGCTGGAACTTCGGAAGGATGTACTTCCAGAAGAAGAAGCCGATGACAGCAACACAGACCAGCGACCAGACGATGTCATAGGTCGCGGGGACGAGAGGATTGATGTCCTCGCCCTCCGCGGCCGCGATCACTGCAATGTTCGACATGGCGTGATCAGAAAATGAAGCCGGCAACGAGGCCGATCAGCGCCAGGGCCTCGGTGAACGCGATACCGAGGAACATGTTGGTACGGATCTGGCCGGAGAGCTCGGGCTGACGGGCGATGCCCTCGATGGCCTTACCGACGACGATGCCCACGCCGATGCCGGGGCCGATCGCGGCGAGGCCGTAACCGATGGCGCCGAATCCGCCACCGGTGACCTCGGAGGTGACTTCCTGTGCCAGGTACGAGAGGCTCATGTGGTTTTCCGTTCCCTTTCTGTTGCCCGTCGCCGGGTTCGGCGCAGGGTCAGTATGTGTGGTGTGTCAGGCAGTCAGTGCAGTCTGATCTGGGCGATCAGTGCGAATCGGCGTGCAACGCCAGGTCGATGTAGACGGCGGTCAGCAGGGCGAAGACGTACGCCTGCAGGAAGATCACCAGCATCTCGAAGAGGGTGAAGCCGAACCCGGCCGCCAGCGAGAACACACCGAAGATCTTCATTCCGGCCGCGGCCTCGAAGAAGAAGAACTGGGTGGCGCTGAAGAACAGCACGAGCATGATGTGACCGGCGAGCATGTTGGCCATGAGTCGGACGGTCAGCGTGAACGGCCGCAGGATGAAGGTCGAGATGAACTCGATCGGGATCAACAGCACGTGCAGGGCGATCGGGACGTTCGGGACCACGATGGACGACTTCACGTACTTGAAGAAGCCGTACTTCTTGATGCCGACGTAGTTGAACACCACGTACGCGAGGGCCGCGAGGACGATCGGCATGCCGACACGGGCATTCGACGAGATGTTCAGGCCCGGGATCACGCTGGACGCGTTCAGGAACAGGACCGTGAAGAAGATCGTGCACAGGACGGGCAAGAAGCGCTTGCCCTGTTCCTTGCCGAGAACCTCGTCGGCGATCTGGTCCTTGACGAACGCCAGGCCCATCTCGGCGACGTTCTGGGCTCCACGGGGGATGAGCTTCGGGCTGCGCATCGCAATCGCGAAGAACCCGAGCAGGACGACCGTCATCAGGATGCGCACCAGCATCAGACGATCGAGCTCGAACGGCGTGCCCTCGAACAGCACAGCGGGAGGGAAGAAGTCTGTTAGTGACGGCGGATGGAATTCCGCGGCCAGGGTGGTGACGCTCAGCGGTCTCTCCCGTAGTCGTGGCCGCAGGCGGCATCGCCTGCGGTTCGATCGGACATTGACGAACTAACAAGTCGACCAGGTCGGCTCGCGTATTCGTCAGCCGCTGCGGCTCGCCCGGACACGTAGGAGTGCTCGAGTGCGTTGCGTCTGTCGGTGTCGGCGACTGTCGTCGACTCGGCGGTCCCACCATGTGCGGTTTCGATGCTCGAAACACCCAGTATGGGAGTCACCTTCGCGGCTGCCGGCCGGTGCATATTCGTCTGATTCGCACCGTTCCAGCACTCACGTGACCCTGACCTTATCAATACAACTACGACGTTGTGTAGACGGGGTCTTCGGGCCCAGGAAAACTACTGGTCGTAGTACTACCTCGTATCGGATTCGGGATCCGTGGAGTCGACGTACGGCACCTTCACGCGAACCAGTCCGATCGTCTCGGCGCCGAGCACGATGATCAATGCGAGCACCATGACCGCGACCAGCGCGCCCTTGCTGTAGAAATCCATCCCCTTGAGCACACCGAGGACCACGACCGCCAGAATCATCTTGAGCAGCCAGCTGCCCAGCAGGATGAGGCCGGACGTCGCAGGAGGCATCTTCTCCGTGAACAGCACTGCCAACGCCGTGCAGAGGACGAACCCACCACCGACCGCGACACCGATCAGCGCTCCCCACAGACCGGCCCACCCCGCGAGAAGCGAGGCGACGATCGAACCCACGACAGCGAGCGCGATCAGGCCGACGACTCCCCACCGCACAGCGGCGCGCAGGGGTGCAGACGGGTCGGGCAGGGGTTCGGGAGAGAAGCTCACAAGCGTCCAGGGTAGCTGGCGGTCACGGCGAGTCGCCCTACACCTCGGGCGGCACCGCCGCCGTACACCTCAGGCGGCACCGCCGCCGCCACCACGAACCTTCTGCACCCGCAGCGACGGGACCGCGGTGACGACCAACGCGAACACGAGCCCCCCTGCGACGAGGAGCACGACCATCCTCCGGTCGAACAGAGCCGTCCCGACCGCACCGAAGGCGAGCACGCCGACCCACAAGTAGATCAACAGCACGACCCGGCGGTGCGAATGTCCGATCTCGAGGAGCCGGTGGTGCAGGTGCATCTTGTCGGGTGCGAACGGGCTGCGTCCCGCCATCGTCCGCCGCACGACGGCGAGGAGCAGGTCGAGGATCGGAATGAACATCACCGCGCCCACCAGCAGCAGCGGCGACAGCAGGCCGAGCATGTCGCGAGATCCGTACGCGTTCAGCGTGATCCGGCCCGAGGCACTCGTCGAGATCGCGGCGAGCATCAGCCCGATGAGCATGGACCCGGAGTCGCCCATGAAGATTCGTGCGGGCTGGAAGTTGTGCGGAAGGAACCCGAGGCACGCGCCGGCGAGCGCCGCCGCGAGCATCGCCGGCGGATAGGCGCTGACGTCGCCGCCCTGCTCGTGGAGAAGACCGACCGAGAAGACCAGGATCGCCAGCGAGGCGATCAACCCCAGCCCAGCGGCGAGTCCGTCGAGTCCGTCGACGAAGTTCATCGCGTTGATCATCACCACGGCGACGAGGACGGTGAACAGTCCGCCCTGGAGCTGGTCGAGCACCCAGGTCGTACCCCCACCGAAGGGCACGTAGACCACCAGCCAGCTGACACCCATCACGACCATCACGCCGGCCGCGGTGACCTGGCCGACGAACTTGGTGAGGGCGTCGAGGCCCCATCGGTCGTCGACGAACCCGACGGCGACGATCACCGTCGCCGACACCAATGCGGCGGGGATGTCCTTGGTGTTGTACTCGAATCCCCTGGTCAGCGCCGGCAGCTGCTGCGCGAACAGGAGCGCGGCCGCGAAGCCGAAGTAGATGCCGAGTCCACCGAGCCGCGGGGTCGGCGTGACGTGGACGTCGCGGTCACGAGGAACGGCGACCGCACCGAACTTGAGCGCGAACAGTCGCACTCCCCCGGTCGCGAGAAACGTGATGACTGCAGCGGTGAAGAGCACCAGAAGGAGCTCGCGGAGCGGCACACCCGCCCCTCGAGCCGCCGGTGCCTCCGCCGCGAGCAGGAGCGTGGCATCGGCGACGGTCACGGTGCTGTGCTCATCCTTGCGCGCTTCCGAGCAGACTCTCGACGGTCACGCCGAGCACCTCGGCGACGTCGGCTGTCGGGACGGCGCCCTCGCGAAGAACCCGCGGGACGTCGGAGGTCAGGTCGACGATCGTCGACGCGACGGCGTGCGCGGCGGGCCCGCCGTCGAGGTACACGGCCGCGCCGCCGCCGAGCTGATCGCGCGCCTGCGCGACGGTGGTGGCCGGCGCGTGGCCCGAGATGTTCGCGCTGGACACCGCCAGCGGACCGACCTCGCGCAACAGTTCGAGTGCGACTGGATGCAGCGGCATGCGCAGCATCACCGTTCCCCGGGTGTCCCCGAGATCCCATGCCAGCGACGGCGCCTGCTGGACGACGAGACTCAGGCCACCCGGCCAGAACGCACGAACGAGTTCCCGCGCCTCCGGCCGGACCGTGAACACCAGCCCGTCGATGGTGTTCCAGGAACCGACGAGCACCGGTACCGGCATGTCACGTCCGCGACCCTTGGCCCGCAGGAGGCCTGCAACGGCGTCACTGTCGAACGCGTCCGCGGCCAGGCCGTACAGCGTGTCGGTCGGCATGACGACGAGACGCCCTGCCTTGAGCGCGTTTCCGGCAGCCCGGATTCCGGCCTCGCGTGTGTCTGGTTGCCCGCAGTCGTAGACGATGCTCACCTGTTCATCCTTTCACCCGGCTCGTTGAACCGGTGTCGCCGCCACCGGTGAGGTGGCCGGGCCGCCGCCGTGGTAGGTCAGTGTCCTCGCGCAGCTTCCGTGGCGGTCGCGACGCGCCGGGCAACGACGAACCGCGGTTTGCCCGCCAGGTCGTTGTGCTCGGAGACCTCACCGAACACGCGACGTTCCCGCAGGAGTGCCGCCACCTGCGCACCGTTGGAATCGTCGTGTTCGATGGCGAGGGCACCGCCGATACGGAGCCAGCGCGCGATGTTCGACACCATCGGTGTGATCACCGAGAGCCCGTCCGGACCGCCGAACAGCGCGGTCGACGGGTCGTGGTCCGCCACCTCCGGGTCGAGCTGCGCTCCCACGGGGATGTACGGCGGATTCGACACGACCAGATCGACCCCACCCTCGAGGTCGGGCAGCAACGCACGGTCGGTGACGTCGCCGTGGTGGAGCACGATCGGCGTGTCCCCCATCGCCGCGCGGGTGTCGGCGTTGCGCCGTGCCCAGGCCAGTGCCGCGGTCTCGAGTTCGACCGCATGGACGACGGCATCCGGCCGTGCCTGGGCGATCGCGAGCGCCAACGCACCGGATCCCGTGCACAGGTCCAGGACCACCGGCGGTCTCGTCGGGGTGGCCTCGAGTACCGCGATCGCCCACGCGAGAAGCAGCTCGGTCTCCGGACGCGGGACGAACACCCCCGGACCGACCGCCAGATCAATCGCACCTATCGCCGCGACACCGGTGATGTGCTGCAACGGAATTCGCTCCGCACGACGCGCGACGAGGCCCCGGTAGGTCTCGATCACATCGGGATCGACCAGCGGGATCAGACCAAGTCGTCCGCGCTCGACGCCGACGACGTGCGCAGCGAGCAGTTCCGCGTCCGTGCGCGGGCTGGGCACCCCTGCATCCTCGAGTGTGCGAGTGGCGTCGAGGATCGCCAGGCGCAACGGTTGTCGTGTCACGCGTTCAGCCTGCCATGCGGTGTCGGAGCGGATGCGACGACCACCGTGCCGTACCCGTCATTCGGCGGCGAGTCGCGCTTCCCGATCGGCCTTGCCGAGAGCGTCGAGCAGCGCGTCCATGTCGCCGTCGAGGACCGCGTCGAGGTTGTGCGCCTTGAACCCGATCCGGTGATCGGTGATGCGGTTCTCGGGGAAGTTGTAGGTCCGGATCCGCTCGGACCGGTCCACGGTGCGAACCTGGCTGGCGCGGCCTGCCGACGCCTCGGCGTCGGCGGCCTCCTCCGCCGCGACCTGCAGCCGAGCCGCGAGAACCTGCATCGCGCGGGCCTTGTTCTGCAGCTGGGAACGTTCGTTCTGGCAGGTGACGACGATGCCGGTGGGCAGGTGGGTGATGCGGACCGCGGAGTCGGTCGTGTTGACGCCCTGACCGCCCTTGCCGGAAGACCGGTAGACGTCGATGCGAAGGTCGCCCTCGTCGATCTGCACTTCCTCGACCTCGTCGGGTTCGGGGTAGATGAACACGCCCGCCGCCGAGGTGTGGACACGGCCCTGCGATTCGGTGACCGGAACCCGCTGCACGCGGTGCACGCCTCCCTCGAACTTCAGCCGTGACCACACACCGTCGCGGACGTCGCCCTTCGACTTGATGGAGAGCGTGACGTCCTTGAATCCACCGAGGTCGGAGTACGTCGCTCCGAGAACTTCGACGCGCCAACCCGCGTTCTCCGCGCTGCGGGTGTACATCCGCGCGAGGTCGGCCGCGAACAACGCGGACTCCTCGCCACCTTCACCGGACTTCACCTCGAGCACCACGTCGTCGCCGTCGTGCGGATCCCGAGGCGCGAGCAGGTCGGTGAGCGTGACGTCGAGTTCCTCGACCAGTGCCTCGAGTGCGGGCAGTTCCGCCGCGAAGGACGCGTCGTCGGCTGCCAGTTCGCGGGCGGCGTCGAGGTCGTCGCGGGCGGCGACCAGCTTCGCGTGGGTCGCCATGATCGGCGCGAGCTCGGCGAATCGCTTGCCCACCCGTCGTGCTGCGGCCGGATCGTTGTGCAGCGACGGGTCCGCCAGCTGCAGTTCGAGGCCGGCGTGCTCGGCCAGGATGTCGTCGATCGCCGAGGGCTGGGTGGTGCCCGCCATGATGCGCTCCAGGTGTGCGTTCGAATCGGGTTAACGAAGGGGGGATGCAAAAAAGCCGACGCCCGGCCTGCAAGGTGCACAGGACGGGCGTCGGCGATGTCGCTAGCTGTCGGCGTCGGCCTTCTTCGACGCGCGCTTGCCGTAGCGAGCCTCGAAGCGGGCAACGCGTCCGCCGGTGTCGAGGATCTTCTGCTTGCCGGTGTAGAACGGGTGGCACTGCGAGCAGACCTCGACGGTGATCCGTCCGGACTCCTTGGTGCTGCGGGTCTCGAACGTGTTCCCGCAACCGCAGACGACGGTGGTCGCCACGTACTCGGGGTGGATTCCTGCCTTCATGGTGTCCCTTTCGTGGTCGCCGGGTCGGCTTCGCGAATCGAAGCCGTGAACCGGAACCGGACATTGAGTTTCCAACATTCGGCGAACGCCGGATGCGCGGTCGTTCATTCTGCCAGAGGCTGCCGACGTTCTCCTAAACGCCGTCGGCAGCCGATCTGTTCCCTGCTAGTCGTTGCCCATCGAGCCCGGCGCGGTCTTGGTGACCTGCATCAGGAACTCGACGTTGCTCTTCGACTTCTTGAGACGGTCGACGAGGAGGTCGATCGCCTGGTGCGTGTCCAGACCCGACAGCACCCGGCGCAGCTTGTGCACGACGGCGAACTCGTCCGGGCTCATCAGCAGTTCGTCCTTGCGGGTACTCGACAGGTTCACGTCGACCGCCGGGAAGACGCGACGCTCGGCGATCTTGCGGTCGAGCTTGAGCTCCGCGTTACCGGTGCCCTTGAACTCCTCGAAGATCACGGTGTCGCCGGTGGAACCGGTCTCGACCAGCGCCGAAGCGATGATCGTCAGCGAGCCGCCGTTCTCGATGTTGCGAGCAGCACCGAGGAAACGCTTCGGCGGGTACAGCGCCGTCGAGTCGACACCACCGGACAGGATGCGTCCGGACGCGGGCGAAGAGTTGTTGTACGCGCGGCCGAGTCGGGTGATCGAGTCGAGCAGGACGACCACGTCGCGGCCGTTCTCGACGAGCCGCTTCGCGCGCTCGATGGCCAGTTCGGCCACCGAGGTGTGGTCTGACGGCGGCCGGTCGAAGGTCGAGGCGATGACCTCGCCCTTCACCGAACGCTGCATGTCGGTGACCTCTTCGGGACGCTCGTCGACCAGGACCACCATCAGGTAGCACTCGGGGTTGTTGACCGAGATCGCGTTCGCGATGTCCTGCAGGACCGTCGTCTTGCCCGCCTTCGGCGGGGAGACGATCAGCGCACGCTGCCCCTTGCCGATCGGCATGACGAGGTCGATGACGCGGGTGGTCAGGATGTTCGGCGCGGTCTCGAGACGCAGCCGCTGGTTCGGGTACAGCGGGGTGAGCTTGTTGAACTCGGGACGGCGCTTCGCTGCCTCGACGTCACCGCCGTTCACCGTGTCGATGCGAACCAGCGGGTTGAACTTCTGACGCTGCGAGCCCGCGGACTCCCCCTCACGGGCGACGCGGACGGCACCGGTGATGGCGTCACCACGACGAAGCCCGTTCTTGCGAATCAGGTTCATCGACACGTAGACGTCGTTCGGTCCGGCGAGGTAGCCCGACGTGCGCACGAACGCATAGTTGTCGAGCACGTCGAGGATGCCCGCGACCGGCTGCAGGACGTCGTCCTCGCGGATCTCGACGTCTCCGCCGCCACCGCCGACTCCGCCTTCGCCGCGGTCACGTCCACGCCTGCGCTCACGGAATCGGCGACCGCGACGACCGCGTCCCTCGCCGTCGTCGTCGCGGTTGTCACGCGAATCGTTGCGAGGACCGTTCCCCTGGCCACGCTCGTCCTGGTTGCGGTCCTGGTTGCGGCCACCCTGGCTGCGCTCGCCCTGGCTGCGATCACCCTGGTTGCGATCACCCTGGTTGCGATCACCCTGGTTGCGATCACCCTGGCTGCGATCACCACCCTGCCCACGCTCCCGGCGCGGACGGTCACCGCCCTGATCCTGGCGCGGCTGCTGTTCCTGGCGCGCAGGCTGCTGTTCGGACGACTCCGCCTGGTCGGGGGCCGACCCGCCCGCGGGCCTCGACGCACCGCGACGCTGCCTGCCGCGGCGACCGCCCTGGTCGCTGTCGGCCTGCGCGTCCGCGATCTCGATCGCGGTCTGCTCACCTGCGTCGGCCGACTCGGCCTTCGAGGACGTGGCGGGCGCGACGGTCTTCACCGGCGCATCGACCTTCGCCGGCGCGTCGGTCTTCGCCGGCGCATCGGCCTTGGCCGTCGTGTCCCCCTGCGGGGCCGCCTTCTCGGACTTGGCGGACTTGGGTGCGGCGCCGCCCGTCTGCCGCTCCTTGATGGCGGCGATCAGGTCGCCCTTGCGCATCCCGGAGGTGCCCTTGATGCCGAGCTCGCCTGCGAGTGCGCGCAGTTCGGTCAGCACCATGCCGGAGAGTCCGGCACCGCGGCGAGCGTCGGCGCGCTTCGTCGCGGTAGTGACAGCCGAAGCCGTCGAAGAAGTCTGTGAACCGCCGGTCGTGCCCGACGCGGTGGACACCGCATCGTCGAGCGCATTGGTGGCGATCAGGTCCGTATCGGTCACGGAGGTCCTTTCCTTCCCTCGCCCGCGCGGCGCTGGGTCGAGGGTTCGTTCCGCAGTCCAGTCACTGAACTCGGATGTGCCGGACATGTTTCGGAGAATGTCGGGCTGTTCGCCGGCTCTGGCACAGGCACCTTCCGCACCTTCTCCACGAACGATTCCACCATTGCCTCGACGACCTCGAAGCACACGGATTCGGGCGGAAAAAGCGCAGTCCGGAACTCGGGGCTGATCCGTGAATTCCGAGCTTCGCGACCGCGAAGGCACGGCCAGGAAGCTCCTGCATCGGGAGTTGATTGCCCTATAGAGCACCGGCGACTGATACGCACGATGGGCGAACGCCCTCAGGATAGCCGTGAACGCGAATACGGGCAAGAACAACCGGGGTGGTGTGCGTCATCACACCACCCCGGTCGGTCAGACCGTGCGAACGCCGTCCGCGATCTCGAGATCGAGGACGCGCAGGCCCTCCGACTCGGCCGCCGCGCGCAGATCTGCGGGGAACGGCGCGGTGGTCAGCGCGAGCACCGTCGGCCCTGCTCCCGAGACCACGGCGGCGATTCCGCGCTCCCGCAACGCCGCGATCCATCGGGTCGTCACGGGCAGTGCGGCAGCACGCTGCTGCTGATGCAGTCGGTCCTCGGTCGCAGCGAGCAGCAGATCCGGGCGGGAGGTGAGTGCCACCACGGCGAGCGCCGCCCGGCTCACGTTGAAAGCCGCGTCGCCATGCGGAACCGTCTCGGGCAACAACCCACGCGTGTGCGACGTCGACGAGCGATCCTCCGGCACCAGTGCGACAACACCGATGGACGGATGCACATCCAGCCGAACGGCTCCGAACCGGCGCGGGCAGTCGTCGTCGACGAGGTCCTCGCTCCACGAGACGACAGCGCCGCCGAGGACACTCGCGGCTGCGTTGTCGGGGTGACCCTCGAACTCGGACGACAGTTGCACCATCTGTGCTTCGTCCAGCGCGAGGTCGCGGTCGAGCAGCGCGACGAGGCCGTTGGCGGCGGCGAGGCCACCGACTGCGGCGGAAGCCGACGAGCCCAGTCCCCGCGAGTGCGGAATGACATTGCGGCACACCACGTCCAGCCCGCCTGCCCACACGCCCGCGGCCTCGAGTCCACGCTCGATCGCACGCACGACCAGGTGCGACGGTCCCCAGGGAACGTCTTCTGCGCCCTCACCCTCGACGCGAACGGACAGTCCCGACTCGGTTGTGGTCACGGAGATCTCGTCGTACAGACCGAGCGCCATACCCAGCGAGTCGAAACCCGGGCCGAGATTGGCCGTGGACGCGGGCACGCGCGTCGTCACGGTCAACCCCACCGGCAACGTCTGAGTCATCGCTGTGTCGTCGATTCGCGTAGGTGCCACTACACCAACTCGAGAGCCGTGGCGACGGCGACCGGGTCGACCGGGATCGGCTGGACCGCAGGCATTCCCAGCAGCGCCGTATCCGGGTCCTTGAGCCCGTTGCCGGTGACGGTACAGACGACGGTCTGGCCTCGATCCAGCCAGCCTTCCTTGTGGGCGGCGAGGAGACCGGCGACGGACGCTGCGGACGCGGGCTCGACGAAGACACCTTCGGTCCGTGCGATCAGGCGGTACGCCTCGAGGATCTCGTCGTCGGTCGCGGCGCGGAAGGCGCCGTTCGACTCCTCCTTGGCCGAGACGGCCCCGTTCCAGGACGCGGGCGAACCGATCCGAATGGCGGTCGCGATGGTCTCCGGATCCTTGACCGGCGCGCCGTGCACGAGCGGCGCGGCACCTGCAGCCTGGACACCGAGCATCCGCGGCCGCGACGAGGAGATGCCGTCGGCGTGGTACTCCGAGTAGCCCCTCCAGTACGCGGTGATGTTGCCCGCGTTACCGACCGGCAGGGCGTGGATGTCGGGGGCCTTGCCCAGCGCGTCGACGATCTCGAACGCCGCCGTCTTCTGTCCCTCGATTCGCACCGGGTTCACCGAGTTCACGAGACCGATGGTCGGGAACTCGGCCGTGGTCTTGCGCGCCAGTTCGAGGCAGTCGTCGAAGTTGCCCTCGACCTGGATGATCTTCGCGCCGTGCATGACGGCCTGGGCGAGCTTGCCCATGGCGATCTTGCCCTGCGGCACCAGGACCGCACACGTCATCTTCGCGACAGCGGCGTATGCGGCCGCCGAGGCCGACGTGTTGCCGGTGGAGGCGCACAGAACGGCCTTCTGGCCGCGAGCGAGGGCGTCGGTGACCGCCATCGTCATTCCGCGGTCCTTGAACGAGCCGGTCGGGTTGAGACCTTCGACCTTGAGGTACACCTCGCAGCCCGTCAGCTCGGACAGGTGCCCGGCGGGGATGAGCGGGGTACCACCCTCGAGCAGGGTGACTGTCTTCCAGTTCTCGCCGATCGCGAGCCGGTCACGGTACGCCTCGATCAGGCCCGGCCAGGGCGTGTGAACGGGAGTGTGCTGACGGGGGCTATTCACTGGAACCTTCCAATCGGAGAACGCTGGTGACCGCGGTGACGAAATCGAGTTGGGCAAGCGACGCAACGGTTTCCGACAGTGCGGCGTCGGTCGCGCTGTGCGTGACGACGATCAGCCTCGCGCCGTCGCCCGCGCCCTCCTGCCGAACGGTCGAGATCGAGACGTCGTGCTTGGCGAACTCGGCGGCGACAGCGGAGAGAACGCCTGCGCGGTCCGCGACCTGCATGTTGACGTAGTAGCGAGTCGGGATCTCCCCGATCGGTGCGATCGCCAGGTCTGCGTAGCTCGACTCGCGAGGACCGCGGCCTCCGTTGACCTTGTTGCGGGCCGCCATCACCACGTCGCCCATCACAGCGGATGCGGTCGGGGCGCCGCCTGCGCCCTGCCCGTAGAACATGAGCCTGCCCGCGGCCTCGGCCTCGACGACGACGGCGTTGAACGCCCCGTTCACGGAGGCGAGCGGGTGGTCGAGGGGAACCAGCGACGGGTAGACGCGCGCCGACACTCGCTCGGTGCCGTCCGCGGCGACGATCCGCTCGCAGATCGACAGCAGCTTCACGGTGCAGCCCAGCGACTTCGCGGCCTCGAGATCCGCAGAGGTGATCGTCGAGATGCCCTCGCGGTACACGTCGGCAGCGGTGACGCGGGTGTGGAAGGCGATGGACGCCAGAATGGCGGCCTTCGCCGCGGCGTCGAAGCCTTCGACGTCCGCGGTCGGGTCGGCCTCCGCGTAGCCCAGGCGACCCGCCTCGGCGAGGGTGTCGGAGTAGTCCGCACCCGTCTCGTCCATCGCGGACAGGATGAAGTTGGTGGTGCCGTTGACGATTCCCGCGACCTTGTTGACGCGGTCACCCGCGAGCGACTGCGTCAGCGGCCGAATCACCGGGATCGCACCGGCGACCGCGGCCTCGAAGTACAGATCGGCGTTCTGCTTCTCGGCGGCCTCGGCGAGCTCGCCGGTGTACTCCGCCAGGAGCGCCTTGTTCGCGGTGACGACCGACTTCCCCGAGTTCAGTGCGGCGAGGATCAGCTTGCGCGGCACCTCGATACCACCGATGACCTCGACCACCAGGTCGACGTCGGACCGGGCGACGAGCGAATCCGCGTCGGTGGTCAGCAGCCCCTCGGGCACGCCACGGTCCCCGTCGATCCGACGAACCGCGATACCTCGCACCACGAGTGGCGCGCCGATCCGCGACTCCAGATCGGCGGCGTTCTCGCGGATGATCCGCACGACCTCGCTGCCGACGTTGCCGAGGCCGAGGACCGCCACGCCGATCGCGGCGGTGTTCGGTTCAGTCATCTTGCTGTACCTCCAAGCTGAGCAGGTCTTCCACAGTTTCCCTGCGCAGCACGAGGCGGGACTTCCCGTCGCGTACCGCAACCACCGCGGGGCGGGTGAGCAGGTTGTAGCGGCTGGACATCGAATAGCAGTATGCGCCGGTGGCGGCGACCGCCAGGAGATCCCCGGCGCCGACGTCCTCAGGCACCCAGACATCGCGGATCACGATGTCGCCGCTCTCGCAGTGCTTCCCCACGACGCGTGCGACAACGGGCTCCGCTCGACTGTCCCGCGAGACCAGCCGACAGTCGTACTCGGCTTGGTACAGCGCAGTGCGGATATTGTCACTCATTCCGCCGTCGACGCTGACGTAACGCCGAGTTGCGTTGCCGTCCAAGCGGACATCCTTCGTGGTGCCCACCTCGTAGAGGGTGACGGTGCCCGGGCCGGCGATCGCGCGACCCGGCTCGACCATCAGCGTCGGAACGGGAAGTCCGGCCGCGGCGGACTCGGTGGCGACGATGTTCGTGAGCTTCGCGGCGAGGTCGTCCACCGGTGGCGGGTCGTCACTCTCGAGGTACGAGATGCCGAGTCCTCCACCGAGGTCGATGATGTTGACCTGCGAGGTCTTCTCGACACCGAAGCCGTCGACGATCTGACGCAGCAGCCCGATGACGCGGTGCGCCGCCAGTTCGAAGCCGTCGACGTCGAAGATCTGCGATCCGATGTGGCTGTGCAGGCCGACGAGCCGCAGGTTGTCGGTCTCGAACACCCGGCGCACGGCGTCGAGCGCGGCGCCACCGGACAGCGAGAACCCGAACTTCTGGTCCTCGTGGGCGGTGGCGATGAACTCGTGGGTGTGTGCCTCGACACCGACGGTGATCCGGATCAGCACGTCCTGCACGGCGCCGAGCTCGCCCGCGACCGCGTCGAGGCGGTCGATCTCCTGCGTCGAGTCCAGCACGATGTGTCCGACGCCCGCGGTGACCGCGGCGTGCAGTTCGGCAACGGACTTGTTGTTGCCGTGCATCGTGATCCGCTCGGCGGGGAAGCCGCCGTGCAGGGCAACCGCCAGCTCGCCACCGGACGCGACGTCCATCGACAGTCCCTCGTCGGCGACCCAGCGCGCGATCTCGGCGCTCAGGAAGGCCTTCGACGCGTAGTGCACGCGCTCGGCGGACCCGAAGGCTCGTGCCATGTCCCGGCAGCGGGACCGGAAGTCGTCCTCGTCGATCACGAAGAGCGGAGTCCCGTACTCGGCGGCGAGCTCGGTGACGGGAACGCCCGCGAGCCGGACGACGCCGTCGTCGCCGCGAGCCGCGCCACGGGGCCACACCGCGGCCGGGAGGGTCGTCACCTGCGCCGGGTCGGTCGGCCGCGGGGGCAGTCCGGGGGCGTGCTGGATGTCCGCGTGCCGCGGACCGGCAGGGTGCGCGCTCACATCCGCTCCGGTGCGCTCACGCCGAGCAGGCCGAGGCCGTTGGCGAGGACCTGGCGGGTGGCTCCGCACAGCGCCAGCCGTGCGGTGTGCAGGTCGCCTGCGGGCTCGTCGCCCTGCGGCAGGACACGGCAGTCGGTGTAGAAGCGGTGATAGGTGCCCGCGAGTTCCTCGAGGTACCGCGCGATGCGATGCGGTTCCCGCAGGTCCGCGGCGGCGGTGACGACCTTCGGGAAGTCGCCGATCGTACGGATCAGGTCGCCTTCGCGATCGTGGGTCAGCAACTCGAACTTCGGGTTGTCCGTGGTCAGGCCGAGATCGGCGGCGTTGCGGGCCAGCGACGCGAGCCGGGCGTGCGCGTACTGCACGTAGTAGACCGGGTTCTCGCTGGTCGTGCTCGCCCACAGTTCGAGGTCGATGTCGAGGCTGGAGTCGACCGACGACCGGATCATCGCGTACCGGGCGGCGTCCACGCCGATCGCCTCGACGAGGTCGTCGAGCGTGATGACGGTGCCTGCGCGCTTGCTCATCTTCACCGCGACACCGTCGCGGACCAGGTTGACCATCTGGCCGATGAGAACCTCGACCGTCGCCGGGTCGTCGCCGAACGCGGCGGCCGCGGCCTTGAGCCGGCCGATGTAGCCGTGGTGGTCGGCGCCGAGCATGTAGATGCACAGGTCGAAGCCGCGGGAGCGCTTGTCCTGGAAGTAGGCGATGTCGCCTGCGATGTACGCGGCGTTGCCGTCGGACTTGATGACGACGCGGTCCTTGTCGTCACCGAAGTCGGTGCTCTTGAGCCACCACGCGCCGTCCTCCTCGTAGAGGTTGCCGCTGCCCTTGAGGGTCGCGACGGCCTTCTCGACGGCTCCGGACTCGAACAGCGAGTTCTCGTGGAAGTAGACGTCGAAGTCCGTGCCGAACTCGTGCAGGGTCCGCTTGATGTGGTCGAACATCATCGCGACGCCGACCGAGCGGAACGTCTCCTGCTGCTCGTCGGCGGCCAGCTCCAGAGCGTCGGGCCGCTGCCGCAGCACCTCGGCGGCGATGTCGGCGATGTAGTCGCCCGCGTAACCGTCCTCGGGCGTCGGCTCGTTCTTGGCCGCCGCGATCAGCGACCGTGCGAACCGGTCGATCTGGGCGCCGTGATCGTTGAAGTAGTACTCGCGGGTGACGTCGGCGCCCTGCGCGGCCAGGATGCGGCCGAGCGCGTCGCCGACGGCGGCCCATCGGGTGCCGCCGAGGTGGATCGGACCGGTCGGGTTCGCGGAGACGAACTCGAGGTTGATGCGCGTTCCGGCGAGCTTCGACGCGCTTCCGTACGCCTGACCTGCGGCGATAGCCTTCTCGACGATGGCGCCCTGAGCTGCGGCGGCGAGCCGGATGTTCAGGAAGCCGGGACCGGCGACCTCAGCGGAATCGATGCCCGCATCGGCGGTCAGCGCCTCGGCGATCCACGTCGCCAGGTCGCGGGGGTTCGTGCCGGCCTTCTTGCCGACCTGCATCGCCACGTTGCTCGCGTAGTCCCCGTGTTCGGGGTTGCGGGGCCGCTCGACGGCCAGTGTCGCGGGCAGCACGGAGGCGTCGAGGTCGTGCTCGGTGAGGACCTTCGCAGCGGTGACGCGAAGGAGTTCGGCAAGGTCTGCGGGAGTCACGGGTATTCATCCTATGGGCTGGCCATTCAAACCCTGCGCTCAGGCACGGAACGTACAGTGGTGCGACCGCGGGTACGCCCGTCACGCCGGCCGCGTCATCCGTCATCCGACGAGGCGCCCGGCGTGGTGCGACCCCGAGACAGTCCCGACGTCCACATCAGCGAAAGAGCCTCACAGATGCCGAGCGGTTCGGAAAATCGCGGCGCCAAGAGCGGCGCCAAGTCAGCCAAGGCCATCAAGGCGGCCAACAAGAGCTCCGGCGGATCCGCGAAGGGCGGCCTGCCGAAGCAGCGCAGCATTCCCTGGCTGACGATCGGCGCCATCGCCGCAGTCGTCGCGCTCGTCGCACTGCTCGCCGTGAACCTCGTGCCGAAGTACCAGGACAAGGCGGAGGCCGACAAGTTCGCGCCGAGCACGTCGAACACCGATCCGTCCACCGGGATCGACGGCGTCGTCAAGATCGACTACGAGGCCGCTCTGCACGTTTCCGCGGACCAGCGAGTCGCGTACGACCAGACACCCCCCTTCGGTGGTCCGCACGACGGGACGTGGGCGACGTGCACCGGCGTCGTGTATCCGGACGCGATCCGCACCGAGAACGCCGTCCATTCCCTCGAGCACGGCGCGGTGTGGATCACCTACAACCCCGACACCGTGTCCGACGACCAGCGGGAGCTGCTCGCCGACCGGGTCGACGGCAAGTCGTACATGCTCATGTCGCCGTACCCCGGCCAGGACAGTCCGATCTCGCTGCAGAGCTGGGGCCATCAGCTCAAGCTCGACAGCGCCGACGACGAGCGCATCAACCAGTTCGTCGCCGCATTGCGCCTGAACAACTTCGGCGTCTACCCGGAGGTCGGCGCGTCCTGCTCGACGATTCCGGGGGCATTCGACCCGGACAACCCGCCGGCGTTCGATCCGTCCGAGCCCGGTCCGAACGCCGTCTCGATGGACGGCGCGGGCCTGACCCCGGATCCCTCGGAGATCGGCGGTGCCGGACTTCCGATGGCACCGCAGCCGGCACCGGCGAGCTGACGGTTCGACCGTGTCGACCGGATCGAGCGACGACAGTAAGGACGTGGACATGACCTCCACCGACACGGCGGGCTCCGCGCCGCGCAGCCAACGCACCGCGCTCGCGATTCTCGGGCTCGTGGCGGCGATCGCCGTCGGCTTCGGACTGGGGTTCCTGGCCAACCAGTTCCTGCACGACGATTCCGTCACCCCGGTGGCCGGTTCCGTCGACGTCGGGTTCGCGCAGGACATGATCGAGCACCACGACCAGGCGGTGGAGATGTCCGCGATCTCGATCGCGAACGCGTCCGACCCGCTGGTCCGCGACTTCGCCTACGACCTGCTGACGACGCAGCAGAACCAGATCGGTCAGATGACCGGGTGGCTCGCCCTGTGGAATCAGCCGGTGGTGTCGACGGCCGACCACATGGCGTGGATGAGCGACGAGCACGGTGGCATGGACCACGGCGCCGGGACGACCGAAACGGAGGCGGCCACGTCGGGCGGCGCGCAGATGCCCGGCATGGCGACGTCCGCGGAGATGTCGGCGCTACGGCAGGCCAGGGGCGAGGCGGCGGACGTGATGTTCCTGCAGCTGATGCTGCGGCACCACCAGGGCGGACTCCAGATGATCGAGTACGCCGCACAGAACGCCGAGGTCCCGGCCGTGCGCACCCTGGCGCAGACGATGGCGAACACCCAGGCGAGCGAGACCGCCCGGATGACGCAGATGCTCGCCGAGAAGGGCGCCGCTCCGCTCCCCTTCCCCTGACCGGTCCGCTGTCTCAGGGGGACGCGGTGGATCCCCACGTCCAGTCGCGCACCTCGGGCATGTCCTCGAGGTGCGCGACGACGTGGGCGCGGTGCCGGTCCAGCTGAGCCCGGCAGTACTCCTCGAGTTCGTTCCCACGCTCGGGGACCCGCCTGCTGCGGCGGAGCGCTTCGAGCACCAGGTGGTAGCGGCTCATCCTGTTGAGCACCACCATGTCGAACGGCGTGGTCGTGGTGCCCTGCTCACTGAAGCCGCGGACATGGAAACGCGCGACCTCGGGGCGTCCGTGGAGTAGTTCGTGCACCGCTCGCGAGTAGCCGTGGAACGCGAAGACGACGTCGGTGTCGGCAGTGAACAGGTCGACGAAGGTCGCGTCGGAGAAGCCGTGTGGGTGTTCCCCGGGCGGGAGCAGCGCCATGAGGTCGACGACATTGACCACCCGCACCCTCAGATACGGAACCCAGACCCGGAGCAGTTCCGCGGCGGCGAGGATTTCCTGTGTGGGAACGTCGCCGGCCGCTGCCAGGACGACGTCGGGTGGGTCGTCGCCGGCATCCGCCTCCGTTCCCGCCCAGTGCCACACCGAGGCTCCGGCCGCGCAGTGTTCGGCGGCCTCGCCCAACGTGAGGTACTGCAGATGCGGCTGCTTGTCGACGACGATCAGGTTGACGTGGTCGGTGCTGCGCAGGCAGTGGTCGGCGATCGACAGCAGGGTGTTGGAATCCGGTGGCAGCCAGATCCGCACGACGTCGGGCGCGAGCGGGATCGCGGAGTCGATCATGCCGGGACCCTGGTGGCTGAAGCCGTTGTGGTCGTTTCGCCAGCAGGTGCTGGTGAGGAGCACGTTCAGCGAGGACACCGGCTCGCGCCACGGCAGCGTCAGCGCGTGCTGGAGCCACTTGGCGTGCTGGATCAGCATCGACACGCTCACCATCGCGAACGCCTCGTAGCTGGCGAAGACGCCGTGTCCGCCCGCGAGCAGGTAGCCCTCGAGCCACCCCTCACAGAGATGTTCGCTGAGCACCTCCATCACGCGTCCGTCGGGGCCGAGCCCGTCGTCGTGGTCGGTGACGGGCAGTTGCCAGCAGCGGTCGGTGACCTCGAAGACGGCTCCGAGGCGGTTGCTCGCGGTCTCGTCGGGGCAGAAGAGCCGGAAGTCGCCGCCACCGTCCGGACGAGTTCCGTCTGCGTACAGGTCGCGCATCAGTTCGCCGAACACGCGCGTCGTTTCGTGGAAGGTGGTCCCGGGGGTCGTGATGTCGAGCGCATAGCGTTCGAGGGCAGGGATGCGGAGCGGCCGGCGCAGGCGACCGCCGTTGGCGTACGGCGTCGAGCCCATTCGCTTGTCTCCCACGGGCGCGAGACCGGCCAGCTCCGGCACCAACGTCCCATCGGCGTCGAACAGGGCCTCCGGCTCGTAGGACCTCATCCATTCCTCGAGCAGCGCCAAGTGGTCCGGGTTGTCGCGCACGCCGGACAGGGGCACCTGGTGAGCGCGGTGTGTGCCCTCGACGAGGACGCCGTCGACAGTGTGTGGGCCGGTCCATCCCTTCGGGGTGCGCAGCACGATCGCCGGCCACCGCCGGTGGCCGCCTTCCCCGCCGGAACGCGCGACCTCCTGGAGCCCGGTGATCGCGGTGTAGGCACTGTCGACCGCCGCTGCGAGCGCACGGAACACCACCCTCGGATCGTCGCCCTCGACGAATATCGGGGCCCATCCCTGCCCCGCCAGGTACGCCGCGACGTCCTCGTCGCTGCTGCGCCCGAGGACGGTGGGTCCGGCGATCTTTGCGCCGTTGAGGTGCAGGATGGGCAGCACCGCGCCGTCGCGGCGCGGGTTGAGGAATGCGGGGAGCTTCCACGACGCGGACAGTGGCCCGGTCTCGGCCTCGCCGTCCCCGATGACACAGGCCACCAGCAGATCGGGACGATCGAACGCCGCCCCCGCCGCGTGCGCGAGCGCGTAGCCGAGTTCGCCGCCCTCGTGAATGCTCCCGGGAGTCTGCACGCTGACGTGACTGGGTATTCCGCCCGGTGTCGAGAACTGCCTGCAGAGTCGTTCGACGCCGTCGGCATCGGTACCGATGTGGGGGTAGGTCTCCGAGTAGGTGCCCTCGAGATAGGTCGCGGCGACGAGGGCGGGTCCGCCGTGGCCGGGACCGGTGACGTACAGCCAGTCCGCGTCGGTGCGGCGGATATGGCGATTCAGAACGGTGTAGATCGCGGACAGGCCGGGACTGGTCCCCCAGTGACCAAGCAGTCGCGGTTTGACGTGTTCGGCGGCCAGCGGGGCACGCAGCAGTGTGTTCGCCTGCAGGTAGATCTGTGCGACCGTGAGGTAGTTGGCCGCGGCCCACCATCTCAGGTCCAAGTCGAGTTCGTCGTCGGTGTATTCGGCTCCGGTCTCGTCGACCATCGGCTCGCGCCTTCCCTCGGTACCGTCGTGGGATCTCGCCTGTCGGCTTCATGCTGCGGGCTACCTGGGACTTTGTCCACACGACGGGCGCGAATGTGGATTCCGCCTCGGCATGCGCTACGCTGAGCCAGCCCAACAGGCACACCGGGTGTTGTTTCTCGGTGCGCCCCCGTAGCTCAGGGGATAGAGCGTTCGCCTCCGGAGCGAAAGGCCGCAGGTTCGAATCCTGCCGGGGGCACTCGCATTTCGAGTGCACCACTTCACGAAAGAACCCCGGTCGACCACGTCGACCGGGGTTCTTTCGTTGTACGGCGTTCAGCCGAGTGCGCTGAGCGGCGCCATGTCGAAGTAGTCGCGCCATCCGGCGATCTTGCCGTCGTGGGTGATCTCGAAAACCCCCATCACGGGAAGTTCGATGGTGGTGCCGTTCATGGTGAACACGTCCGTGCGTTCGTTCATCACCACGGCCCCTGTCGCCACCTGCCGGTGCACGCGGAAGTCGATGCCGCCGAACTGGCCGATGAACCCGGTGAGGAAGTCCTTGATCGCGTCCTTGCCGACGACCGGCGCCATCGGAATGTTGTGGTACACCGCGTCTTCGGTGAAGTACTCGGCGAGGGTCGCGGCGTCGGCGTCCTTCCAGCGGGCACAGAACTCGGTGACGATGCTGTCGGCGTTCATGCCGGGTCTCCTTCGTGTCGATGTGGTGGTGCGGTCTTCTGAAGTTCGGCGACGACACGGGCCATCAGGTGGTCGTCGGCGGGATCGACGGGCAGGGCGAGAGTGACGCCGTCGACGAGGCCTCCCACGCGTTCGGCGACGACCCCCGCCAGCTCCGCGTACCGGGCCGTCGGTACCAGTGCGGCGAGCACGTCGTCGGTCACGACGTCGGGCAGGTCCGTCCAGTCGTCCTGGCGAACCATCCGGGCGAGGTTCTCCTGCAGGTGGCCGATGCCTGCGTGGTCGAGTGCGCCGCGGTAGGCCGGGGTGGAGTACAGGAAGGCGAACTGACGTCGCTGCCGTTCCCGTGCCCGGGACAGTACGTCGTCGGTCTCCCCGGTGATCACCTGCACGCCCGCGACCACCTCGAGGTCGGCGAGGCGGCGACCCGCACTCGTCGCCCCCTCCGCCAGTGCGGGCAGGACGTCCGCGACGAGGACGGCGCGTCCGGAGTTGGTGGGGTGACCGATGTAGCCGTCGGCGACTTCCCCCGCCGCCCGGCACATCCTGCGGCCGACGCCGCCGAGCAGGATTCGCGGATCCGGCGGCGGGGCGACGCCGTCGACGGGGTTGAAGTACGGCTGCATGCGGGTGAACCGGTAGTGCTCGCCGACGAACGGCACCAGGCTGCCGGTACGGAAGGTCGCGAAAGCCGCCCGGACCACCTGCACGTACTCACGCATCCGCGATGCGGGCTCCGACCACGGCATCGCGTAGCGCTCCTCGACGTTCTGCCGGATCTGGCTACCGAGGCCGAGTTCGAAGCGTCCTCCGGACAACCGGGCCAGGTCCCACGCCGTGTAGGCGACCGCGACCGGGCTGCGGACGAACGCCAGCGCGACCGAGGTTCGCACGACGATGCGGGACGTCGCCTGCAGCGCCGACATGGCGAGCAGGAACGGGTCGTGCACGGTTTCACTGACGTGCATTCCGTCGTATCCTGCGCCCTCGACGCGGCGGGCGAGGTCGGCGATCTCACGCGGCCCGAGGCGCGGGTCGGTGTTCGCGTAGACCCTCACCGCGCGGCGGGTTCGATGATCGCGGTGATGGCGGCGATCTCGGCTCCGGGGATGGCGAAGTGCTCGGTTAGTGACACCGTGTGGGTCTCGTCCCCGACGCTCATGTCGAGCTGGAAGCGCGCAACCACGTCGGTGCCGAATTCGGTGAACGTCAGGTCGCGGATCGCCGTCAGCGGCAGGTACTGCGCCCCGGTCTCGAGCTCGCGGACGATCTCGGATCCGGATTCGCCTGTCCTTCGGCCGTTCTCGACACGGAAGCAGTCGGCGGCGAGACGCACCTTGCTCGCGTCGTGGCTGAGCAGCGACCCGAGGTACTCACGCGCCATCGCCACCCGCGGGCTGTCGGCGGCGGCACCGGTCAGGTCCGCGATCCCGGACAGCAGCGCCGAGGCCAGGTCCGGCCGGCAGATCAGCAGATCCGGCAGATACGGGTGCGGTTCGTTGTAGAGCAGCGGCGTTCCGTCGATCCGCGAGCAGTGCAGGCCCGCGGCGAGCGCGACACCGACCGGTGCGGCGGAGTCCCACTCCCACTGTCCCCCTGCGTGCACGTAGGCGTCGGCCTCGCCGCGCAGCACCGCCATCGCCTTCGCACCTGCCGACCCCATCGGCTCGAGGTCTCCGCCGATCCGGTCGGCGAGCGGTGCGGCGAACTCGGGTGGGCGACTGTCGCTGACCAGGATCCGCGGCCGCGGCCGCTCGCCGGCCGCCGCGCTGCACGTGTCACTGCGATACACCCGGCCCAGCGCGGGCTGCGCGACCGCGGCGGCGGTGATGCCCCGGTCCCGTTCCCACAGCGCGACGTGCACGGCCCAGTCGACGCGTCCGGGCAGCCCGAACTCGCGGGAGCCGTCGAGGGGGTCGATGATCCAGACCCGCGGCGCTGCCAGGCGGGCGGTGTCGTCGGCGGACTCCTCGGACAGCACGGCATCGCCCGGCCGGTGCTCGGCGAGCATCCGCAGCAACAGACCGTTTGCGTCCGTGTCGCCGCGGCGGCTCAGGTCCCGGGCGGCCTCTTTCGACAAGGAGGTCTCGCCGAGTTCGCGTGCGCGCAGCTCGAGCAGCAGGTCGCCTGCTCGGGCGGCGAGATCGGCCGCCAGCTGGGCGTCGTCGAGTTCGTATTCGGTGCTCATCGAGTCAGATACTCCATGATCGCGGCGGCCTGCGCGACGGGATCGCCGTCGTCCGGCGTCAGGACGAGTTCGGCGCGCTCGGGACGTTCGTAGGGATCGTCGATTCCCGTGAAACCGGTGATCTCCCCCGCCCGCGCGCGGGCGTACATGCCCTTCGGGTCCCTGGCTTCGCACTGTTCGAGCGGGGTGTCGACGAACACCTCGACGAACCGCAGCCCGGCGGCCTCGTGCGCCGCACGCACCCGGTCGCGGTCCTCGCGGTACGGGCTGATGAGTGAGGCGACCGCGACCATGCCCGCGTCGGCGAACAGTTGTGACACAGCGCCGACCCGGCGCACGTTCTCGGCGCGGTCGTCGGCCCCGAATCCCAGGTCGGCGTTGAGTCCGTGACGCAGGTTGTCACCGTCGAGGCGGTACGCGGGGATTCCCGCGGCGACGAGTCGGCGCTCCAGTTCCGCTGCGACGGACGACTTGCCCGACGCCGACAGCCCGGTCAACCAGACGGTGGCGCCTGCGGTGGCGCGGTCGCTGCGATCGATGGTGGCACTGTGCCAGACGACCGCGGACTCACGCAGTGTCGGTCCGGTGATCATGCCCGCGGCCACCGTGTTGCCGGTGGCGTCGTCGACGAGGACGAAGCTGCCGGTCACCCGATTGCGCCGGTAGGGGTCGAAGAGCAGCGGCTGTTGAGTGCGCAGCTGAACTCGTCCGATTTCGTTGAGCCGCAACGACTGCGCCGACTCGTCGCGGTGCAGCGTGTTGACGTCGAGGCGGTAGTCCAGGCGCTGCACCCTGGCCTTGGTGGAGCGTGTCGTGTGCAGCATCGTGTAGGTGGCGTCCGGGGAGAGCTCGGACTGCTCGGTCAGCCAGCAGACCATGGCGTCGAGTTCCTGCCCGACCTGCGGGCGATTGTTGGGACGACACAGGGTGTCTCCGCGCGCGATGTCGATGTCGTCGGTCAGCCGGACACAGACGGCCGCGGGTGCGAACGCCTCCGCGAGCGGCGCACCACCCGGTGCGTGGATCTCCGCGATCCGCGAGGTGTGGCCGGACGGCAGCACGACCACCTCGTCCCCGGGCTTGAACACTCCGCTGGCGATGGTGCCCGCGTACCCGCGGAAGTCGTGCAGGTCGGCATCGGTCTGCCGCTGCGGCCGGATCACGTACTGCACCGGGAAGCGGGCGTCGATGAGGTTGCGGTCGGACGCGACGTGCACCTCCTCGAGCAGATGCAGCAGCGAGGAGCCCTCGTACCACGGCATGCTCTCGGTGCGCGTGACGATGTTGTCCCCCTTGAGAGCGGAGACGGGGACGAAGGTCAGATCGTGCACGTCGAGTTTGGCTGCGAACTGCCGGAACTCCTCGCAGATCGACTCGAAACGCTCCTGCGACCAGTCGACGAGATCCATCTTGTTGACGCACACGACGAGGTGGGGAATCCCGAGGAGGGTGGAGAGGAACGCGTGCCGCCGCGTCTGTTCGAGGATGCCGTTGCGGGCATCGACGAGGATGAGCGCGAGGTCGGCCGTGGACGCACCGGTGACCATGTTGCGGGTGTACTGCTCGTGACCGGGGGTGTCGGCGATGACGAACTTGCGCCTCGGCGTGGCGAAGTAGCGATGCGCGACGTCGATGGTGATGCCCTGCTCGCGCTCGGCGCGCAGTCCGTCGGTGAGCAAGGCCAGGTTCGCGTGCTCGTCGCCGCGTTCGCGACTGCTGCGTTCGACCGCTTCGAGCTGGTCCTCGAAGATCGACTTCGAGTCGTAGAGGAGACGGCCGATGAGCGTCGACTTGCCGTCGTCGACACTGCCCGCGGTGGCGACCCGAAGTAGCTGCTGTTCGTGCGTCATCAGAAGTACCCCTCCTTCTTGCGGTCTTCCATGCCTGCCTCGGAGATGCGATCGTCGGCGCGGGTGGCGCCCCGTTCGGTGATACGGCTTGCCGCGACCTCGAGGACGACGTCGTCCGGTGTGGTGGCTGTGGATTCGACGCAGCCGGTGCAGGTGGCGTCGCCGACGGTCCGGAAGCGCACGAGCTCCTCGTACGACTCCTCCCCGGGGAGCAGTGCCAGGAACCTGGTGTGCGCCAGCAGCATCCCGTCCCGTGGCACGACAGGTCTGCGGTGCGCGTAGTAGATCGACGGCAGCTCGATCCGCTCGGCGGCGATGTACTGCCAGATGTCGAGTTCGGTCCAGTTGGACAGCGGGAACACCCGGATGTGCTCGCCCTTGCGGTGCCTGCCGTTGTACAACTGCCACAGTTCGGGACGCTGGGCGCGCGGATCCCACTGCCCGAACTCGTCCCGGAAGCTGAACACGCGCTCCTTGGCCCTGGCCTTCTCCTCGTCCCGGCGGGCGCCACCGAACACTGCATCGAAGCCGCCGTCGCGGATGCCGCGCAGCAGGGCGTGGGTCTGCAGCCGGTTGCGGCTCGCGCGCGGCCCCGTCTCCTCGACGACGTGGCCCGCGTCGATGTCGTCCTGCACGCTGGCCACGACCAGACGAAGTCCGCGCTCGGCGACGACGCGGTCGCGGAACTCGATCACCTCGTCGAAGTTGTGTCCGGTGTCGACGTGCATGACGGCGAACGGCAGAGGCGCGGGCCAGAACGCCTTGACGGCGACGTGCAGCATCACGACGGAGTCCTTGCCGCCGGAGAACAGCAGGACGGGTCGTTCGAAGGTCGCGGCGACCTCGCGGAAGATGTGCACCGCTTCGGCTTCCAGCGCCTCGAGGTGGGTCAGCTGGTAGTTGGGCGGCGAACTGGCAGGCGGGGACTGTGTCGTCATCGGGCCTCCGAGGCTACGGTCGGTACATTTTTGTACCGCATCGGTACCAAAGTGGAATTATGAGCCGACTGTAGAACGCGTTCCAGTACCGGTCAATGTCGGTCAGCGCGCGGACCGATTCGGTGCCCGGCCACCGAGCTCGGCCGTGACCGCGTCCGCCACGCCGACCAGGGCCAGTCCCCTGCGTTCGATCTCGGCGCCGCTGATCGACCCGCCGACGTCGAGGGTGAGCACCATCGACTGCCCACCGTCCGCGTCATAGGTCGGCGCAGCGATGAGGCTGACCGGATACTCCGAGTCCGCCGCGGTCTCACGCCCGAGATAGACCCGTTCACCGAGACTCGAGACCATCTCACCCACCAGTTCGCGCAGTTCGGCGGGGAGCGTGCGATCGGCGGCCCCGGCCATCAGCGAGAACAGCCGGCGACCCGTCGGCGTGAGCCGCTCGACGAGATATCCGGAGTCCCGGCAGTCGTCGACGACGCGGCGGAGCAGATCGTGGTCCAGAACCACCGGGAACGCCGGATCACGTCGCAGCCAGCGCGCGAACTCGTCGTCGTGGCTCCACAGGACGTACATCAGCCCCACCGGTGGCGCGAAGGGGTACACCTGCCCCACCCTGGCCGCGGCACGACCGGCCTCGGCCCCGGGCGGCGGCGCGACCTCGAGGATCATCACCTGGTCCCCGACCACGGCGGACGCGGTGCACACCGAACCGAATTCGCGGGCGAGCGCGTCGAGATGCGGGCGGACGATCGACCCGACCGCGAACCCTCGCTGCGCCGCCCGCCCCGCCGCGATCAGCGCCGGGCCGAGCCCGTAGCGGGCGTCGGGATCACGAGTGAGATACCCGCCGCCGACGAGCGCGGTGAGGATGCCGAGGCAGGTCGGCTTGCTGATCCCGAGGTCGCGGGCGAGCTCGGAGAGCCCGAACCGGCTGTCGGGCCGGGCAACGAGATGGTCGAGCACCTGGATCACCCGCTCGGTCGGGGGTGAGCGACGCCCGGTCACACTGTCCGGCTCGGCGGCCATTGACCACTCCTTAGAACACGTTCTATGGTCGGAGCACAATTCTCCTACCACTTAGGTACATATTTGTACCACCAGCACGCGAGGAGCGGGAGCGTGACAGATCAACTGGGTGCGACGGCGCCGTCCACGGCCACCAGCACACTGACGGGGCCGCTGACGGACGCGATCGCCGAAGCCGAGGCGCTCGTTGCCGCGGCGCCCCACATCCGTTCGGAGCAGGACCTGCTCGAGGGCTACCAGTACCTGGCGGGCGGGATCCTGGCCTGCACGCACGCGGCATGGGCGACCGAGAAGACCCACCCGAGTTTCATCCAGGGCACCGGGCCGTACACGAAGATGGGCCTCGACAACCCCGACACGCTGTACTTCGGCACACGCGTCAACGACGACGCCGAGTACGTCGTCACCGGCGTCCGCGGCAGCACCTGCGATCTGAGCTTCCAGGTACTCAGCGGCAACTACACCGACTCGAACGTCCCCGGCAGCGAGTCCGCCTTCGACGACCGTGCCATCGACATCGACTCGGACGGGCACTTCGAGGTGCGCTTCGGCCCGGCACAGGCGGACGGGTCGCCGTACGGCGGTGGCCGGCGCAACCACTTCACTCTCGCCCCCGGGGCGTCCCAGCTGGTGGTGCGCGAGGTGTACAGCGACTGGTCCCAGCGGCGCGGATCGATCCGTGTCGAACGGGTGGACCGCATCGGCGTCGCCTTCGACCCGCTGACGCCCGAGGAGACGGCGAAGCGCTTCGCGCGCGCGGGCAAGGCCCTCGTCAGCCGGGTCAAGACGTGGCTGCAGTTCCCGGAGTGGTTCTACCTCAAGCTGCCGGTGAACACGATGACGGCGCCGCGGCCGACGCCGGGCGGACTGGCCACCCAGTTCTCCTCGGTGGGTCACTACGACCTCGGCGACGATCAGGCGATGATCATCACCGTCCCGAAATCCGATGCGCCGTATCAGGGTTTCCAGCTCGGCAGCATGTGGTACATCTCCCTCGACTACACCGGGCACCAGACGTCTCTCAATCACAACCAGGCCCAGGTCGACCCGGACGGAATGATCCGCATGGTGATCTCGGAGCGCAATCCCGGGATCACCAACTGGATCGAGACCGTCGGGCACCCCCGCGGCATCCTGCAGTTCCGCTGGCAGCGGACCTCCCGCGACCTGACCCCCGAGGACGGTCCCACCGTCGAGGTGGTCGGCATCGACGAGGTCGCCGCGAAACTCCCCTTCCACGACCAGAACCGGATCACCGACGAGGACTGGGCCGCGCGCATCGGAGCCCGTCAGGCTGCGATCGCCGACCGGATGCTCGGCTAGACAACACGACTCGACAGAAACCAGACAAGGACAAGCATGTCTTCACTTCTGCAGGACAAGATCGTCGTCATCTCCGGTGTCGGCCCGGCACTCGGCCGTACGCTGGCGCTGCGCTGCGCCGAGGCGGGCGCCGACCTGGTGCTCGCGGCGCGCACCCAGTCGCGCCTGGACGAGGTCGCGAAGGAGGTCGCCGACCTCGGCCGCCGCGCGGTGACCGTCGCCACCGACATCACCGACCAGGCCTCCGTGGAGAACCTCGTCGCCGCCACCGAAGACGCGTACGGCCGGGCCGACGTGCTCATCAACAACGCCTTCTCGGTTCCGTCGATGAAGCCGTTGGAGCGCACCGACTTCCAGCACATGCGGGATGCGGTCGAACTGACGGTGTTCGGCGCACTGCGCATGATCCAGCTGTTCACCCCGGCGCTGGAAGCGTCGAAGGGCGCCGTGGTGAACGTGAACTCGATGGTGCTGCGGCACTCGCAGGAGCGTTACGGCAGCTACAAGATGGCCAAGTCCGCACTGCTCTCGGTCTCGCAGTCGCTCGCGACGGAATTGGGCCCCAAGGGCATTCGGATCAACTCGGTCGCACCCGGCTACATCTGGGGCGACACGCTGCAGCAGTACTTCGCGCACCAGGCGAACAAGTACGGCACGACCGTCGAGCAGATCTACGAGCACACCGCGGCGAGCACCGACCTCAAGCGCCTGCCCACCACCGACGAGGTGTCGGATGCGGTGATCTTCCTGGCGTCCCCGATGGCGAGCGGCGTGACGGGGCAGTGCCTCGACGTCAACTGCGGCGAATTCCACCACTAGAGGATCCGGGACACATGACAGACAGCACCGAACGCACCACGGTCGGCACCGTCGAGGACCTGCACGCCTCGGCCACGAAGATGACCGGCATGACCGACTTCGGCGTCGACGACTACACCGAGGCCCTCGGAGTCCTGCTCGACTCGTACGCCCGGGACGAGGACCTGACGCCGTTCGGCAGCAAGATCTCCCGCGTGTTCCTGCGGGGCGCCCTCGTCGCGCGACTGCTGTCCGAGGCGGCGTGGAAGGCGAATCCCGAGCACGCCGACGTCGCGATCGAACGCCCGATCTTCGTCACCGGATTGCCCCGCACCGGCACCACCGCCCTGCATCGCCTGCTCACCGTCGATCCTGCGCATCAGGGGCTGGAGATGTGGCTGACGGAGATGCCGCAGCCCCGACCCCCGCGGGACACCTGGGAGTCGAACCCGGTGTTCCAGGGCATCGAGTCGCAGTTCAGCAAGCACCACATCGAGCATCCCGAGTTCATGGGCGTGCACTACATGTCGGCCGCGGAGGTCGAGGAGTGCTGGCAGTTGCTCCGGCAGACGTTCAAGTCGGTCTCGTACGAGTGCCTGGCGAATCTGCCGACGTACTCGAAGTGGCTCGAAGGCCAGGACTGGACGAACGCCTACGCGCGGCACAAGAAGAACCTGCAGCTGATCGGCCTGCCCGACCAGGATCGGCGCTGGGTGCTCAAGAACCCGAGCCACCTGTTCGCGCTCGACGAGTTGATGGCGGTGTACCCGGACGCGTTGATCGTCCAGACCCACCGTCCGCCGAGGACGATCATGGCGTCGACGTGCAGCCTGGCGGAGCAGGCCACCGAGGGCTGGTCGAACACCTTCAAGGGTGACGTGATCGGCCGCGGTCAGCTCGAACTGTGGGCGCGTGGACTGGAGACGTTCACCGCGGCGCGCTCGAAGTACGACCCGGCGCAGTTCGTCGACGTCGACTTCGGCGACTTCCACGCCGATCCGCTCGGCACTGTCGAGGGCATCTACTCGAGCTTCGGGATGTCGCTGAGTTCGGCGGCGCAGCAGAACATGGAGGCCCTGCACGCGGAGTCCCAGACGGGTGACCGCAAGCCGGTGCACCGCTACACGCTCGAGGAGTACGGCCTCACGGCCGAGGAAGTGGACGAGCGCTTCGGCGTCTGATCCCACCCGCCAGAAGGTGAGGGGAACCCTTGACCGGTCCGCCCGGTCGAGGGTTCCCCTCACCCGTCGGTGGCCGCCGTTTCAAGATCAAAAAATTGGGTTAGCCTAGCCTTCCCCTGTGCGCCGTCATTAGTGTAGCCTCACCTGAGGAAGCAGGGTTGGAGGATCACGACGATGTACGTCTGCGTATGTGAGGGCACCACCGAGGAAGTGGTGCACCAGTGCATCTCGGCCGGCGCGAGCACGCCCAAGCACGTTGCGATGGGCTGCGGCGCGGGGCGTGGGCGCGGCTGCGGCCTGTGCCGCGACCGCATCAAGTCGATGATCGAACAGCACTATTCCGCCGTGGAATGCAACCCGGAACCGATCAGCGCCTAGGAGCGACACCAGACCGAGACGACGCGCGCGAGAATTACACCGTGTGAAACCACCCGGTGAGGGTTAGGCTGATTTGACTTCCAGCCCACCCCCATCGGAGGTGTCATGCGCGGCGACGACGAGGTCATTGCTCTGCTCAACGAGCAGCTGACAAGCGAACTCACGGCCATCAACCAGTACTTCCTTCATTCGAAGATGCAGGCGAACTGGGGCCTCACCAAGATTGCGGAGAAGACTCGTCAGGAGTCCTTCGAGGAGATGCAGCACGCGGAGATCCTCACGGACCGCATCCTCATGCTCGAGGCGCTGCCGAACTACCAGCGCATCCTCCCCCTCCGGATCGGCCAAACCATCCGAGAGCAGTTCACCTCCGACCTCGCGATCGAAGTCGAGGTCGTCGAACGGCTCCGCCCCGGCATCACGCTGTGCCGAGAGAAGGGCGACCACACCACGGCGGGCATCTTCGAGCGAATCCTCGCCGAGGAGGAGGACCACGTCGACTACCTCGAAACCCAGCTGGAACTGATCGACAAGCTCGGTGAGCAGCTGTACCTGGCCCAACTGGTAGACCAGCCCCCGTCGGCAGGGTAGTTCGAGACCACTCGAGCCCGGCAGGTCGGTGACCTGCCGGGCTCGTCGAGCGGATGACGGGATTCGAACCCGTGTGAACGGCTTTGCAGGCCGGTGCCTGACCACTCAGCCACACCCGCATCACCGATGACAGTGCCGGATCGCCGCGCCTGCCGCGAGGGTTGCGCTCAGCGTGATTCGAACTCTCAGCTGCGATGTGTCGCGAGCAGCGCACTGAACCCGGCGGCGAGCAGCGCGAACGCCACCGAACAGGCCGCGAAGGCGGTGCTGCCGAGGCTCGTGAATCCGAGGATCGTGGTACCTGCGCCCGTGCCGATGTAGAGCACCGAGTTGTTCCACGACACCGCAGGCGCCCGGCGTTCCGCCATCACCGTCGTCAGGTACACCTGCGCGGTACTGAAGAAGCCGGTGCCGGAGAAGAACGACAGCACGAAGCCGGCCAGCGCGAGTTGCCATGTTGTGGCGGTCGTCGCGACACCGAGCCCGACCGCCATGAGCAGACCCCAGCCGACGGTGAGAACCGAGACGTGCCGACCGGCCGAGGTCCATCGGTCGATCAGTGGCCCCGACACCAGCGACCCGATGAGCGACCCCACCCCGACGACCATGCCGACGAGTCCGAGCACGCTGGTTCCGAACCCGAACCGGGTGGAGAACAGCGCACCCGCGTAGGCGTACGTGCCGAGCCGTGCGGCCTGGACGAAGAAGTTGCCGGCCATGATCGTGCGGAACACCCCGACCCGCCACAGCGTGAGCGACGACGCGAGCGCGGCGAACGGACTCTTCCGGGTACGGGCCGCCGGGACCGATTCGCGCAGCCGCAAGGCGATCAGGCTGCCTGCCACCACGAGTCCCACCGCGACGGCCGCGAAGGCGAACCTCCAGCTCAGCGCTGCCGCGGCAACCGTCGCGAGCGGCACCCCGACGATCTGTCCGCCCGCGTACGCTGCGGTGCCGCCCGCGATGGCGCGACCGCGTTGCCGCGGTGCCGCAGTTTCGGCGAGGTATGCCCACATGGCCGGACCGACGAGCGCACCCCCGATGCCGCCGACGGCGCGGGCGGCGAGCAGCCAGCCGAGTCCCGGCGACAACGCGCACAGCATCTCCCCGACCGCGAACACGGCGACGCCGGCCAGGATCACCCGCTTGCGGGGCAGGTGTTCGGTGAGCGCCCCGAGCACCGGGCTCGCGACCGCGTAGGCCAGGCCGAACACCGTCACCACCCAGGCCGTCGACGCGATCGTGGTCCCGAAGTCCGCGGAGATCGTCGGCAGCAGCGGCGACGCGAGAAAGAGTTCCGCACCCATCAGGAAGAACACGGCCTGGATCAGGGCGTGCTGAGCCCAGGGCGTACGCGTGTCACTCAACTGCTTACCTCCGCAAAGGAAGGTACCCCGGCGACCTCGTGGGATGATGGCGGGCATGCCGTCACAACCGTTGCCGCTCGACCCCATCGAGGAAGCCCACCGCCAGTGGGAAGCTCACGGCTGGGGCGACGTCGCCGACGGCATGGCGGCCGTGACGTCGGTGATGCGCGCACAGCAGATCATGATCGCCCGCGTCGAGGAGGTCCTCAAGCCGACCGGGCTGACATTCTCGCGCTACGAATTGCTCGCCCTGCTGACCTTCACCCGGACCGGTGCCCTGCCGATGGCGAAGGCCAGTGCGCGGCTGCAGGTTCACCCGACCTCGGTGACGAACGCGGTCGACCGGCTGGAGAAGGCCGGCCTGGTCCGACGTGTCCCCCACCCCAGTGACCGGCGAGCCACGCTGGTCGAGATCACCCAGGAGGGACGGGATTTGGCGGTCGAGGCCACCGAACTCCTGAACAGCAAGGTGTTCGCGAACCCCGGCCTGCCCGCGGAGAAGCTCGACACCCTGGTTCGCATCCTCGCGGAACTGCGCCGGGACGCAGGCGACTTCGACACCGGCGACGCCCCCACCAGGTGGTGACCCACCCTCCCGCCTGAACATAGGCGCTCCCTAACGATCCGTGCGGCGTCACGTCTTTGCCGACGGCAACGGTCCGGTGGTCGACTGGGGTGCGGGCGCGGTGGCGCTCCGCAGTCAGCGACGAGGAGCGTGATGTGACCGGCCTGCATCTTCCCGAACGTGTGCGCGCCCGCGCGGCGGACGCACCGACCGCGCCGGCAGTCAGCGACGGCGATCGCACCCTGACGAACGCCGAGTTCGACGCGAGCACCACCCGGCTCGCGTCCGCGCTCGCGTCCGTCGCGGCGCCGCGGGGCCGGGTCGGAGGCCTGCTCCGAATGGGTGTCGAGGGCGCCGAGACGTTCGTCGCCTCCGCCAAGGCGGGGCTGGTGTTCGTCCCACTGAACTGGCGTCTGAACCCCGACGAGGCGGCCGCCATCGCGGTCGACGCCGAGCTCGACGTCCTGATCGCGGACCCCGAGTTCGCCGCCGCGGCCGGCGCGATCGTCGCGGCGTTGCCGACGCTGCGGGTGGTGGTCCTCGGACCCGATCCCCATGTGGTGCCCGAGGCGCGCACCTGGGGCGACTTCGTCGCGACCGGCGACGGCGTCGACCCCGGGCACGGCTCCGATCTGGATGCCGAAGTCCTGCAGCTGTACACGTCGGGGACAACGGGTCGTCCGAAAGGTGTTGTGTCGACGCATCGCAACCTGCACAACGACCCCGAGGGCCTGACGATCTATCACTTCGGCGCCGATTCGGTTGCGCTGGACGCCATGCCGCTGTTCCACATCGCGGGCGCGGGTTTCCTGAGCACGTGCCTGTCCGCGGGGGTACACGTGGTGCTGCTGGGCGAGTTCTCGCCGTCGGCCGTCGCGGCCCTGATCGAGCGGCATCGCATCACGCATGCGTTTCTCGTCCCGACGACGATCGCCGCGATCCTCGACCTCCCCGACCTCGCGGACCACGACCTGTCGAGCCTTCGGGTCGTCGCCTACGGATCCTCGCCGATCACGCCTGCGCTGCTCCGGCGGGCCATCGACGTCCTGAAATGCGGATTCGTGCAGCGGTACGGGATGACGGAGACGACGGGGTCGGTGACGGCGCTGCCCGTCGAGGACCACGACCCGACCGGTGACCGCGCGGGCCTGCTGCGTTCGGCGGGCCGGGCGATGCCGGGGACCGAGGTCGAGATCCGCGACCTGGTCACCGGCGAGCGTCTGCCGGCAGGCGAGACCGGCGAGATCGTGTGCCGGTCCCGCAACAACGTGGCCGGCTACTGGCGGCGCGGCGACGACGGACTCTTCACCGACGACGGATTCCTGCGCACCGGCGATGCCGGGCATCTCGACGAGAACGGCTACCTGTTCGTGACGGACCGGGTGAAGGACATGATCATCACCGGCGGCGAGAACGTGTATCCCGTCGAGGTCGAGGCCGTGCTCGCCGAGCATCCGGCGGTGGCGGAGGTCGCGGTCGTCGGGGTGCCGGATGCGCGCTGGGGCGAGTCGGTGACCGCCGTGGTGCGACTGGTCGAGGACGAGAAGTCTCCCACGGAAGCCGAACTCGTCGCGTTCACGACGGCTCGCCTGGCGTCGTACAAGAAGCCGCGGCGCATCCATTTCGTCACCGCACTGCCGCGCAATGCGAGCGGGAAGGTACTCAAGAAGTCGCTGCGCGAATCCCTCGGTGCCAGGAGCGGATCGTGACCGCCCCGGCCGTGGTCGGCACCGCGCAGCGGGAATCGTGGCTGCGGGGTGTCCTGCCGCCCGTGGAGCAGGTGCGCCCCGGACTGTGGTCGATTCCCGTGCCGATGCCGCGAAACCCGTTGCGGTACGTGCTCGTCTACGCCCTCGCCCTCGACGAGGGCCTGGCGCTGATCGACGTCGGGTGGGATGCCGAGGAATCGTGGCAGGCCCTCGTCGACGGCATCCGCGCGACCGGGCACGACATCACCGAGGTGCGGTACGCGGCGATCACACACCTGCATCCCGATCACTTCGGGCTCGCACCGCGTCTGCGCGCGGTCAGTGGCGCGACGCTGGCGATGCACGCCGCGGACGCGACCCTGCTCGGGCACCACGCCCCGACCGATCAGTCGCACACCGAGGAGGCCTGGGCTCGGCAACTCACACGCCTCGGAGCGCCGCGTCCGGTGATCGACGCCGACCCCGTCGACCTGGTTCGGTTCGGTCCGGGCGAATCGGTGGACGTCGTCCTCGGGGACGGTGACGCCCTCGGCCTGCCGGGATGGAACCTGCGGGCGCTGTGGACGCCGGGCCACACGGCCGGGCACCTGTGCTTCGTCGACGACGCGGCCGGTGTGCTCCTGAGCGGTGACCACATGCTGCCGCGGATCAGTCCGAACATCTCCACCGTGCCAGGCGAGTTGGAGCATCCACTGCACCGCTATCTGCTCTCGCTCGCCGCGACGGCGACCCTGCCCGACCACGAGGTGCTTCCCGCGCACGAATACCGTTTCAGCGGTCTCGCGGACCGGGCCCGCGGCCTGCTCGGACATCACGAGGAGCGGTTCGCCGAGATCCTGGCGGATGTGCACGCACACCCGGAGTCGACCACCTGGGAGGTGACCACCCGGATCACCTGGTCGCGACCCTTCGACGAGATGCGCCCTCGGCTGCACCGACTCGCGGTGCGCGAAACCGACGCCCATCTGCTCGTCCTCGCGGATCGCGGCGAGGTCCACCGAACCGGGTGCGCCCCGGACCGGTGGACCACGGCGGCTCCCGTTCCCGCACCGTGACGGGGGACGAGAGCAGCCGGCCGCGGCGTGCACGCCCGTAGACTGACCGGGTGGACCTGCACCTCGTGACCTACTTCGTCGCCGTCGTCGATCACGGTGGAATCACGAAGGCCGCTCGGTCCCTGTACATTTCGCAGCCGTCACTGTCCCAGGCGATCCGCACCCTCGAGCGTCGACTGGGCACCACCCTGTTCGACAGGTCGGGACGACGGCTGGAACTCACGGAGGACGGCAGACGACTCGACGTGGCCGCCAGACGCATCCTCGCCGACGTGGATCGAGCGAAGGCGACGGTCGCCGCGGTCCGCGAGCTGGAATCGGGGCGGGTGGACGTGGTGACGTACTCCGCGTTCTCCCTCGACCCGCTCGTCGACCTCATCAGCCGATTCCGCTTGCGGTACCCGGGGATTCTGGTGAACGTCGTCGACGCCGAAGGGCCCGCGGCGGTGCACACCGCGTTGCGTCGCGGTGTGGCCGAAGTGGGCGTGACGGACCTGTCGGTCGAGTACCCGGGAATGGTGACCATCCCGCTCGCGGAGCAGGAACTGGCCCTCGCCATGCACCGCGACATCGCCGCCGCACTTCCGAACCCTCTTCCCCGCGAACGGATTCGAGACGTGCCACTGATCGTCGACCTCAGCGACACGGCGTCGTCGATGCGGGTCGGGTCCCTCGTCGGCGACGGCGCACCCAACGTCGTGGTGGACTGCGCGCACCCGATGGCGGCGTCGGAGCTGATGCTGCGCGGCACCGGGGCGATCTTCGCGTCGAGCCGAATCCCGCAGGGGCAGTCCGCCGACGTGGCACTGCTGACCTTCGAGCCTCCCCTGCGCAGGCCGATCGGCCTGGTCCTGCGGTCCGGCGAGCCGTCGCCCGCGGCGGCGGCCTTCGTCACCACGTCCACTGCCAGCCCCCTGGAGGTGTGACCGGTGGACTTCCGCCAGCTCGAGTACTTCCTCGCCGTCGTCGAACGCGACGGCATCAACGGCGCCGCCGCCGGGCTCGGTGTCGCGCAGCCGACGGTGTCGCAGTCGCTCCGTGGGCTCGAACGTGAACTCGGCGTGCAATTGTTCCACCGCATCGGACGGGGCATGGTCCTCACCGCGGCGGGACGCAGCCTCGTCGGTCCGAGCCGGCAGGTGCTGCGCGACGTCGTCGCCGCGCGGGACACGCTCACCGGCGGGTCCGCGGAACTCACGGGCCGACTCGACGTGATGGCCTTCCCCGCGCTCGCCACCGGGACGATCGTCGACCTGGTGGCTCGCTTCCGTGCCGAGCACCCGAAGGTGACCGTCCAGCTGTCCGAGCTGCGGGACGAATCCGCGTCCGCGACCGTGATCCGGGACGGGCACAGCGAGTTCGTGGTGGCGCACCTGCCCTTCGACGGCCACGACAGCCTCGAGGTCGTCGAACTCGGCGAGCAGGAGTTCTGGCTCGTGTACCCGGCGGGTACACGGCTTCCGGAGGGCGCGGTGAAACTCTCGGAGCTACCGGACATTCCGATGGTGTTCGTACCGCGCGGCGGGTCACTGGGCGACACCATCGAGGAGGCGATCCGCGACGCCGGCGCTCGCCCGCCACTGGCGGTGCTGATCGAACACCGGGAGGCCCGACTGCCGCTCGTCCTGGCGGGTGTCGGTGGGTCCTTGATGGAGCGGTGTGTTGCCGAGTCGGTCCGCGACCGCGCAGTGGTGCGACCCTGCGACCCCAGCTTCACCCGGGCGTTCGCGTTGGCGTTCGACCCGGCCACCCTCTCGCCCGTGGGCAGGGCCTTCGTCGACTTCGTCCGCGCCGCACCACCCGATCTCTGACAAGAGACCGGTACCGGACGGCGCCCGGTACCGGTCCACTGTCAGTGCGCGACCGTCTCCTGCAATCTCGCCCGCAGATCCGTCTTGAGCACCTTGCCCGCTGCCGACGTCGGCAGCGCATCGATCACCACGATGTCGCGAATCTTCTTGTACGGCAGCACCTGTTGCGCCACGAACGCCATCAACTCCGCGACATCGACCGCGACACCGGGCACCGCGACGACGAACGCGACGGGCTCCTCCCCCACCGCTCCTGCGCCGCGCCCGATCACCGCCGCGGTCGACACCGCCGGATGGGTGGCCAGGATCTCCTCCAGCTCGCGCGGATACACGTTGTAGCCCTTGTAGATCAGCATGTCCTTCGCACGATCGCAGATGTAGAGGTAGCCGTCGGAGTCCCGGTACGCGATGTCGCCGGTGTCCAGCCAGCCGTCCACGAACTGCTGCGCCGTGATCTCGGGGTGCCCCAGGTAGCCGCCGGTCACCTGGGGTCCGCGCACCCACAGCGCGCCGCGCTCGCCTGCGACCAGCTCGGTGCCCGGGTCGTCCTGGGCACGGATCTGCACCTCGGTGTCGAACACCGGCAGCCCCACACTGCCGAGCCGGTACGCGGTGCCGACGCCGAGCGGGGCGGCGGTCACGACACACGTGGCCTCGGTCAACCCGTAGCCCTCGGTGACGCGGGCCTGTGGAAACGCCACCGACAGCGCTTCGAGGGTCACCCGGTCGATGGGAGCGGCGCCCGACGCGACTACGCGAACCGAGGTGGTGTCGCGACGGGCGGCGTCGGGGTGCGTGGCGAGGGTGTGCCACATCGCGGGGCTACCCGTGACGTAGCTGGCCCGATGCCGTTCGATCAGCTCGAGCATCCGGGCCGGATCGAAGCGGCCCGCCATCACCTGGGTGACGCCGCACAGCAGCAGGAACGACGCGTTGATCAACGCGTGAGCGTGGAACAGCGGCGACACGACGATCGTGCTCCCGACGCCCGGCGTCACCCCGTGGACCTCCAGGTCGGGGATCGGCAGGAGGTCGACGAGGCCCCCGTCGGTGCGCACCACCGCCTGGCCGGCCCGCCACCCACACATCTGGGTGACGTTGGCGACCACGTTGCGATGCAGTACCCGAACCCCCTTGGAGATGCCGGTGGTGCCACCGGTGAACGCGATGTGGGCGACGTCGTCGCCTCTCACCCGCACCGGTGTGAACACGGTCTGGCGGCCGTCGAGGAACCGGTCGAAGCCGATGATGCCGACGCCCGTGTCCTCGGGCGAGCCCCCGACCAGGACGACGGTGCCGACGGTCGTTCCCACGGCCGCGGACCGGAGCGTGCCGAGCTGCGGCGGCTGCGTGACAGCGACGACCGCCGACGTCTCCTCGATCTGCCTGCGCAACCCCGGTTCGGGCTGCAACGGGTTGACGAGCGTGACGGTCGCCCCCGCACGGAGCGTTCCGTAATAGGCGACGAAGAACTCGATCCCGTTGCCCAGGTGCAGCAACACGACATCGCCTGCCTGCACACCGGCGGCGACGAGGCCCCCGGCGAACTGCGCGGACCACTCGTCGAGCTCCCGGTACGAGCAGGATCGGTCACCGTCGACGACGGCGGCGCGGTCACCGTGGACAGCCGCCATGCTCGGTGCCCACACCGCCATCGACACATCCGGGTAGGTCAAGTGGAGCCCGGCGAAGGTGTTCGCATCCATTGCGTGATTCGTTCCTTGTCTGAAGTGTGCGGTCAGAGCAGTTCGAGGATCGTCGCGTTCGCCAGTCCACCCGCCTCGCACATCGTCTGGAGCCCGTAGCGAATCCCGTTGTCCCGCATGTGATGCGCCAGCCTCGCCATGAGGATGGCGCCGGAACCGCCGAGCGGGTGCCCAACAGCGATCGCGCCACCGAGGGGATTGAGCCGGTCGGCGGCGGCGCCCGTTTCGATCTGCCACGCCATCGGGACCGGCGCGAACGCCTCGTTCACCTCGAACGCACCGATGTCGTCGATGCCGAGGCCGGCTCGCGTCAGCGCCTTGGCCGTCGCGGCGATCGGACCGGTGAGCATGATGACGGGGTCGTCGCCCGCGACGACAGCGGTGTGGATGCGTGCGATCGGCGTCCAGCCCCGCGATGCCGCGTACTCGCTGGTGGTGATGAGCAGTGCGCCGGCGCCGTCGGAGATCTGCGAGGAGTTCCCGGCGTGGATCACCCCGTTCTCCTTGAAGACGGTTCGCAGCGTGCCGAGAGATTCGAGTGTGCCGCCGCGGCGGATGCCCTCGTCCTGCGTGAGGCCGGCGATCGGCACGAGCTGCGCCTCGAACGCACCGGCCGCCGTCGCGGCGTCGGCGAGTTCGTGCGACCGCAACGAGTACTCGTCGAGCGCGGTTCGCGACAGCCCCCACTTCTCGGCCATCATCTCGGCGCCGGTGCCCTGGCTGAATCCCTCGACGCCGTACCGGTCCAGAACCGACGCCGGGAAGTGCTCGCCGTTCCTACTGGCGGAGCCCATCGGGACCCGCGTCATCATCTCGACACCGCCTGCCACCACGACGTCGTACTGCCCGGACATCACGGTCGCCGCGGCGAACGACACCGCCTGCTGGCTGGAACCGCACGCCCGGGTGAGGGTGGTGCCAGGCACCGACTCGGGCCACCCCGCGGCGAGGACCGCAGTGCGGGCGACGTTGCCCGCCTGCTCACCGGTCTGACTGACGCAGCCCCACACGACGTCGTCGACGAGTTGCGGGTCGATCCCCGAGCGCGCGGCGAGCGCCGTCAGGACGTGCGCCGACAGGTCGGCGGGATGAACGTCGGCAAGGGCGCCTCCCCGACGGCCGATGGGTGTGCGGACTGCATCGACGATGACGGCATCGCGCATGGCTACCTCCAGAACTGGAATGGACGGCCGACCTGACCTGGCCTCGACTTCGAGTCGATCACGTGCCCGGCCGTCGGACAAAGACTTTCGGTGGATACCACCGACAGCCGGACACTATGTCGGTCAGGCGAGGTGGCGAATCCGGGCACGGTCGCGATCGGGGTTCGCGAAGACCAGCACCAGGACCGCGGCGATCGCCGCGAGAACACCGATCGACTGGAACGCCATCGCGTAGCCGTCGGCCTTCGAGGCGGCGTTGTCGACGACGATGCCCGTCGTGTACGGCGCGACGAGGCCGCCGATCGCCATCAGCGCGAGGAAGACGCCCATCGTTCCCGCGATCTGCTGCGGCGGGCACAGCTCTGAGATGGCGGCGTTGACGAGGGGGAACACGATCGCGCCGAAGCCGTATCCGACGGACAGCGTCAGCACCGCCACGATGGGCGCGTCGATCATCGGGAGCATGGTGAGTACGCCACCGCAGATCAGCACACCGACGCAGGGAACGATGATGCGGACGACGCGGGACTTCGCTCCGCGCTGGATCATTCGGTCGGTGACGGCACCGGAGACGATCATCAGCACCAGCCCGATGATCGAGGGCAGCGCGAACATGGAGCCGGCCTGCAGCGCCGAGTAGCCGAGACCCACCTCGAAGTACGACGGCAGCCACGTCAGCACCACGGTGGTGAGCGCGTACACGACCATCACCAGGAAGGCACAGCTGAGGAATGTTCCGCTGACGAAGATGGACCGCCACGGAACGCTCGGTTCGGATTCGACGGTCACCGGCTCACCTTCGGTCACCGGTTCCGCGTCCGCCTTGATCGACTTGGCGGTGAACGGCCCCTCGGACCACCCGGTCAGCCACACCACCACCCAGGCCGCGCCGAGCAATGACAGCGAGACGATCGCCGCGCGCCACCCCCACTGGACGGTGACGTAGGCGAGAACGGGGGCGAGTGCGATCTTGGCGACCGACGCGGATCCGACGAGGAACGCACCGGGGAGCCCGCGCTTGGCCGGCGCGTGCCACGAGTAGGTGGCCGTGTGCATGAGCGCCGAGCTCGGGCCTTCCGCGAGGCCGAGCAGCATGCGGCAGACGATGAGCATGACCAGGCTCGCCGACACCACCAGCGGCAGCATCACGACGGACCACGTGACGCCGAGCACGAGCAACGCCCACCGCAGTGTCAGGTATTTGTTCATCGGTCCGGCGAGGAAGCCGCCGATCGTGAACGTGAGGAAGAACAGTGAGCCGACGAGTCCGATCTGGGCCGAGGTGAGGCCGAGTTCGCGCGCCAGCGGCTGCGCGATGATGCCGAGCACCGCCTTGTCGGCGTAGTTGACGACGTAGAGGAAGACGACCAGTCCGGTCATCCCCCAAGCCCGCTTGCTGCTGACGAGTGAGGTGGCCGCGGTGCCGACGGAGGAGGCCGGTCGACCGGGTGCCAGATTGCCTGTTGTCACGAGAATCCTTCGAAGTCGAGGACGTGGACGGACGCGCTGAGGAGGTGGGGGTGGTCGGCGTGGGCGCCACACTCGCCGACCACTCCATTCAAGGTGACCCAGATCACTCCCGCAATCCGCACTTGGTGAACCGTTCGATAGCCGAAACCTATGCAGACCCGGTATGGGCGGACGCAGTCATTGGCTACCGCGATGAGTGCCATAGCCGATCGGTCCTGGTACCGGAACACCACGCGAGGCATGCTGATGCCGAGCGCGCCCCGCGACACCGCACCACCCGGACCCGAACAGGAGATTCCCGTGCAACGAACCATCTTCGGCGAGGACCACGAAGCATTCCGCAAGACCATTCGTGAGTTCATCGCCAAGGAGGTCGTACCCGTTCACCACGACTGGGAGGTCGACGGCCACCCTCCGCGCGACTTCTACCGCCGCCTCGGCGATCTCGGCATCCTGGGCATCCAGACCCCAGAGGAATACGGCGGTGGCGGCGAAGCGAGCATCAAGTTCAACGTGGTTGTCGCGGAGGAGGTTGCGGCCGCAGGAGCGTCGTTCGGCAGCTACTCGGTGCACAGCAATCTGATCCTGCCGTACCTCGTCGAGCACGCGACCGAGGAGCAGAAGCAGCGTTGGCTCCCCGGATTCGCGTCCGGCGACCTGATGTTCGCGATCGCGATGACGGAGCCGGGCACCGGGTCGGACCTCGCGAACATCGCGACGGCCGCGAAGCTGTCCGACGACAGCAGCCACTACGTCCTGAGCGGCGCAAAGACCTTCATCACCGGCGGCGCACTCGCCGACCGGATCCTGGTGGTGTGCCGTACCGCGGCCAGCACCCCCGAGGACCGGCGCGCCGGCCTGACGATCCTCGTCGTCGACACCGCGTCCGAGGGTTTCGCGGTGGGCCGCAAGATCGAGAAGATCGGCCTCAAGACCTCCGACACGGCCGAACTGTCCTTCACCGACGTCAAGGTTCCCGTCACCGACCGGCTCGGTGAGGAGGGTGCCGCGTTCTCGTACCTGACGCACAACCTCGCGCAGGAACGGCTGACGATCGCGTTCGGCGCGGCGGCCACCGCGACCGCCGCGATGTCGCACGCCATCGCTTACGTCAAGGAGCGCACCGTGTTCGGCAAGCCGGTGGCGGCGTTCCAGAACACGAAGTTCGTGCTCGCCGAGTGTGCCACCGAGGTGCAGGCGATCCAGCTGATGGTCGACCGCGCCATCGAACTGCACGATGCCGGCGAACTCACCGTCGCCGACGCCGCGAAGGCGAAGCTGTTCTGCACGGAGGCCGCCGGACGCGTCATCGACAAGTGCCTGCAGTTGCACGGCGGCTACGGCTACGTCACCGAGTACCCGATCGCGCGCCTCTACGCCGACACCCGGGTCACCCGGATCTTCGGCGGCACCAGCGAGGTCATGAAGACGATCATCGCGAAGGATCTCGGTCTCTGATCCGTGGTACGGAAACGGCGGCAGCGCTGTCCGGGCACCCCGAACCGAGAGCCCGGACGCGACGAGGGTCCGCGAAGCAAGCGCTCCGCGGACCCTCGTCGCGTACTGCAGAGGAACGTCAGCCGTTCACGAACTTGGGGGCACGCTTCTCGACGAACGCCGCCATGCCTTCCTTCTGGTCGGCGGTCGCGAACGTCGAATGGAACACGCGCCGTTCGAACTTCACGCCCTCGGCCAGCGTGGTCTCGAAGGACCGGTTGACGGCTTCCTTCGCCATCCGCGCGATCGGCAGCGACATCGACGCGATGGTGGTGGCGGCCTCCAGCGCAACGGTCTGCAGTTCCGCGACCGGAACGACGCGGGCGACGAGTCCGGCGCGCTCGGCTTCCTCGGCGTCCATGTTGCGTCCGGTCAGGCACAGGTCCATCGCCTTCGCCTTGCCGACGGCGCGGGTGAGGCGCTGCGATCCGCCGATGCCGGGGATGACACCGAGCTTGATCTCCGGCTGACCGAACTTGGCGGTGTCCGAGGCGATGATGAAGTCGCACAACATCGCCAGTTCACAGCCGCCGCCGAGCGCGTAGCCCGACACCGCGGCGATGATCGGGGTGCGTACCGACGAGAGACGATCCCACTGGGAGAAGAGATCTTCCGCGTAGACCTCGGCGAAGGTCTTGGGCTGCATCTCCTTGATGTCGGCGCCCGCCGCGAAGGCCCGCTCCGACCCGGTGAGCAGGATCGCGCCGATCTCGGTGTCCGCGTCGAACGCCTCGACCGCGGCGACCACCTCGGCCATCAACTGGCTGTTCAGCGCGTTGAGCGCCTTCGGCCGGTTCAGCGTGACGACGCCGACGCGACCCTTTCGCTCGGTCAGGATGGTTTCGTACTCGCTCACTTGTTTCCCTCGGATCGGGTGCGGATGTCGTTGACGATGGCGGAGAAGTCCAGTCCCCCATTGCCTTCGGTGTTGAAGCGGTGATAGAGCTCGGCCGCACGCAGACCGAGGCCGTCCTCGACCCCGTTGGCACGCAGCGCGTTCGACGCCAGGCCGAGGTCCTTGTCCATCAGCGCAGCCGCGAAGCCCGGCTGGTAGTCGTTGTTGGCGGGGCTGGTCGGCAGCGGCCCGGGCACGGGGCAGTAGCTGGTCAGGGACCAGCACTGACCGGACGCGTTGGACGCGACGTCGAAGAGCGCCTGGTTCGTCAGACCCAGCTTCTCGCCGAGCACGAACGCCTCGCTCACGGCGATCATCGAGATGCCGAGGATCATGTTGTTGCAGATCTTCGCGGCCTGCCCGACACCGGAACCACCGCAGTGCACGACCTTCGCGCCCATGACGTCGAGCAGGGGCCTGGCGGAGTCGAAGTCGGCCTCGCTGCCGCCGACCATGAACGCCAACGTGCCCGCAGCCGCACCCGCGACACCGCCCGAAACGGGTGCGTCGACGGCCCTGTGCCCGGCCGCGTGCGCCTTGTCCGCGGCGGCCTTGGCGTCAGCCACGTCGATGGTCGAGCTGTCCACGAACAGAGTGTTCGCCTTGGCCAACGGCAGGATCTCACCGTAGAGGTCGAGGACCAGTTTGCCGTTCGGCAGCATCGTGATCACCACGTCGGCATCCGCGACGGCGGCGACGGCGGTGTCGGCGACGGTGAGTCCGTCCTTGAACGCCTGTTCCTGTGCCGCGGGGACGGGATCGAACCCGGTGACGTCGTAGCCCGCCTTGACCAGGTTCGCGGCCATCGGGCCACCCATGTGGCCGAGACCGAGGAACGCGACGGTGGGAAGTGTGCTCATGGTCGGACCCCTTCGAGGTCGGGTGCGGCGAGCCCGAGGTCGAGGTCGCCGAGCGGCTGGAAGTAGCGGTCCACGTCGGCCGCGGTGACATCGGCCAGGGTGGCGGGTGCCCACTGCGGGTTGCGGTCCTTGTCGATGACCTGCGCCCGGATGCCCTCGACCAGGTCGTGGGATGCGAGAGCGGCGACGGAGACCCGGAACTCCTCGTTGAGTACCTCTTCGAGGCTGCCGAGTTCCCGTGCCTGACGGAGCGAGCGCAGCGTGACCTTGAGCGCGACCGGCGACTTGCCGAGGATCTGGTCGGCGGCCTTCGCGGCCTCCGGCACGTCGGCGGCCTGCAACCGGGCGACGATCTCCTCGACGGTGTCGGCGGAGTACGCCGCGTCGATCCAGGACCGCTGCGCGAGCAGCGGCGATTCGGGTGCGGGCTGGGCGAACCGGGCGAGAGCGTCCTCGACCGAGACGGACGCGAGCGCGGCCACGAACTCCGGCAGCGACTCGGACGGCACGAAGTGGTCGGCGAAGCCGAGCGCGATCGCGTCACCCGCGTTCAGTCGCCCGGTCGTCAGGGCGATGTGGGTGCCGATCTCGCCGGGCGTGCGAGAGAGCAGGTGAGTGCCGCCGACGTCGGGCACGAAGCCGATGCCCGTCTCCGGCATCGCGATCGTCGACCGCTCGGTGACGACGCGGACACTGCCGTGCGCGGAGATGCCGACACCACCGCCCATGACGATGCCGTCCATGATCGCGACGTACGCCTTCGGGTACCGGCCGATCGCGGCGTTGAGGACGTACTCGTCACGCCAGAACTCGCGCGACCCGGTGCCGCCGAACTTGGCGTCGTCGTGGATCGCGACGATGTCGCCGCCCGCGCACAGTCCGCGCTCGCCGGCACCGTCGACGACGACGGCCGTGACGGTGGGATCCGCCTCCCACTCGAGGAGCGCAGCGGCCATCGTCCGCACCATCGCGTGGTTGAGGGCGTTGATCGCCTTCGGCCGGTTCAGGGTCAGTCGCCCGACCCCACCGGACCGTGTGACGAGAACTTCCTGTTCGTCGGCCTGGCTCATACGGTTCCACCCTTTCCCGCAATGACACTGCGGGCGATGACCACCCGCATGATTTCGTTCGTGCCCTCGAGGATCTGGTGCACACGCAGATCCCGGACGATCTTCTCCAGACCGTACTCGGAAAGGTAGCCGTAGCCACCGTGCATCTGCAGGCCCCGGTTCGCGACCTCGAAACCGGTGTCGGTGGCGAATCGCTTCGCCATCGCACACAGTTCGACCTTGTCCGCGGCGTCGGAGTCGAGCGCGTCCGCCGCCCGCCACAGCAGGGTGCGGGCCGCTTCGAGCTCGGTGCGCATGTCCGCGAGCTGGAACTGAAGAGCCTGCGAATTCACCAGCGGCGCACCGAACGCGCGACGCTCACCGAGATACGCGACGGCCTTCTCCAGTGCCGCCTGCGCACCGCCCACCGAGCACGCCGCGATGTTGAGACGACCGCCGTTGAGCCCCGCCATCGCGATGCGGAATCCGTTGCCCTCACCGCCGAGCAGGTTCGCCGCGGGCACCCGGACGGCGTCCATGATCACCTGGCGTGTCGGCTGGGCGTTCCAGCCCATCTTCTTCTCGTTCGCGCCGAACGAGAGTCCGTCGGAGTCCTTCGGAACGATGAACGCCGACACCCCGCGCGCACCGGAGTCCCCGGTCCGCGCCATGACCACGTACACGTCGGAGGCGCCCGCACCGGAGATGAACTGCTTGACACCGGTGAGCAGATAGTCGTCGCCGTCGCGGACCGCCTTCGTCGACAGGGCCGCGGCGTCCGATCCGGCTCCCGGCTCGGTCAGGCAGTAGCTGCCGAGCCGTTCCATCGAGCACAGGTCGGGCAGCCACTGGTGGCGCTGCTCGTCGGTGCCGTAGGTGTCGATCATCCACGCCACCATGTTGTGGATGGAGATGTACGCGGCGATCGACGGGTCACCGGTCGCGAGCTGCTCGAAGATGCGAACCGAGTCGAGCCGCCGCAGACCCGAGCCGCCCACGTCCTCGCGGATGTAGATGCCGCCCATGCCGAGCGCGGCGGCCTTGCGCAGCACGTCCACCGGGAAGTGCTTGGTCTGGTCCCACTCGATGGCGTTGGGAGCCAGGTACTCGTCGGCGAAGTCGCGGGCGGTGTCGCTGATCGCCCGCTCGTCGTCGGTGAGGGTGAACATCGATTCGCCCCTAGTTCATCGTCGGGATGACGAAGTGGTTGGTCTCTTCCTTCTTGCCCGAGGGCCAGCGCTGCGTGACCGTCTTGGTCTTGGTGTAGAAGCGGAACGAGTCCGGGCCGTGCTGGTTGAGGTCACCGAATCCGGACCGCTTCCAGCCGCCGAACGTGTGGTACGCGATCGGGACCGGGATCGGGACGTTGACGCCGACCATGCCGACATTGACGCGGGCGACGAAGTCGCGGGCGGTGTCGCCGTCGCGGGTGAAGATCGCGACGCCGTTGCCGTACTCGTGCTCGGTCGGCAGGCGCAGCGCCTCCTCGTAGTCCGCGGCGCGGGCGACGAGCAGGACGGGACCGAAGATCTCCTCCTTGTAGACACGCATGTCGGTGGTGACCTTGTCGAACAGGGTCGCGCCCGCGAAGAAGCCGTCCTCGTGGCCGTCGAGGGTGAACCCGCGGCCGTCGACGACTGCCTCGGCGCCCTCGTCGATACCGATCTGGATGTAGCTGTTCACCCGGTCGAGGGCGTCCTTGCTGACCAGCGGACCGAAGTCTGCGGCCTCGTCGTCGGAGCGCCCGATCTTCAGGCCCGCGACCCGCTCGGTGAGCTTCGCGACCAGCGCGTCGGCGGTCTCCTGACCGACGGGGACGGCGACCGAGATCGCCATGCAGCGCTCACCGGCGGAGCCGTAGCCGGCACCGATCAGGGCGTCGGCGACGTCGTCGAGGTCGGCGTCGGGCATGACGATGGCGTGGTTCTTCGCGCCGCCGAAGCACTGCGCGCGCTTGCCGTGGGCGGCCGCAGTCTCGTAGATGTACTGCGCGATCGGGGTCGAGCCGACGAACCCGACGGCCTTGATGCGGTCGTCGGTCAGCAGGACGTCGACGACCTCCTTGTCACCGTTGACGACGTTGAAGACGCCCGGCGGCAGTCCGGCCTCGAGGAACAGTTCGGCCAGACGCAGCGGCACGGAGGGGTCGCGCTCGGACGGCTTGAGGATGAACGCGTTGCCCGCCGCGAGGGCCGGGCCTGCCTTCCACAGCGGGATCATCGCGGGGAAGTTGAACGGGGTGATGCCCGCGACGACACCGAGCGGCTGACGCATCGAGTAGACGTCGATGCCGGTGCCCGCGGACTCGGTGTACTCGCCCTTGAGCAGGTGCGGTGCGCCGAGCGCGAATTCGATGACCTCGAGGCCGCGCTGGATGTCGCCCTTGGCGTCGGGGACGGTCTTGCCGTGCTCGGACGAGAGCAGTCGTGCGAGCGAGTCCATCTCCGCCTGCGCGAGCTGCAGGAACTTCATCAGCACGCGGGCGCGCTTCTGCGGGTTGAATGCCGCCCACTCGCGCTGCGCGGCTTCCGCGTTGGCGATGATGGCCTCGGTCTCGGCCTTGTCCGCGAGCGGCACGCGGGCCTGAACCTGACCGGTGTTGGGGTCGTAGACGTCGCCGAACTTGCCGGAAGTGCCGGGGACGCGCTTGCCGTCGACGAAGTGGGTGAGTTCCTGAACCATTTTTCCTGTCCTGACCGATCGAAGACCAACTGCGGACTCCGCGCCCGGTCCCGGGCACGGCTGAACGTCTCGAATATGTCGCTCATCCTATAGTTGGATGTCCATGTATGTCTAGGGGGCGAGTCCCCTGCGACCGGAGTCGGCGGGCCCTCCGCAGTCCATCGCACGGCCCCACCGGCCTCCGATCACGGCGAGAACCCGTGCCCGCACTCAACGCGTCACGTTCACCGAATCGAAACCGGATCGCGGCAGTGTTTCCGTCGCGCGTGTCGCCTGCGGGGTGGGAAAATGTCGAGGCTGATCCGGGTTGTTCGCCGCTCCGCGAGGCGGCGAGTGCCGTTCGACGTGTTTCGCTCGTGTCGTCGGTGAAAGGTCAAGACAGTGACGAGAACCTGTTTCGACATGGCACGACCCAGCCTCCATCCCGGGTCTCGGCGCATCTCCCCCGGGTGCAGTGGCCGCGGCCGGATGCCGATCTCGGGACGATCCCATCGCAAAGAGGGTGATCGGGATGAGTGACACTCAGGTTCCGTCGGAGTCGGTCCCCACCGGTGGTCGACCGCCCGCCGTGACATGGATTTCGTGGATCGCCCTGGCGCTCATGACGACGAGTTCGGTTGCCAGCCTTCGGCCGTCCCCGACGATGGCGGTCTACGGACTCGCCTGCGTCTTCCTGTACGTGGTGCCGGCGATCGTCTTCCTGCTCCCCACCTCACTGGTCTCGGCGGAGTTGGCCTCGGGCTGGAGCGGCGGTGTCTACAACTGGGTCGCCCTCGGAATCTCCAAGCCCATGGGCTTCCTGGCCGTGTGGTGCCAGTTCGCGATGACGATCTTCTACTACCCGAGCCTGCTCGGATACGTCGCGAGCACCCTCGCGTACGTCATCAACCCGAGTCTGGCGAACAACGGCGTGTGGACCGCGTTGGTCATCATGATCGCCTACTGGGCTGGTGTGTTCATCTCCTCCCGCGGAACGAAGGGGGTGGCCGGGCTGGCCAGCGGCGGGCTGATCATCGGCACCCTCGTTCCCGGGGCACTGCTGGTCATCCTCGGCATCGTCTTCCTCGGACAGGGAAACCCGTCGGCAGCACCGATGACCTCGGACAACCTGCTGCCCGCCTGGGCGGGAATCGCCAGCCTGGTCCTGATCGTGAACAACTTCTTGTCCTACTCGGGCATGGAGATGAACGCGGTGCACGTCTCGTCGCTGCGGAATCCGGCCAAGCAGTTCCCCCGGGCGATGTTCTTCGCGATGGGATTGGTGCTGCTGATCTTCATCCTGCCCGCACTTGCCATCAGCTGGGTCGTCCCGGCCGAGCAACTGTCCCTGACCGCAGGAGTGATGCAGGCGTTCGACGCGGTGTTCGCCCAATTCGGCTGGCAGTGGCTCACTCCGGTGATCGGCATCATGCTGGTGACGGCCTCGCTCGGAGGAATGCTGACCTGGCTCGCCGGGCCGTCGAAGGGCCTGCTGCTCATCTCCCGGCAGGAAGGCTATCTGCCACCGTTCCTTCAGCGGGTCAACAAGCAGGGTGTGCAGCAGAACATCCTCGTCACGCAGGGGCTCGTCACCACCGTCATCGCGCTGCTGTATGCCTTCATCCCCGACGTGTCGAGCGCGTACTGGATCTTCTCGGTGATCACCACGCAGGTGTACCTGATCATGTACCTGCTCATGTTCGTCGCCGCCGTCCGACTCCGCCGCAAGTTCCCCGACCACCCGCGCGGCTACCGGGCCCCGATGCTCGTCGGGCTCTGCGGAGTCGGGTTCGCGGCGTCCCTGGCCGCACTGCTCATCGGATTCGTTCCGCCCTCCCAGTTCGGCGGCGGCAATGCGGGGGTTTACTTCCTGTTCGTCGCAGCAGGCGCTCTGGGGCTCGGCCTCCTGGTGCCGTTCCTGTTCTACCGACTGCGCAAGCCGTCCTGGAAGCAAGCCGAGTCGACGGAAGGTAGCCCGTCATGACCACCGACACCGAATTCTCGCCACCCAGCGAGCGGGCAACGCTGTACATCTCGGTCGGCGTCATCATCCTCGTCCTGCTGATCATCGCGTTGCTGACCTACAGCGCAGCGGATTCCTCTCGGCAGGCCGAGGAAAAGGCGGACCAGCTCACCTCCGAACTCCAGGCGGCAGGCCTGACCGCTCCTTCACACGATCAGATCATCCGAGTGCTCGGGGACGACGGCGGTGCGGTGTGCGAGAACCCGAATGGGTCCCTGTCGCGAGCCACGCTGGCGGCGCAGCTGGCCAACGGCTCGGGCGGACCCGGAACCCGCCCGGTCATCGCCGACAGCCGATTGCTGCAGGGACAGCTTCTCGTGATCAAGACCTACTGTCCCGACGAGCTCGCAGATTTTCAGCAGTACGTCGACGAACTCAAGACCGCAGGCGTCGTGAAGAACTGAGCGAGCAGAGCGGTCATGCGCGGCGCGCTCGTAGCCGATCCCAGACCAGTTCGAGGATCGCAGCCAATGCCAGGATCGCCACCATGCCCGCGAACGTCTGCGGCGACGTCCGCAGGGTCTGGACCGCGAACACGGCGAGGACGACGGCGGTCAGCACGATGCCCACGACCAGGATCGACGTGTTGGCCCCGATGTCCTTCCTGAGCCGGAATGCGCCGATCGACGTCACCATGAAGATCGCCAGGGCCACCACACTGCCGAGCGACGCGATCGCCGTCAGATCGACGAACAGGGACAAGAGCAGGATCAGCGCGGCCGTGATGACCAGCCCGCCCGTGCCTCCGATCCGAACAGACCTGCCGAATACCGGTGGGAACGAACCGGACTCGGCAAGTTTGGCGGTCGACCCGACCGCCGCGTAGAGGTTGGCATTCGCCGAGGACGAGGTCGCGAGGAGCGCTGCGAAGGCCATGATGGCGAACCCGGCGTCTCCGAGCGCGGGCTTGGCCGCGACGGCGAGGGCGGTCTCACCGTTGGCGATCACCTCGTCCACCGTCAGTGTGCCGAACACGCCGATCGAGATCAGGACGTAGAGGGCGATGGTGATACCCAGCGCCAGGTACATTGCGCGCGGCAGGTTCCGGCTCGGATTCGGCAGGTCGCCGCCGGTGAAGCTGACCACGGTGAAGCCGAGGTAGGCGAAGAAGGTCAGCGCGACGCTCGAGACGATGTCCACCGCCGGCGGATACGTGGAGCGGGCCAGCAGAGCAGGATCGACCTGCGCGAGCGTGACGACGACGAAGACCGCGAACACCGCCAGCAGAAGCACGACGATCGTTGTCTGGACACGGTCGAGGAGTTTCGCGCCGAAGATGTTGACCGCAGCCACAACGAGGACAACCGCAACGGTGAGGATCCTGCTCCACGCGACGGAGTCGTCGAAGAGGAGCGCAGTGCCATAACTGCCGAACGACACGGCAACCATGGCGGTGACGATGACGGCGGCGAAGTAGAGCAGCCACGAAGCGATCGCAGTGGTGTGACCGCGACCGTAGGCCTGCAGCAGGAAGGTCACGACGCCGCCCGAGGACGGATACCGCGCACCGAGCTTCGCCACGGCGTATCCCTGGAGGGTCGCCACGATCCCCGCGACGAGAAACGAGACCCACACCGCGGACCCGGCCACGGCTCCGGCTTCCCCGAGGAGAGCGAAGATCCCGGCACCGACCATCGAGCCGACGCCGAGGAACGCGGCGCCGCGGACGGTCATCGCCTTCGACGCATCACTCGCCTCTCGACCGCCGAGACGACCGGCCCCGTCGCCGATGCCGCCAGGCCCATTGGAACCCTGACTGTCCATACCCATCATTTTTCCCTGTTCCCACTCAAGCGTGGGCCGAACTTCGGCGGATCTTTCGCGGCAGCGGCTGTCGAAGCAGGCGGGCCGATCGACGCGTCACCGTGGCGACCGGACCCGTCCCCTTCCCCAGGACCGATCGGTCCCGTGCACGACCCCCTCACGTGCCCAATCATTGTCCGGCGCGGTTGATCAAATGTCCTGTTGTCGAGACCGTTTCGTTCTTGACCCCCCCTTGCCTGCCGCGGACCATGAGATGATGACGGGCGACAACGAGATGATCGAGATCGAGCGGATCATCGGCCGGATGATTGCCCGGTACCCCGAGCTTGCGCCCGATACCGTCGAGCACACGGTGTTGGCGATCTACAGACGACTCGACGGTGGCCGCATCCGCGACTACATCCCACTCCTGGTCGAGAAGGCCGCTCGCAAGGCCCTGACCGAACCCCAGACGTCCACGGTGCAACTCGAGACCGGGCGCCAGCAGACTCCCGTCCCGTCCTGACGCCGGAATTCCCCTGACGCGCCGGAGCAGCTCGTCCACGTGGGTTGCCGCGCAGCATGCTGCACCCAGGTCGTCGCGATGGTCGGCACCCACACCTCGGGAGTCCAGCCCGGATCGACCGGATCCGTGACGGCGCGAGCAGCCCCGCCCCGCCTACTCGCCGGCCAGCGCCCGATACAGCGCGTCGAGGTCGCTGACGGCGCGGCGGGCCGCGTCCTCGTCGGGGGTGATCGCCCGCAGCGCGGCACGCAGGTGCACCGGGTTGAGGTCCTGCGTCGCCGGCACGACCGCGGGCCGCGGCAGTGCGGGGAGCACGGCGTCGTCGCCGAACCAGTCCGCCGTGTCGTCGTCGACCTCGACGCCCTGGTCCACCCCGCCGATCAGGGTGTCGAGGTCGATGCCCCGCAGGGTGAGCAGCAGTGTCGGATCGTCCTCCAACCGATCCGCGATGACCGTGACCAGCGCCGCCGCATGCCTGCACGGCCAGCCTTCGTCGGGGCACGTGCAGCCGAAGTCGACGTCCGACGGACCGGACGGCAGCAGGAGCTCGCCGAGTTCGAGGGGCATCGTGCCGCCCGCGAC